>MAYW01000031.1 GCA_001723765.1 Candidatus Scalindua rubra
CTTCCATTTTGGGCTTATATCATTAGTAATCGTGAACGTTATAGTATGAATCAATATCTGTGGTTTTCATTTATAAGTTGTTTATACGGGTGTGCCATCTATATTATAGATTTACCGGAAGAACAGGTTCATTTTATTGAATATGGAATTCTTAGTGGATTAATCTATATAGCTCTTAGTCATAACGTCCATAATATATCTATATACTTTTTATGTACATTTATTGTATTTGCTTTTGGCGCTATTGATGAAGTTATTCAGTGGATATTACCTAATAGAGTCTTTGATATAAGAGACATAATAATGAATGGAATTGCAGGCATATTGGTACAGTTATTGATAGCGATGGTGTTAAACAAAAGGAAAGTTGTGTTAGTTGGTAATATAAAAGATTCTAGTTAGACTTTCATGCCACTTGGTGGTATCACAAATTGTAAAAATTGATTAATGATATAAGCATCTTGCTGTACGATTATGAGCAGATTCCCGTTTTTACAGAGCTAAGCTCAGTAAAAAATTACGATTTAAATCCCCCTATCTCCCCCTTTAGAAAAGGGGGACTAAGGGGGATTGGGAATTCAAAATCGTAATTCGTAGATCTAAAATCGTATTACAACTTGTTCGGACTTGGGGTAAGTCCTTCCTTTCGGAAGGAGTCCAGCTTATTTTCGCGTGAAAAGAATTATGTTTGGGATTAAGGATTATGCTGACAATTTCCGTTCACCACATTATCGCGAAATTGTTAGACGATATTGTGGTGTTAAAGAAAATGGAGATTTGAGTTATAGTGCAAAAGGTAAGAAAATTAAGGAACAGTTAGTTAAGTGTATATGGTCTGAACAGCTTTTAAAGAAGAACAAACTATATACGGAGGATGGATTAAGAATAGAAGTTATTTCTCCAGGCCAATGGAATCTAGAAGAAGGGCCTGATTTCAAGGGTAGTGAGATGCTTTTAGAAGGAAAGGGTGTTGTAAAGGGAGATGTTGAGATACATGTATGTTCCAATGATTGGATACGTCATGGACATAATAAGCAAAAAGAGTATGAAAATGTATGTTTGCACGTCTTTATGTGGAATGACAGGAAAAATAAATTTATAAAAATCAAAAATCGTTCCATTCCTCAGTTAGAGCTTTATGACTACCTGGAATACAAATTGGATAAACTCATAGAAATGATTGATATCGAAGACTACCCTCATACTGGTGGCGCTAATGCTGGTCCCTGTCAGAAGAGATTAAGTGTTATCTCTTCTGATGATAACTGGATTGGATATTTTTTGGATTATGCGGGTGATGAAAGGATATTGATTAAGGCAAATAGAATAGAAAAACATCAGAATACAAAGACATTCGAGCAAATCTTGTATGAAGCAATTATGGAATCGCTGGGTTATAAGAATAATAAGGAACAGTTTCGACATTTGGCAACTATTGTTTCAATAAATGACATAAGAAGTTTCATACCTTTGGATATTTCTCCCGAGCAAAAGGGTAAAAAGATTCAGGCATTATTATTTGGTATGGCTGGTCTATTACCAAGTCAAATTTCTTCGTGTAAGGATATTAAGGATATGCAATCTCGTGAATATATTAACGAAATTGAAGAAACGTGGTCGGTAATTAAAAATGATATTAATAATAAGCCAATGGACGGAGAGTTGTGGAGTTTTAAGTATTCAAGGCCAAGTAATTATCCAACAAGAAGGATTGCTGCGATCAGTCGCCTCCTGGCAGAGAATTTTGAAACAGGAATTTTTAGAATAATATTGAAATCTTTTGAGATAATTGATAGCAAGAAAAATGAAGTAGAACAAATAAAAACTATCATTAAAAATACAGAGTCTGTCTTCTTAGAGTTGTACGATGAATATTGGTCGTATTATTATACATTTGGAGGGAAAAGGTTAAAAAACCCGGAAAGATTAATTGGGAGGGAGCGATCTTCTGTAATATTCATAAACATAATAATTCCTGTTTTACTGGCATATTCAAGAAAAAGAGATAATGTGGTTTTAGAAGAAAGACTGTTTAAGGCTTATAAACTGCATACAAAATTATCACCTAATAATGTTACAAGGTTTATGAACTGTAGAATATTTGGAAAAGACATACAGAAAAGAAATGTGGTAAATACTGCCAGACGCCAGCAAGGACTTTTGCAAATTTTTAAGGATTTTTGCGAAAGTGATGATATTGCATGCAAAAGGTGCGTACTCCTTTTGTCAATTAATTCAATGCTTGGCAAAAAAGGATGACAGTTTTTTCTTGTATTTTGTTTGAATTTTTTTAAAATCGTCTAACATTCATTAAAAAATAAGATGAGTTATTTTAAAAACGTTTGTTTATTAAAATCATCACAGAAATTTGACATACCACAAGCAGTAATACTTTCCGATCTCACTGAAATATGCTATCTGGCTGGAATGGTAAATAATGATGTTGATTCAATAACTATTCCCGTAAACACATATGCCTCAAACCCCTTACATGATTTTGAAAAATACCTGAGAACTCACACGGCAGATATGATTGGTATCTCCTCCATGACAGGAGCATATACTAATGCCTTAGAATACGCAAAGATTGCCAAAAAGCATAATTTATTCGTAGTTTTAGGTGGATATCATCCTACAGCGCTGCCAGGAGAAGTACTTAAGTCTCCGTATGTCGATGCCGTAATCAGGGGAGAGGGAGAATTTACCTTTAAGGAGCTTGTAAATGAAGGTCCCTCAGAAGGTGTCCTGGGTTTGTCTTTCAAAGATAACGGCAATGCTATACATAATCCGGATAGAGATGTCATAGCAAATCTTGATGTCGTACCTCACCCCCTGCGCGAAATAAGGCCCAGACGTTTTGGAAATAAATCTAATGATTATCTTCTTGATACTATATTCACTTCAAGGGGTTGCAGGATAAAGTGTTCGTTTTGTTCAAATGATATGGTGAACAAAAACTGGCGGCATAGAAGTCCTGAAAACGTGATTGAAGAACTGAAGATAATACACACCACCGAGAAGCGTAAGATACTGAAGATATGGGATGCAAACGTATTAACAGATGTGAATAGGATGGAGAGGATTGTCGACCTGATGTTTGAGAGCAGTTTAACCAATTTCAAGATATGGACGGAAAGCAGGACCACTGACATTATACGAGCAGAACGAATAATGCAAAAACTTCATGATATAGGTTTCCGGCATGTAAGCCTCGGGATTGAAAGTCCAAACCTGGAAACCCTGAAAAGCATAAGGAAGGGGACAACTCCAAAAACATGTGAGAAGGCCATTGAAATATTGAATGATTATAAGATAAAGATACAAGGCTATTTTATTATCGGACATTTAAATGAAACAGTAGAAGATATCAAGAAGTATCCTGAGTATGCACGAATGCTGGGATTGAAGCAAGTTGCATTTATGGTAATGACCCCTTATCCTGGAACGCATATATATAACGAATATAAAAAAGAAGAAGCCATCAACAGCTATAAATGGGATTTGTACAATAATTTTGGAACTGTGGTAGAACCCAATAAGATAGACCTGAAGACACTCAAAAAAATGCTTGTTTATTGTTATGCAAAATTTTTTGGTGTTGATGTATCTTCGCGTCATCATACTATTCTGGACACAGTCCATGAAACGATTTTTCGTTTAATATTCGTTGCTGTTATTGAAAAAAATGATGATAGAAACAGTTATAGTGATTTAAAGAATTACTTGTTAGAATATTTACGAACTCTTGTGGGTATTAACACAAATGATGTTAATTTTAAAAACTCCTGGTTACTAAAGAGACTCGGCAAAAAAATCATATTCAGGTTTTTTCATTCAGGAGGTAATAGTGTTGATTTTAAATTTACGACTAATGGAAGTTTAACAAATCTATCAATAACAAATGGTACAAAAGCAACAGGTTACAGATGCATTACTATTGATCTGGATGACATTTTGAGCTTTGAGGAACATTCAGCTACTAAAAGAATTCTTGCCATCACTACCAAATATAAAATAGCAAAAGTAAACAAGATAAAGAAGTCTGTAAGATATTTATCCCTTTTCCTGGATAGAAATTTCCAGGCATTAATATATCATATTACAGCATTTATAATAAAAACCGCCATCAGAAGTGCATTTCTTAACCTCCGAAGATATTAAGTTAGCTCAATATCTTTCTGAAATGAATGTTTTTAAAAAAAAAATTAGAAAGAATTAAACTATTCGTGATCGGTTTTCTTGGCGCTACTTTTGCCAGAATTTTATTCAGTACGGTTAAGATTGAGGAAAAGCCAAGTGGCTATCCTAAGCAACTTAAAAGTCAGGGTAAGAATGTTATATATGCATATTGGCATTCGTTTATGCTGGCGCCGGGATATGCTGCCAGGAATCTTGGAATAAAAGTCTTGATAAGTCGCCATACAGACGGAGAGTACATTGCCCAAATTGCTCAGCAGTTAGGTTTTAATCCAGTTCGAGGTTCAACGACACGAGGAGGTGTGAATGCTTTGTTAAGCATGATTAAAAAAGTAAACGAGGATACGTCTTTTGTGATTACACCAGATGGTCCTCGAGGCCCAAGGTTTATTGTTCAGCCAGGGATAATTTTCTTAGGGCAGAAGACAAATTATCCTGTACTTCCAGTTGCATTGGGTTTAACAAATTACTGGGAACTTCCAAGCTGGGATAAATTTCGTATACCTAAACCTTTTTCTAAGGCAATATTAATATATGGAGATCCTATAACGATACCGCCCATACTTGACAAGTCTAAGGTAGAGGAGTACAGAGAATTGTTAGAGAAAACACTTAACGAAATGAGGGCTGAAGCAGAGCGTATGGTTAAGAATATGTAAAATCCCCCTAACCAGAACAAGTCGGAACAAGAGTATTTTAGATTTACGATTTAAATCCCCCTATCTCCCCCTTTATAAAAGGGGGACTAAGGGGGATTTTAGATTTACGATTTGTTTTTGAAGTCTTTAATGCAGCAGTAAAAATAGATACCAACTCATCTGCTTCTTTAATCAAATTCTTCAATAGTTTCTTATGAATGTAAATTCGTAATTCTGAAATCGTAAATCGTAATTTATTCCAAAATTGGTTAAAATATTTTTACTAAGGGACTAATTCCCCCCCAAGCCTGCCATCAGGCAAGCCATAAAGGGGGAGACAGGGGAATTAAAGTATATTAAATAACCGCATAACATCATTCCTTGTTACATAGATCATTAGGGTTATAATTAATGCAAAACCGACGTAATTGGCAATTGCAAGCGTTCTTTCACTTACGGGAGATCCCTTGATCTTTTCAATGCCAAGAAACATGAGATGCCCTCCATCCAGAACAGGAATAGGTAGTATGTTTATAAAGGCCAGGTTAATGCTGATGATAGCCAGGAGATACATGAGTTTGCCAATCCCTGATTTGGCAGATTCATAAGAAGCCTGAGCTATAAGGACAGGACCTCCTAATGCCTTAGTTGATAATTTTTTGGAAATAAACCCTTGTACGGTCAAATAAATCCTCTTGACATTCACAATCGTTTTATGCGTACCTACTACGCATGATTTGATTAAGCCATATTTTCGAACTATCTTTTTCTGTTTGAACATGATTCCAGTCGACCCATGCGCATTTGATTCATCCTTTTTAGGTGTGATTTTCTGGGTTAGCTTTTCATAGTTGTGCATCCATGTAATTTCCAACTCCTTACCTTGACTACCCGTAACAAGCTGTAAAAGCTGATCCCATTCTGATATGTTTTCCCCATTTATTGATATGATACGATCTCCGGGTTGTATGCCTATTTTTTCGGCGGGAAAACCTTCAATCGTTGAATCTACTGTTAATCCATAGTGGGGGAAGATTCCCTCTGAGAATTTCTTAACCGTTTCTTCTCCAGATTTTGTTAATTCTATTATTCTTGTACTGTTGCCTCTTACGATTTCTAATATGATTTTTCCATCTGGTGAGTTTTTTATTGTATTTGTTAATCCAGAAAAACCTTTGACGTCTTGAGAATTTACCTTAACTATCTCATCTCCTTTTTTTAGTCCAAGAGAATGTGCAAGGCTGTCAATCCTTACACCATCAATTTTTGTTGTGGCACAAGAAATTCCTATCATTAGTCTGGGAACAACAGATGGTGTAACCTTCAAAGCAATTTTTTTGCCTTCACGTAAGACTGTAAGGGCAAGTTCTTTGCCGGGATTTGTTTGTTCTATTTCTCTGAAATCGCTTTCTGTAGTGATTTTTTTACCATTAACTTCTAATATTTTATCTCCTATTTGTAAGCCTGACGTTTTGGCAGGTGCATCTGCGCCTTCAAGGGCAAAAATCTTGTCTATTTCCAAGCTCGTTGCTGGTGCGATTCCTATACGCTGGATGCCAACTGCAGGATCATATCTTGGCACAACATTTACATCGAATGTCTTGTCTTCACTCTCTATTTCAAAGTTGACACCTTCAGGAGAATTATTAAGCGCTACTGAGATAAAGACATCTTCGAAATCTGGATCAGAGACATTATTTACTCTGACAATTTTATCACCTGGTTTTATGCCGGCCTCCCAGGCCGGCCATCCTGGCATTGTACGTCCTATTTCAGCGGTAACGAAAGGGACTCCTACCTTGAAAGCAACAATAAAGGCAATAAATGCTAAAATTGTATTAAAGGTAACACCTGCTATAAGTACGGCAGCACGTTGCCAGGGCTTTTTAGACGTAAATTCCCATTCCTCCCCTGTGCACGTCGAATCTTTTTGCTCTCCTGCAAGTTTTACATAACCACCTAATGGGATGAGTGAAATTCTATAATCTGTTTCACCTATCTTTTTCCTGATGATTGGCGGGCCAAATCCAAGTGAAAATGCAAGTACTCTTACACCTATCTTTTTGGCCACTATAAAATGCCCAAGTTCATGGACGAAGATAAGTAAGCCTATGCCTATTATTACTAAAATAATGTTAAATGATATTCCTACGAAAGGCATTTTTTAGTCTCCTTGCGTGCATTTTCATCTGCATTCATGATGTCATGCAAAGTAGGATCTTTTATAAAATTATGCTTCTTCATAACATGTTCTACAGTTTTTGTGATATCCGTAAATTTAATTTTTCTTTCCAGAAATGCCTGGACTGCTATCTCATTTGCTGCGTTTAATGTAGCCCCCATGGTACCTCCTTTTTCAACCACCTCGTATCCTAATCTTATTGCTGGAAATTTATCTATATCAGGCTTTCGAAAATTAAGGCTGCCAAGCTTTGCGAGATCAAGAGATTCGACGTTGCCATTTTCTCTGTAAGGATATGTTAATGCAAATTGGATGGGCACCTTCATGTCGGGTACTCCCATTTGAGCGATGACCGAGCCATCACAGAACTCGACAAGCGAATGGACTATTGACTCAGGATGTATAATCACTTCGATCTGTGTTGAGTCTAGATTAAAAAGCCATTTTGCCTCAATTATTTCAAGCGCTTTATTTATCAATGTTGCAGAGTCAATGGTTATCTTTTGTCCCATTCGCCATGTAGGATGATTAAGCGCCTCTTCCTGTGTAACTTCTGACAGTTTTTCTTTTGGATAGTCACGAAACGGCCCTCCTGAGGCTGTGATTATAATTTTTTTTTACCTCGTTAGGATGTCCTGCTTTTAAGGCTTGAAATATTGCGCTGTGTTCACTGTCCACGGGGATAATACTTACATCCTTCTTTGTAGCCATAGACGTAATTAATCCGCCTGCCATAACTAATGCTTCCTTGTTTGCAAGGGCAAGAGTCTTTCCGTTTTTGATTACCTCAATTGCTGCAGGAAGACCGGCAGCGCCCACTATGGCTGAAATGACTATATCTACATCCTCTTCGGAAACCATCTCCTTTACTCTGTCAGCACCGGTAAGAATTTGTACAGAGTTCTCTGATAGATTATTCTTTAGCACTTTTACCCAATTTCCATCTGCAAGAGAAACATTTTTTGGTTTAAACTCTTTAACTTGTTTTGCTAAAAGTTCCCAGTTTGAATTTGCTGATAATCCTACAACCTTAAACTTATGTTTTAAGTTTCTTATAACATCCAGGGTACTTTTACCTACTGAACCAGTTGAGCCGAGAATGACGACATTTTTCATACTTATATTTTTTATAGATGTTGTTGTTACTTAAAAAAACGTTATCACGAATTTGGTACGAAAATAGTGGCGGGCAATGCCCACCCTACTGAAGTTATACCGTTTCGATCTCCTCTAACAACGTAAAAACCATTTCATTTTCTGGAACCTTTTTTATTTTCTCACCTTTCTTAAATAAAAAGCCAACCCCTTTTCCACCAGCTATTCCTATATCAGCCTCCATTGCCTCTCCAGGACCATTAACAATACATCCCATAACGGCAATCTGTACAGACCTTTTTCGTGAAGGAAGCCTTTTCTTAACTTCATTAACGATATTTAAGAGGTCTATCTCACATCGTCCACAAGTAGGACATGATATTATTTCGGCATCAGTACTTTCTGATAATCCAAGAGCCTCTAAAATCTTATATCCCGCTTCTACTTCCTGAAGGGGAGGACCTGTATAAGAAACTCTTAACGTATCTCCAATTCCTTCTGAAAGGAGACCTCCAATACCAATAGCTGATTTTATTATTGCACTATCAGGAGGACCTGCAGCAGTTATACCAAGATGTAAGGGATAGTCGCATTGTTTTGCTATAGACCTGTATGCTTCCATCGTCTTCTGTACATCCGAGGCCTTCAGTGAAATTACTATATCTTTAAAGCCTAATGACTCGAAATGCTCACAATATCTTAATGTTGTATTTACCATTAATTCTACCAGATCAACATCATGGTAATTGTTGTTTCTAATAGAGCCAGAATTAACTCCTATTCGGATGGGAATCCCTTTGTTTTTTGCAAGGCGTACGATTTCCTCTAGTTTGTCTTTCTTTTTCATATTACCCGGATTGATACGGATTTTGTCTACACCTTGCTTAATTGCCTCAATGGCCAAATTATGTCCAAAATGTATATCTGCAACCAGTGGTATATGTATTCTCTTTTTAATTTCGCTCAGGCATTTGATTGTACCAGCATCAGGAACAGCAACCCTAATAATTTGACATTTGAGAGTTTCTAACTCGTGGATCTGTTTTGCTGTTGCTTCGATGTCGTCTGTATGAGTGTTTGTCATTGATTGAACAGAGATTGGCGCATCACCACCAATTTCTACTGAACCAACTAACACGGATCTTGTTTTACGCCGTTTTATCATTTAATGGCAGTTTGCAATTAACTATTCTGGAATCCCTGCGAGAGCAGGGCTAAATGTAGTACCTTCCTTTCGAAAGAAATCATTCATTATGAACATAATCTATGAATATTTCAACTTATAAAACTTATTGTTTTGTTACTAGAGGTAGTCTGCAACTTCCACGGTAAATTCCATTTTGCGAAGCAAAATACTATAAACCTGTCCTGACGACAGGTCAGGATTAGTGACTTATAGGAATTAATTTATTTTAACAGTTTTTTATATAAACTCAAGCTAATATATTATATGCAATTAAAGACAAACAGGGATATTTTTTTTTACACAACTAAAAGGTTTAAAAGAGAGTGTGTTTAACAAAATACTTGACACTTTCCTGTTACGGTTTATAAAATATTTTTGATCAGAAAATAGATTCCCGATCAGAGTCGGCCCGCCTGCCATCTGTCGGGCAGGGAATGACAATGTGTTGTATTCTCTGTCATTCCCGTGGTATTGCCCGCGTGGCAAGCCCCGTAGAATATATAATGCAAAATTGGATTCCTCCAGAAAAAGGAGGGAAAAAGGCCCTGCTTTCGCAGGTAATCCAGTTAGTAATTATTCAACGGGGCAAGCCCGTCCGAACGGATTCATCCGGGCGGGCAAACAGGGAATCTAGATTTTTCATAATTCGTGGTAATCCGTAAGGTCATGAGGGTTTAACATAAGAATGGAGAAATGTTTTGGTTTTACAGAAAGAAGACACTATGCATCGAACTGATGAATCAGTGGTAGCTAAGAAAAAGCGAAAACCGCTATCATGGATGACTTCCAATAGGTTTAGATGGATATTCCAGGTCGTGTTCTTGATTATAACAATATATATAGGATGGAAGTTTTATTTATTTGTAGTCTTTATGAATACGGCAAGAGTTACCGGATACTGGCACAATAATATAACATTGCAGGAATACATGTACAGGATTGCAGATATAAATAATCCTAAGTATCAACATAAACAGGGAAAGTTTGAAGTTGAATAAAAGTAACCTTTTCCATGATCTGATAGTAGAAGTAAGGGCCTTAAAAGAATTTCATAACCCTGGTTTACTTTTAGAAGACCTCCATATTGATTCACTCGATGGAGAATATCATTTTACGACCTCAAGAGAAACTTTATTTATGATGAGCAGAGTTATCGAGGATTCTTTGAAGTTACATAAAAAAAGATGTACATTATATTCGGGGTTTCAAGAGTTAAGTAGATTTGTGGAACACAATGAAAGATATGCAAAATTAGCAAATTATGCTGATCAGATATTTATTATAGGTGTTGCAGATTCACCTATTGAAAAAATTGCGGACAATGTTCATATACTAACAAAAAATGCAGACCTAATTCGTGAAAACCGGATATCAATCATTAAAAATAAGAATATCCATATTTCTCTGATAGCAGAAGAAATACCTTCCGGGAAACATCACGAAAGGTATATAGGTTTTTACACAAACAGTAAGATACTTACCGAAAAAGCAGTAGATTTATTAATTGGTAAAAAAATACTGAGTAATGATACACTTTTAGGCAAACAAACCTATTTTGATATCTAAAAGAACTTAGCTCCCTTCGGTCGCTAACTTCTTGTTTTGCCCGTCCGAACGGACATAGCCGGGCGGGCTTCGCAAAATAAAAAATTGCGCTGATAACTGTAGACCATCCTTGTAGTGCAAAGAATAAGTTTTATAAGATTAAATATTTTAATAATTTCAGAGAGAGATGATTGATTCTAAATTGATAATCCTAGCTATAAGTCCGCATCCCGATGACGTAGAAGGTGGTATGGGAGGCGGTATAATAAAATTTCTAAAACTTGGCCATGAAGTTCACGTTGTCGATCTTACAGATGGAGAACCCACTCCACATGGAACCATAGAAATAAGGCGCAAAGAATGTGAAAAGGCGACCGATTTACTTGGTTTAACCAGTAGAATAACTCTAGACTTTCCAAATCGTTATCTTTTTGACAATGTAGAAACAAGAAAAAAAGTGACTGAAGTGATTCGCAGAGTAAGACCTGATATTCTGTTTCTGCCTTATTGGGAGGATGCACACCCGGACCATATACAAACTACACAGATAGGTGAAGCGGCAAGATTCTATGCAAAGCTAACAAAAACTGATATGGCAGGTGAACCATGGTATCCTAAACGTGTTTTTTATTATCTATGGTCTCACCTGAAGGTTCATCTTTCGCCGGCCTTTATTATTGATATTAGTGACGAGTTTGAAAAAAAGGTTGAGGTAGTAAAATCCTATAAGTCTCAATTTGCTTTTAATGAAGAAAGATGGAAACACATAAATGGATTATTGCATGCTTATGGGCAGTATTTTGGGGCATTGATTGGAACACGGTATGGGGAACCCTTTGCGAGTCGTGAAAAGTTAGGATTGAGAGATATAAGAGAGTTAATATAGCCTAACCTGGACAAGCCAGCCACTAAAGTCGCCCCTGTGAACAACTCAAGGTACGCCTCAGGCGGGAACCAAACATGTTTAATAAATTACAAATCTCAAATTACAAATTCCAAACAAATTCCAAATTACAATTACCGAATGATCCAAACCAGTTTGTTTGTAATTTTGGATTTGGTCATTGGAATTTGTTTGTTATTTGGGATTTGTTATTTGGTGCTTATCAGATACCCTGAAAAACTCTATTAATAAATATTTTGCAGAGCTAAGCTCAGCTTTGCCAAAATTGGTTAAAACTTTTTTGTTAAGATACAAATGAATACATTTCGAGTCGGCAAGTTACCTATAGAACTCCTTGATGAATTGTTGAGTACTATTGACAAAAAAAGACCCAAGAATTATTGTCGGTCCAAAAGTTGGTGAGGATGCCACAGTAATTGATTTTGGAGATAAATATCTTATCGCAAAAACAGATCCAATTACCTTTACCACATATAATATAGGATGGTACATGGTCAATGTGAATGCAAATGATATTGCAACGATGGGGGGAACGCCTAAATGGCTTCTGGCATCTATCTTTTTACCTGAGAATAAAACTGATACTAAATTGGTTAAAGAAATATTTCATGATATTGAAAAAGCTGCAAGTGAATTAGGAATTGCTCTCTGTGGTGGGCATACAGAAATTACTCATGGTTTGGATAGGCCTATAGTGTCGGGACATATGCTTGGGGAAGTTAACAAGGAAAAATTAGTGTCAAACTCAAATGCGAAAGCAGGAGATGAGATTTTGCTAACTAAAGGTATTGCAATAGAGGGGATGGCGCTTCTTGCGAGGGAAAGGGAGAAAGAATTAAGTGAAAAATATGGTGATTTATTTGTCAAAAAAGTTCAAAATTATTTATACAATCCAGGAATTAGTGTCGTAAAGGATGCTCTTATTGCGAATCAAGTGGCTAATATTCATGCGATGCATGACCCAACCGAAGGTGGACTGGCAACCGGATTATTCGAACTTGCGAAGGTATCGAATACGGGTGTTGTTATTTATGCAGAAAAAATTAATTGTTTAGATGAAACAAGGGTATTGTGTTCTGAGTATAAACTAGATCCAATGGGTGTTATCGCTTCCGGAGCGTTGTTAATAGTAATAGACCCTGATGACAGAAAAGCAGTGTTAAACAAACTTACACGAAATAGCATTGAATGTTCAGTTATTGGAAAATTGACTAATGAAGAAGAAGGTTTGAAAATAATAGAAAATGGAGAGGTTAAAGACCTGCCTTTTTTTCAAGTAGATGAGATTACAAAGGTCATCTAAATCTTACCTAAATTTAGCGATTTATGCTCGCCCGCCCGACAATCTTTCTGGCGAGTACCGAACGGTACGTTCGGGTAGCCGCATCCTTTAGGTTGCGCAACTTACGTGAAATTTTTATGAACCCATATGTTGATGAGAAACGCAGGCTAAAGCCTGCGACTACTTTGAGATATCAAAATAAATCGCTCAATTTAGGACTTACTCATAATTAGCTTGACACATTCAGATATTATCTGTAAAATTTATAAAGAAAGTATTTTTTAAGGAGATATTATAAAATTTGCAGGTTGTATGTATCGGTAATAAAGTGCTTATACAATCCAGTGTTAAGGAATAAATAATGAATGGTTATAGAGAAAGTCCAGACTTTAGCTTTGATAAAATAAAATTTGACCCCTTTAAGAAATACATAATACCTGTAGCTATCGTAATAGGTATTATTATCACTGGATATAGTTCAATATATACAGTGAAGGCTAATCAGGAAGCGGTGATATTGAGGTTTGGTAAGTATGTTGAGACGGTTGGGCCAGGATTGCATTTTAAATTACCATTTAGGATTGATAGGGTATTTGCTCGTGAAGTTAAGCGTATTTATAACGAAGAATTTGGCTATAGAACCCTTCGTTCTGGTAGAGAAAGCATTATTGACTACGATTTTAGAGGTTCAAAGGAAGTTTCTTTAATGTTGACGGGGGATAGAAATTGTGCCGAGGTAAATTGGGTAGTAAGGTATAAAATTAAAAACCTGAAGGATTATCTCTTTAATGTGAGGAATGTGGGGGCGACTATAAGAGATGTGTCTGAAGCTGTAATGAGAAAAACTGTAGGTGACAGGTCTGTTGATGAGGTATTGACCATTGGAAGAAGGGAAATAGAGATGACTGTAGAAAAGGAGATAGAGGAGGGCCTTGATTTTTACGGTTGTGGAATTGCTGTACAAGTAGTTAACTTAAAAGGCGTTGATCCCCCTGCGCAAGTTAAGGATGCCTTTGATGCTGTTAACAAGGCCGTGCAATTAAGAGATCAGATTATAAATGAAGCTGAAGGAAAGAAGAATAAAATCATACCAGCCGCTGAGGGAAAGAAGGAACAGGTAATTAGAGAAGCGGAAGGGTATAAAATAAAGAGAATAAATGAGGCAACGGGTGATACCAGTGCATTTCTTGCTGTCTGGAGGGAGTATGAGAAGGCAAAAGACGTAACGAGGAGAAGGCTTTACCTTGAAACTATGGAAAAGATAATACCAGAATGTGAGGAGGTCTATATCATTGACAAAGAACAAAAAGGTATTCTGCCAATACTAAATCTGGGAGAAAGTAAAATAACAAAATGAACAAAGAACAGACAAAAACATTAATGATAATAATACCCATAATAGCCGTAGTGGCAATAATTATCATAGCCAGCAGCGCATTTTATGTTGTTGACATCAGATCACAGGCCGTAGTTATCCAATTTGGTAAACCTGTTAAGGTTGTAACTGAACCAGGCTTAAACGTAAAAGCACCTTTTATTCAAAAAGTGAGATATTTCGAAAAAAGAATCTTAGAGTGGGATGGGGAACCGAGTGATATCTTAACAAGAGATAAAGAAAACATCGGCGTTAATACCTGGGCTCGCTGGAAAATCGTGGACCCATTGAAATTTTATACCTCATTAGGAAGGGAAAGTAGAGGGCAAGGTGTGTTGGATGAGGTTATTGAGTCTGCTGTAAAGAACATCGTAAGTTCATACCCTTTGAATGAGATACTTAGAGATACGAATCGAAAGCTCGTGTATACAACTGTAGAGCTGGAAAAGGCGGAAATAGCTAAGAAAGTACACGTTGACAAGGGGAGGGCAAAATTAGTCGAAGAAATAAAATTTATGGCAAATAGTGGATTAAGTGAAAGGTACGGTTTAGAATTAATTGATGTCAGGATTAAGCATATTAATTATGTGCCGACAGTTATACCTAAAATATACGACAGAATGCGCTCTGAGAGAATCAGGATTGCAAATAAGTATGAATCTGAGGGTAGAAGAATGGAGGCCAGGATTTTAGGAAACATGAAAAAGGAACTCGATGGAATTGAATCCGAAGGATATAAAATAGCAGTTCAAACCAGAGGTGAGGCAGATGCAGATGCGCTCAGGATCTATGCAGATGCGTATGAGAAAGCTCCTGAATTTTACTCTTTTACAAAAACCCTTGAAACTTTTGAGAAAACAGTCAATAAGAATACCCGCTTGTATTTAAGCACTGATAGTGACTATTATCAGTATTTAAATAAATATACAGAAGAATAATCTGCAATCTTATCTGGAATGGATTTATAAAAGACCTACTTGCATTTCACAGTTACCCCTTGAAGATGTTTTGTTGCTAAACTGCTATTTTAAATATATCAAATCGCTAATAGTATCACCATCCATATTATATAAGTTATTGTCTTTCCTTTGAAAAACATTTATGTACCCAAAACCACACACTATTTATGAAAGCAGAACGGTTTTTGCTTATTTTCTGACGATATCTTGTATACTGCATCTTATCTTTATCTTTTCAACTTCCAGTTTAAGTCGTATTCTAAAACCAGAGCTCAATCTTAAGGATTACACTTCGGGAAAAGATAAATATGTAATTGAAATAGAACTTGAATCTGGTATGGAAAAGGAAAAAAGCATTGAAGCTGAAAAAGAGTTAATGAAGGAGAAAGAGGAAGAAGAGATTGAAGAAAATTTGCCAGAAGAGAAAAGACAACTATTTGTAGATACATCAGATAAGGTTGTGGACGAGGAACCTCAAGCAGATACTGATAGAGTAGGAGAAAAAGGTTCTATTGCAAGGGATATGTATAATGAAGAGGACAATGTAAATGATGAACCCAGATTAGAAAGTGATTTTGAATTACCTGGTGAAGTTCCCGATGTACTTGCATCTGTTGAGCCTCAGGATGCGGGCTTCCCTATGGAGGCTCTTTATGGCGAGGCTACCGAAAGTGCAACCGGGGCGGTTCCCAAACCTCTGATTGAAGAAGAAATAATCGATAGTTTGTCCGACGAGAATAATAATGAGATGATGTCAGCCAGTAATGAAGTTGAGACATTCAATGAGTTGCAGGATGTACCTGTGGTTCAGGATGCAAAATTAGATGATGTTAAAGATACAAGTTCTCAGGCCCTGAACCGCCCCCACAGCCCCGCATCCTTGCTTCCGCAAGGAAGCAGCGGGGCTAGCAGCAGTGGGGGTACAGGGCAGGCAGAGGATAATGATGATATATTGTCTTCTACGCTTGACTCGGAGGTAGTGATTTTGGAAGACAAATCATTTGAGAATAAGGAGACCGAAACGGAAGTTGTAGAGGAGAGTACGGATGAAATAACTGAGTCTGTTGAAGAATATACAAAAATGGCATCCATTCCTATGACCAAGATGAAGGAAATAGTTGAAGGTAGTAGAGATAGTATTTCAAACGAATCTCAAGGAGTTAACGTTCCAGCCGGGGATGATGTTCCTTTTTTTGAAGACAATATATCAAATGCGCCACTTCCTGGTAAAGAATCTTTTAATATAAAGAAACATGAATATGCGCCATATTACAAACATATAAGAGACAAGGTAAGATTGTATTGGTTATTACAGTATGGTACAGATGCATCTATTAATCAAGTAACCGAAGATTACAAGCCCATAATTGTAACATTCAAGGTACTTCCTGCTGGTAGAATTGTTGATGTAATAATCATAGATTCAGCGGGAAATGAGCTGTTAGCGTCTAAGATTAGAATATCTATTCAAAATACTATCTTGAATAAATTCCCGGAATATATTGATGAAAAATACATAAATGTTAGGTTTAGTTACTATTTCTTTTAATGTGGAGGTAGTGTATTGGGATGGTTGATAGGCGGCGGCCCGATAATGATACCTTTGTTTATTTGTTCTATTCTTGCTCTCGCGGTTATCCTGGAGCGTACTATAAACCTTAGAAAGAACCGTATTGTAAGACTAGAACTAATAGATGTAATAAATGCTATTAAGGGTCCGGAAGACATTCAAATTATTTTGACGAGATGCAATGCTATAAAGGGGCCGTTTTCAAATATTATTAAACGTGCGATCTCTAATATTCATTTGTCAAGAGAAGAAAAGGTGTTGGATATCCAGGCTGCAGGAAGGCAGGAGGCTAAAGCCCTGGAGAGAATGTTGGTTGTACTGGAAGTTATTACGGCTATTGCCCCACTTCTTGGGTTGCTGGGAACGGTGCTTGGTATGAGTCAGGTCTTCGACGTGATATCAGAAATAGGATTAGGACAGACAAAGGCATTTTCTGGAGGAATAGCACAAGCCCTCAGAACTACCATAATTGGACTGAGCATAGCAATACCATGCCTGGTAGCATACAGTAGTTTCGATAGAAAAGTTGATATTATGATACTCGAGATGGAGAAATATTCACTGTCTCTTTTAAACAAACTTTATGCTAAAAGAAATAAGTAAACATGCAGTTTCGCCAAAAACGCTTTATAAAACCAGTAATAAATATTGCGCCAATAGTAGATGTTCTCTTTTTGCTTTTAATCTTTTTTATGGTTACATCTACGTTTGTAGAACAACCTAACATTAAGTTGGAATTGCCATCTACTAAACATTATGAGGCAAGTAAGATAGAAAGAACAGTATTAACCATATCTCGCGATGGACAATTATTTTTACAAGATATGCCGGTTGATAAAAAAGACCTGGAAAAAGAACTTAGGCGGGTGATTTTGGACACAGGGGATGAGATATTGGTTTTAAAGGCTGATAAGTGGATACCATATGGAGTTGTGGTTGATATTATGGATGATGCCAAAGGGGCAGGGTTTAGAAAAGTAATTGCCCCAACAATCATGGAGGAGGAAGTGGGGAGTAGGGAGTAGGGAGTAGAGAGTAATGCTGGTTCAGACTTGCAGTCTGAACCGAAATGTTTAGTTCAAGAGAGTAGAGGGAATTATGATTAGTATCGAATAACGAATATTGAACCAGCAAAAAAATCCAATGTTATTAAAAAAAATGTAGTGGAAACCTTCAGGTTTCTATTTCTATGATTGCTATATTATAATGGAAAGTTAAAGTCGTACCATAGGTAGATCTGCCTCTGGCATGACCTTCCGCTACAGTCTGCTAGTTTATGTACATTTTTTGAAATTGCTTAATTCAGAGACATTACCTACAAATATCCGTGAATATCATTGGAACTCAATTACAAGAAAATATATTAGAAAGGAACATGGAATTTATTGATTAATAATTTTTCTAATTTAGTAAAACTGATGGAGAAACTCAGAAGTAAAGGAGGGTGTCCTTGGGATAAAGAACAGACACACGAATCACTGAAATCCTGTTTGATAGAAGAAGTGTATGAGATCGTTGATGCAGTAGACTCGAAAAATTCTGAACTATTGAAGGAAGAACTTGCAGATATGTTTTTTTTGATAATTTTTTATTGCCAAATAGCTGATGATAGCAAAATTTTTAATCTTAATAACGTATTGGAAGTCTGTTTGGAAAAGATGACCAGAA
The DNA here is from genome assembly GCA_001723765.1 of Candidatus Scalindua rubra. Taxonomy (GTDB): domain Bacteria; phylum Planctomycetota; class Brocadiia; order Brocadiales; family Scalinduaceae; genus Scalindua_B; species Scalindua_B rubra. The sequence continues at coordinate 18,602 of MAYW01000031.1, forward strand.
GGCATCCACATGTTTTTGGCGACAAAACTGTAGATGATGCAAGTGAAGCCCTAACCCAATGGCATGAGATAAAGAGAAGAGAGGTAAATACAAAACAAAAAGGCAAAATCAATAAAAATGAATCAATCGTAGATAATATTCCAAAGCACCTGCCAGCATTGCAAAAGGCGCAAAAACTTCAGAAAAAAGTTGCGCGCGTAGGTTTTGATTGGGAGGTAATAGAAGATGTTATAAAAAAAGTTGATGAAGAGTTAGAAGAAGTTAAGGTCGCAATCATCAAGAAAGAAAAAGAGCAAATAGCTGAAGAAATAGGCGATTTGCTATTCGCGGTAGTGAATCTTTCAAGATTTCTTAAATTAGATTCAGAAGATTTACTACGGAGGAGCATTTCTAAATTTATAGATAGGTTTAAGAAGGTAGAAACTCACCTTATAACAACAGGTAAAAATATAGAAGCGTGTTCTTTAAAAGAATTGGATGATATATGGAACAAAATAAAAGTTTAGGGGATGTTTAGAAAGGAAAATATTGTTGGTTTATTATGGGGTTGTAGTTGTGTAATTGTCAAATTTTACTAAATCAGCCAAATTGATTGTATTCGTATTTAAAAATTAATTAAAGATTTATGTATATTATTAGCATAATTTTGTTGACTTTCAGGGGGATACTGCAATATAATTCGCATCCATAAGAGAAGAAGTTATACTCACCCACCTGTAGGCATAGATGGCTAAAACATTACGCAATTACCATATTTTTGCTCGACTGTTGTAAGCTGTGTTATAGTTTTATGTTAAGTAAGATATGTTCTCTCCAGAGGCAGATTTGCGCCAGAATTTGTAAAGTTTAGAATAAATGGTTTGAATTATAATATTGTAGTAAATGGCTGCATGTAGCGGTCTTATGGCTGCCATTTCTTTTTTATGTATGTTTTGGTATGTCCGTTGCAATAATTTTCTTTTTAAAATATTTTAAGACGTTAAATGATATTTTGAAAAGTTTGAAGATTAATTAGAACTTTATTTTAAACATATATGTTCCCGGATATGCAAATTCCTGATATAAGTACATATCGTAAAGTAAATTCCTACCAGAAAGTATCATCAATTTACGTTTCAGAAAGGACATGTTTCTCTTTTTTTGCAACATTGTGTACTTTCGTTGAAAAGTTCATTACCATCACAAGGCTATTCGATCAATTAGCCTATTTCTTTCCTAATTTACTTCTTGCAAAAGTAAAAAATTATAGAAAGGAGGTAAGTATATGCATTTTAAGTTGAAGAATGTATTGTTGTATTTGCTGATTGCTGGTTTTACTGTTTTCTTATTGTTTGGCATTTCGGAGGCAGCAGATCCAACAGGTGATAAGACTTTTTCACTGGATCTTAGGGGTATAAATTTATCCAGTAGCTTTACGTGGATATTGGTATGTGGTTTTATGATATGGTTCATGCAGGTAGGTTTTGCAATGTTAGGCGGTTTATTACCAGCCAAGAATATGCTGAGTTATATGACCCACTGCTTTATTGCCACAACACTTGGTGTAATTATATACTGGTTTGTAGGTTTTGGAGTAATGTTTGGAGGATTTGAATTCCTGGGAGAACAAGTGGGAAAAGGCAATTCATTTATGGGTCTGAGCGGTTTTATGTTATTGGGTGATGCATATGACGTTAGGACAATATTATTATTTATATTTCAGGCATGTATAGCAACATTTATCGGTAGTATAATTGCCGGTGCGATTGCTGAGAGGATGAAACTCTGCTCCTATGTGCTTATGTTTTTCTTTGTTTATATATTTATTTATCCCGTATATGGTCATTGGATATGGGGAGAAGGATGGCTGTGGAGTCTCCCATATGGTGTTGGTGTAAGGGATTTTGCAGGATCAGGAGTTGTGCATGCTATTGGAGGAACTGTAGGTTTTGTTGGCGCTTGTTTCCTGGGACCAAGAGCAGGTAGATACAACGAGGATGGTACAACTAACAGTATACCCGGGCATAATGTAGGTTATATGATATTAGGAACGATAGTCCTTGCAGTCGGTTGGTTGTTTTATGATGCCGGAGGTACTATGGCTGCAGGAGATTTAAGAACCTCTGTAATAGCGGCAAATACTTGTCTTTCTGGTTCAATTGGAGCCGTTACTGTGTTATTCGTTACTTACCTTCTCACTGGTCATACTGATGTTGGTGAAGCATGTAATGGCGCTCTGGCTGGCCTGGTTGCTATTTCAGCGCCATGTGCTTATGTTGCGCCGTGGGCTGCAGTTCTGATAGGATTCCTGGGATCCCTAATATATTTATTTTCTGTATGGCTTATTGCAAACAAGTTCAAAGTTGACGATCCACTTGGTGCATGTTCAGTTCATGGAACAAATGGATTCTGGGGATTGATTGCCATAGGTATTTTTGCCGATGGTTCGTATGGTGGAGTTCATGGTGTAATAACTGGACATTTCGGACAGTTGGCTGCACAGCTTATTGCATGTGTAGTCGCCTTTGCTTGGGCTGGTGGATTAGCATACATAGTGTTCACTCTGATCGGTGGTATAGGTAAGAATGATTCAAAGATGAGGGTGGCGGAAAATGTAGAGAAAGAAGGTCTAGACGAACACATTCATGGTACTTCATGCTATCCCGCTCAATAAGATGTACAAAATGCTTGTGTTTGTGTGCAAAAGCATTGTAATGTTTAAGAGTAATATTTTTAACCTAAATTAATTTGTCTGTGTCCAACTAAACAGTGGGGTCGGGCAGGTAGTCGCCCGCCAATATATGCGGCGGGTGACTACAACAGATTTTTCAGATTTATTTGTGACAGGTTCTGGTAATAATCGTTCTGTAAGATTTAAGTATTAAGGCCTCGAATGTTTTGAATTCTCTTCATTGTTTCGGTTGATTTTCAGATTCAGTTTTGTACTGATTTCTTGAGAATACTGAAACCCCACCTTTTAAAAAAATAGTGAAAAGACCCCAAAACCGTTTTTTTAGACGGCAGGTGGCACAGTATAATACGCCAAAATCATACACCCCAACAGGTCGTTTGTAACTCGTCACTCCGTCATACACCTCACGGTAATATGCTGTCTGTCTGCAGCTTCTGCATTGTTACTAACTTCTATACGAGGATTAGGCTCGCATAGGTAGTATTTGCAACCACTTAGGTATTCCATACTTCAAGGCACACGAAATCCCTGATCAATGACCCTATCGTTCCCGCTGGAACGTGGGAACGAGGGGGAATTAACGTTTATGTTTTTTTCTCAAATTTTTCTTTGCGTCACTTCACCTGCGTTCAGCGCAGGCCTTTGCGTCTTTGCTGTGGGCTGAACTATTAACTGAAAAAGAGTAATTATAATACTATAAGTGTTATATATTTTCTAAATGGCAGATATACGCCACAGTAAGAATTGCAGAAAACACAGAAAAAGTATTTTATACTTATTGTAAGCTCTAGCTATAACAAGTCTTATGCCAGATCGTTTTTGTTGTTGCAAGTTTTGGTATATTTATTGCTCTAAGTGAAATACTATTGAATATTTTTTTAGTTTTATAGGAACGCTTAGAAGATTTAAATTTTTTTTCTTTGCAAAACATGGTGTATAAGCACAATATATTAAACGTTTGTGACAAGGGCTGAGCAACTACATATTGGGCATCAATATGTGTATTCTATAGAATACCGAACGAAAAGAGAGGGGGTGTAATTTTAAAATTATACATTAAACATATGTTGTCTTTTTAAAATGATTAAAAGGAGGTAATTTTAATGAAAAAAGTTGAAGCGATCTTTAGGAACGAGAAATTGGGCGCTGTTAAGGAGGCCTTAAAAAGCATTGGAGTAGCTGGTGTGACCGTTACAGAGGTTAGGGGTCACGGTAAGCAGAAGGGTATAACTGAAGTTTATCGTGGCAGATCGTATTCTGTAGATTTGATAACAAAGATTAAGGTTGAAGTAATTGCCGAAGATAAAGATGTAAAGAAGATAACAGATACTATTGTAGATGCTGCCAGGACCGGTAGTATCGGGGACGGAAAGATATTTGTTTCCGGAGTTGAGGATATTATACGAATAAGGACTGGAGAGTCAGGAGATAAAGCTATTTAAAGTTTTAAAGATTTGGGCAATTTAATAATATATAGTAAAAACTTTTTTTGATTGTTTAGAAGGAGGTTAAACGAATGAAAAAACTTGGTTTTCTATTTGTCTTGGTGTTTTTTCTGATGATGGTAACATCATCTATGGCATGGGCAGGCGAAGGCGCTATTGATACTGGCGATAACGCCTGGATACTTGCCTCTGCTGCTTTAGTCCTCCTCATGACTCCCGGTCTCTGTTTATTTTATGGAGGGATTTGTTCTGTAAAAAATATAGTCAATATGCTTATGATGGTATTCATAACTATTGCCATTATAAGTGTTCAGTGGATATTATGGGGCTATAGCTTGTCCTTTGCAGATGGGAACTGGATGATTGGGGGCCTTTCTAAAGTTGGTCTAATGGGGATAACACCGGATTCTGTTTCCGGTACAATACCTGAATATACATTTATGATCTTCCAGTGTATGTTTGCCGTTATCACGCCAGCCCTGGTATTGGGCGCTGTTGAAGGCCGTATGAAATTTGGCGCGGCGTTACTCTTTGTGCCTCTTTTTGCAACTGCCGTGTATAATCCTATTTGCCATTGGCAATGGGGAGGTGGATGGATGGGCAACTTTGGTGTCTTGGACTTTGCTGGCGGACTGGTTGTGCACGTATGTTGTGGCGCCGGAGCGCTTACGCTTGCCGTAATGCTTGGCCCCCGTAAGAGGGAAAACGTAAAGCCTCCTTGTAATCTACCAGCAGTATTATGTGGAACAGGGTTGCTCTGGTTCGGTTGGTTTGGTTTTAATGGTGGTAGTCAATTAGCTGCCGATGGTAATGCAGCCTTAGCATTTACTGTGACTAATGAAGCGGCTGCTACTGCCACTTTTGTTTGGATGGTTTGCGAGTATTTTCATAAGGGCAAACCTACGTTGCTGGGCGCTCTTACGGGTGCTATTGCCGGATTGGCCACAATAACGCCTGCATCCGGCTTTGTTGGGCCTTTGGGCGCTATACAGATTGGAATTATGGCCGGCGTAGGATGCTACTTTGCTGTTGAGAAATTAAAACCGGCTTTTGGTTATGATGACGCATTGGATGTCGTTGGCGTGCACGCTATTGGCGGGACAATCGGCACTTTTGCCGCGGGACTCTATGCAACCCAGTTAGCAACAGGTAAAGATGGAGCTTATGGATTTTTCATTGGTTGGGATATGGCCGGTCTCGGTCAACTGGGTATACAGTGTGTGGGTATTGCAGCTACATGGGCATATACTGTTGCTGTGTGCATTATAATTGGTTTAGTTATCAAATATACTATTGGGTTAAGGACTACTGAAGAACAAGAAGATACCGGACTTGATATTACGCAACATGGTGAGATGGGCTATCACTTAGAATTAGAGACTGTAGGCACACTGAAGAGATAAATTAATAATAGTTGAACTTTTAACTCATTGATCTTACCCGCAATAGTTAATGACGGAGAGATCGATATTTTTATGAATTACAAGGCGCTGACTGTTTTTTGATAGCCAGCGCCTTTTTCAATTGAAAATTGTCTATTGACTTCTTTCTTCTGAAAGAGGTTTAAAACCTCTTAAACTGTAATTGCAGACAGGACATCTCCTTATTAAGAAATACAGGACAAAAAGTATGATAGCCCATATTCCTCCGGAGAAAAAGAAAAGTACAATATCCGCAAAATTTAACTTATGAAGCCTCTTTGGGATGACAATTTTTTCGCAATAAGGACAAACTAGTTTTCGGGGATGTCTTGCCGGTGAATGGACTGTAACAACTTCTCTTATTTTTCTAACAGGTATTATGCCCATTATTTTTTCTCTTCCAAGCCAGTTGTCTTCCATTTTAAGATTTGTAGACTTAAACTGCTTAATATTGCCGCAAATTAATCTGAACTTCCTTGCTGCAAACAAGTCTATACGGAAGCCTTTTGGGACTTCTAACCCATAATATTTCTCTAAAAGAAAATGTTCCGGATCTTTAACTATATCTAATACTCTTTCCAGATTTCTTCCAATATTATCTACTAATATATTTCCCATAAGTCTTTAAAATTTTTTCTTGCGATTGAATCGGATAAAATTATTTTCCCGTCAGCTTCATTTCCAATATAACAAATTTGCAGAGTAATAACTTTTCCGTTTTCTATTGACCGTTTAATATAGCTCATATGTAAGGGTTTTTTACTCCTTACATATAAGAAATGCAAGATTTTATCACAAATAATTCAAAACCAGAAATGCCGTATTGATAAGGGCTTTAGGCTTTCAGCCACGATGTAATCTCTGTAGGTGATAAAACTTGGCAGGAATTGTTTAGTAACAAAACTGTGGAATAATAAAATGTTTTTGATAATGTCATCTTTCAAAGCTGAGCTTAGCTCACGTCGAATATGAGTTTAAGTAACAACCTCTCTGAGTCGTAGACCGGTTGATCCAAAATCAAACAGCTTTATAATTTAACTATTTTTAAGGGAAAGCCTGCCCTGGTGCGATCCGCCCTGCGGTCTGGGCCAGGGTTTGAAAACCGTAGGTTTTCATTTGACAACCTGGACGAACCAGAATAAACGAAATATTTAACCTTCTTGGTTCTGGCTTGTCCAGGTTGGGGAGGTATTAATAATGACCACAGCTGTTAGAGTTTCTGATAAACTGGTTAGTGAAGCCAAATTATATTCAAAGATTGATAGCCGTTCTGTAACCGGGCAAATTGAACATTGGGCAAAAATCGGGAAGTGTGCTGAGGAAAACCCTGATTTAACATACAGCCTGATCAAGGAAATCCTAATAGGGTTGGAAGAGCTGAAACAAGGGGAATGCTCAGAATACAAATTTGGATAAAAATCTATGAAGGTTATTCAATCACGTTCTTTCGAAAATAAAGTCAAAAGATTTACGAGCAAACAAAAGAAAGTTTTAGACAAGCAGATACAAAAAATTTTGGACAACCCCTCTGTTGGCCAGGAAAAAAAAGGAGACCTTCGCGGGGTTTTTGTTTATAAACTAAAGATCGAAGCTACTCAATATTTGTTATCATACCGGTTTGTTAAAAATGCTCTGGAATTAATCATGATAGGTCCCCACGAGAATTACTATAGAGAATTGAAAACTTATTTAAAAACCAGATATAAGGGATAACCTAGGGTTAGCGAAAAAACAAGGGGTTGTCTGCTCATTTGACAAACAGAAACTTTTCTAACTTGGGAAGAAAGAGGGTATGATGGCACGAATTGTTGTCATAGGTAGTTTGAATATGGATCTGGTTGTGCAGGTACCTCGAATTCCAAAACCCGGCGAAACCGTTCTCGGTGCAGATGATTTACATATGATACCCGGGGGCAAAGGAGCAAATCAGGCTTACGGCTCGGCCAGGCTTGGAGCCGACGTGGCTATGATAGGTCGTGCGGGTGACGACTCGTTTGGGGAGCAACTGATAACCAATCTCAAAAAAGCCTGTGTTGACACACACCATATCACCCGTGACTCCAATGCATCAACCGGAGTCGCGCTGATTGTGGTTGAGGAAGGTGGGCAAAACAGCATAGTCGTATCGTCGGGCGCAAACGGGCATGTTTCTCCTCTGGATATATCACGGGCGGAGGCAGTAATCCAGTCAGTGAATTTACTTTTACTTCAATTGGAGATACCGCTGCCCGCTGTTATCAAGGCGGCGCAATTGGCTCAGCATCATGGGATAAAAGTCGTTTTAAATCCGGCTCCTGCACAGTTATTACCCGAAGAATTACTCTCACTGATAGATATTCTGATTCCCAACGAAACGGAAGCCTCACTGCTGTCCGGGTGTGATGTTGGTACAGATGATGAGATCAAACAGGCTGCTGATAAACTGCGCCAATTCGGTGTGAAGACGGTCATCATGACCAGAGGAAGCCGTGGGTCATCGTTGATAACGGAAAACGAAATCGTACATTTCCCTGCCTTTCCAGTTGAGTCAGTTGATACAACTGCGGCGGGTGACGCATTTGTTAGCGGCTTTGCCGTCGCTTTCGCTGAAGGTAAATCTTTTCCAGAAGCGGTCAGATACGGTAACGCAGCCGGTGCCTTAGCTTCCACAAAACTCGGAGCACAGCCTTCGATGCCTGATCGCGATGCTCTGGATAGCATACTACAAACCGTGTAGCGTTTTTCACACTCAGGAATCATAAGGAAGAATATCCATGCGCCACTTCTTAATTGACACAGATACTGCTTCGGATGATGCCGTTGCCCTGGTTATGGCCCTCAAATACCCTGACGTTCAGGTTGAGGGGATTACGGTTGTGAGCGGTAATGTACACGTAGACCAGGCCGTACAGAATGCGCTGTACACCGTCGAACTTTGCGATAAGCAGATACCGGTTTATCGAGGCGCGGAAAAACCAATCCTTCGTCCGCTGGAAACGGCGGAGTATGCGCACGGCAAAGATGGGATGGGCGATATTGGATTACCGTTTTCCGGTCGGGTACCAACCGAAGGACATGGTGTAACAGTAATCATTGAGACCATTCACCGTTTTTCAGGTGAAATTACATTGGTCACGCTTGGTCCTTTGACAAATATTGCCCTGGCCTTGTTGCAGGACCCGTCAATAGCGGGCAAGGTCAAAGAATGTGTCATAATGGGGGGAATTGGTCAGGGTTACGGTAACGTGACACCGGTCGCGGAATACAACATCTGGGTAGACCCGGAAGCAGCCAGGATTGTCTTTGAATCGGCCATTCCCATGAAGATGGTAGGATGGGATGCCTCGCACCTCTACGCCACATTCAATCCACAGGAAGCGGAGAAGCTGCGCAATATCGGAACTCCTCTGGCAGAGTTCTGTGTGGATATTCAAAAGGTTCTGAATGAGTTTTGTGTAGAAGAAATGAATTTATACGGGTTTGATTTGCCGGATCCTCTGGCAATGGCAGTCGCCCTCGACCCGGCAGTGGCAACCAGGACAAAACCGCTGTTTGTGGCAATAGAAACAGACAGCGAACTCTGTCGTGGGCAAACCGTTGTCGATCACTTGATGGTTACAAAACACGAGCCGAATGTCGAAGTTGTACTCGAAGTCTCACGTGAACGATTTCTAAGCATTTTGTATGATGCTGTGCGGTAGTGGCTTCAGTATATCATTGCAGTATAGGACTCTTCCGTTTTATTTGTAAATATTGTTATGATGGTCAAAGTCTATCAGTGTAACGATCTTTTCTTTTTCACTAACTTCATAAACGAGTACATAAGATCCTCCAATATGAACCCTGCGTTTGTTTTGTAAAGGTTTTTTTAGAGGCTTAAACCGGTGGGGATTCGTAAGTATTTCGTGTACTTTTCTATCAATCAAACGAAGTAATTCTTTGTCTTTCCTTTGGACTTTTTTAAATTTTCTGTCTAAGCTCTCTTTGATAGCAAGTCTATACATTACTTCAGGCCATATCTCTTCCTAAAATCTTTAACCATAACAGACTTTTCACTGTCAATATCCTTCATTTTTAAAACAAACTCGTCACGCAATTCAGGTTCTTCAATGAGAGCCTTCTTGATTTGCTCTACATCGCGCTGCAAACGGATAACTTTTTTTATAAATTGTTTCAAGTGTTATGCTTTTCATATTAAATTCTCTCAGAAATTATTTAATAATAGACTTATTATTGACAATCTCTCTTTAGTGGTAAGGCATAATATAAATACATCTCTAGAATTAAGATACTCGGAGATGTTCTTTGAGTCAAGGAAAAAGGAGTCGAAAAACTTCTTCTTGATATAGCGAAATATTTTTATTGATGTACTAATATAGTTTCAACTAATTTTAGGATGTGGTAAGTTAGTGTGTATTCTTCAAGGCAAAACGTATGATGAATTTTGTTTTTCCCTCATATTTCTCCATTTCAACTAAATATTGGAATTTTAGATATCAAGCGTAATCAGGGATGTTATTCATTCACCGCCTTTTAACAAATAAATATTTATCCGGAATAATAAAAACCAATTTTTTGCACCATATACCACAAATCAAATGATTAATATTATATAAAGAATAATGTAATTTAATGTACAGGAATTTCAATGTTTCCTTATTTTTTGCGCCGCAGGCGCAACCCAAAATACCGTAAAAACTGCCATGGACGGCAGTTTTAGGGATTTTGAAAAAGTTAGCCAGGATGGCCTAACTTGATATTGTACGTGAATATAATAGGAAGAAGAAAAGGAAATGATTAAGAATTGTAACTTTAACCCATTATCCCTCAGAAAATACTTGTCTAATTCCCTCCTTAGTCTATAATTCACGCTTCACAGCCATTTCCATATTATTCTAATCATTTAGCCTAAATGCATAATATGAGGAAATACTTACTACATCTCTTAATCATATCATTTGTTTTCATTTTTATCCCTAATATACTGGCATCAGAAGAAGGGAAAGACCGTCTTCTGGTAGTACTCCTTAAGGCAAAGAAAGGAATCGAACAGGATGAAGCAACTCTCTTAACGGATATATTATCAGTAGAGATATACAGGTCTGGCATGTTTACTATCTTGAATAGGGATGACATGAAGGCTGTGCTAACAGAGAAGGAATTTGAGATAGCAATGGGATGTGATGATAACGTATGTCTGTTGGAAAATGTTGCAAAACTTGCAGCGAAGAAGATAATTGCGGGAAATATTGGGAAATTAGGGAGAAAGTATATTGTTTCAATCCGGCTGATTAATGAAGATGGTCATAATGAAGTAATGGAAAAAGAAATTTGCGATTGTACGATTGAGGAACTTGATAAATCAATAGAAAATATAACATACAAGCTACTAAAGTACCTGGGCGCAGAAATAACAACATATAGTTCAATTATGGTAGAGAGTGAACCTTCAAGGGCAAAGATATACGTAGATGGTTCTCATCTTGGAACAACTCCAGATATTATAAGATACATAGAACCTGGCTCACATAAAGTAGAAGTTTTGATGGATGGATATAAAGAATGGAGTAAGAAAGTAGACGTAGGGCGCGGTGAAGAGAAGATTTTAATAGCCATACTTCAAAAAAAGACTACCCATATCAAGAGAAACGATAATACTGTTTCTGTAGATCAATCTGTATACTCTGACAGATTCTCTAGAACATACCACATGTACAATTGTCCTAAATTGAATACAGAAGCTTTAATAAAATTTGATTCATCACAAGAAGCCAATGACGCTGGAGCATTCCCTTGTAAACTTTGTAATCCATCACAACAGGTGCCGGTAAGAGTAGCGGATAGACAACCAATAACCAAAACATCTGCTCCTTCCTTCCAAAACAGCTTCTTAAGGGTTACGCTACAATCAATAAGCAAGTCTGTGGATAAGAAGAGAGTCAACCTTGTCTTTACATTAGAGAATATTTCCAATGAGGATATATGGTTAGCTTTGGAAGGATATGAGCTCGCAAGTCTTGTTGGAAATCAAGGAGCAAAATGGTATTTAGATGAGTTTAATGGTATAAATAAAGTTTTAAGTACAAGTCGTGTGGATAAAAAATATTACAGCGTGTTTAATCCTTGGGCAAAAAACACAATTGTAATGGTTTTTGAATCAAGAGAAGCATCTGAAGGCACGGTCTTTAGCTTCAGTGCTAATATGTATAGATTCGTGAATAAATCACCAACACGATTTTCAATTGGAATTAGTGATATGAGGATTACACAATAAACCATTTAAATTAGGCCGCTATTGCGAAAAATCCAAACAACGTAACCTTTCTCTGTCATTCCCGCAATCTGTTGAGCGGGAATCTGGAATTATCATTACAAGGACAACTAGATTCCCATTCCCCGATCAGTCGAGGACAGGTTTCATGGGAATGACATAGGGTAATGTTGAATTACCTATGCATTGAATTAAGCAGAAGAAAGATTGAGCGGTTTATGATACCATGATTATTACCTATTCTAACAATAAAGTGCCTGTAAGATTGACGATAGAAAGGTGGAACCATATTATCTTAACTTCATATTTTACAAACAGACCGACAGAAAGGAGAGAAACAAGTAAAATTGTAAATGTACACATTATCCCTGAAATGGCTGGTATTATCAGTACAACATATTTCATGGGTATTAAGGTAAAATAAAATAACCAAAAAAAGTTACTAATGTGTGAGATTGAGCAAGTTCCTGAACCTTTACTTGATGAGGTACTAGACTTTGTTCATTATTTTAAGTTCAGTAAAAGTGAATAGGAGGTGTAAACTATGAGTGTAGCTATTAAAAAACAATTAGATGAAATGACCGAAGATGATCTTAAAAATCTTCTCAATAGAGATTACTTAAGAAGGCTCACACGCTACAGAATGACGGATGATTATTATGGCAAGAAGTATAACATGAATTTTGATAAATTTGAGAAGGATAATATTGTAAAAAGGCAGAATTATTCCTTTGAGGTAGAATCCGATGCCCAGGAATGGGAACTTGCAGTTGATGGGATAAAGACTATTGAAAAGAAGCTGAAGGAACTTTCATCTATTCACAAATGAAAAAAAATCAATACAAGAGTTTGTTAAAGAGTCTATGAGTTTTTTAGAAGAGAAAGGTATATTATAGAAAACCAAAATCCTCAAAATTATGTGAGGCATAAAATGAAAGCACACACAAAAACCTCATTTATACTATCTTTCCTATTATCATTCCTATTAATTTGCCTTTCCCAAAATCATGTCAATGCACAGGATTTTTTGAAAAAATTTCTCAGCAACTCTTCAATAAAAAGTGGTAAACAGTTGAAGTCGGATGGTGATTATCCTTCTGCAATTACAGCATTTACCAAATCAATCAAAAGAAAACCGGAAAATCTTGAGGCATACTATCAACTTGGACTTATCTTCGAGGAAGTCTTGCACGACTATGATAAGGCCATTTCCCTATACAAAAACGTTATTAGTCTGTCTGAAGGTGTAAAACCGACTGGTACTGATGAAGAATTAAAGGAGTTTAATTCGTTAATTACAAACGCAAGAAGGAGTATAGACAGGACTATTGGGCAGAAATTTGAGTCAATAGAAAAACCAAAAGTTCCTGTTTACATAATGGTGAAACCATATCAAAAGATTCTGAAAGAGCCAAAAATGTTTTCCTATAGCAAATATAAGACAACCAGTTATGCCAGCGAATTTAAATTATTGGACTTTAAGGACAATTGGTATCAAATCAATGTGCCTTCCACTGGCTTGGGATGGATTAACGGAAAGAATGTACTAAAGATTACACAAGAGGAAAAGAAAGCTATAGAAACCAGTGCCGCTGGAAAGGCAGCTCTATATCAAAGATTTGTAGACCTGTATCCTGATTCACGTTTTGCTCAAAATGCCAAAGACAAAGCCGATGACATATATTACGGTTTAGCAAATGAAGAAGGTTCGATTAATAGTTACTCAATGTATTTGAGAAAGTATCCTGATGGTAGGCACGCAAAGGTGGCCAGGTTAAAGCTAGACACATTAACATTCCATGATGAAAGTTTTTTTAATAATATTAACAGATTGAGGCACTGGATAACCAATAACCCTGAAAGTACATTTATACAAAAAGCTAAAAACAGGATTGATGAATTAACATTTGCTCAGGCCAAATATGACAACAACACTGTATCTTTAGAAGGATATATAATTGATTACCCTGACGGCAAGTTTGTATCAGAAGCAAAACAAATAATTGAAGACATAAAATATAATCAGGCTAAATTTATTGACACTGTGGTCTCTTATAGAAAATATCTGGATGAATACCCGGATGGCAAATATGCGGATGATGCTGCAAAAAGGATTGATGAAAGGGAATTCAGTACATTGCTAAATAGTCAGGATATTGAGTTGCTGGTTGAACATTTGAAATATGAAGCAAATGAAGAACGCATAGGACTCGTAAAAAACAGGATAGAAGAGTTATATTTTAAGAAGGCGGATAAAGCTGATAGTGGCGTTGAAGCCATTAGTATGTACGAGGATTATTTACAAAAATATCCGGAAGGCTTGTATGCTCAAGAGTCAAAGACAAAAATAGAGACACTATCCTTCAATATTGCATCCAAAACAAACACAAAAGATGCATATCGTGATTTTATAAAAAGATATCCTCAAAGTAAGCATTACAAAGAAGCCATCGATAGCATTGAAGTTTTGGATTTCAATGTTGCCTTAGCTGAAGATACACCTGAATCATTCAAAAAATTTCTGATGACATATCCTGATGGGGAATTTGCTCAGATGGCAAAAAAGAGAATAGAGGAGTTAGCCTTCGAAGACGCTAAAACAAAGGATACAATCAACGCATACAAAGAATTCACTACAGAATATCCTGACAGCCATTTAACCATAACAGCGAAAAACATAATAGAAACCGGATATTTTGAAAGCGCCAGATTGAAAGGAACCGTTAAGGCTTACAAGGAATATGTCGAACTCTACCCTGATGGGTCTCATCTGGGAGAAGCGCGATTAATAATAGATAAACTTACATTTAAACCCTATGAGGAAAAAGGCAGTGTACGTGGCTTTGAGAAATTTATCAAAAAGTATCCTGACAATAGATATGTGGAAGATGCGAGGGCAAGAATAGATCAGTTAAATTTCGAATATTACCAGCAAAAGAATACACTTAAAGCTTATAAGAAATTTGTTAGAAAATATCCAGAAAATAGATACGTAAATGAAGCAAAACAGAAAATTATACTGTTACAGACCTCAAATGTCGGAAAAGAATCTGATTCAGGTTTTCCTTATTTATTGACGATTATTATCTTTTCCGGTGTTGGAATTGCCATAGCAGGTATCTTAATGCGTAAAAGAGTTGTCAGTATGGTACGATCATGGCAACAAGGGGACTGGAGTTGCGAATGTGGTACGCAACACAATAAGGATGTAGAGGATTGCTCAGTTTGCGGAAATACAAGGCCAAAGTTTAACAAAGCTTCTTTGATTAGTTACGCAATATGGCTCAGGGAAAAGTTATATGCGATGTACGGAAAATTACCTGAAAAAGAAATAATAGCACAAAAAACAAAGGATATCCAGGCCAAGGCTATAAACACATTTGGCAAGATGAAAGAATATCATGATAAACTGGAAAAAGAGAGGAAGGAAAAATATCAGAAAGTAGAAGAAGAACCAGAACTAGTACCAGTACCAAGTGAATCATTTACTAACGCCGAGTTAAAAAACAAACCGGTTGAAGATAAAGCTGAAATCGCTATACATGGAAATGTTGTGGCAATGACTTGTCCTAGATGCAACAAAATGGTAGTTCCTGATAAGTTTTTTTGCACATGGTGTGAAGCCTTTATCCCAAACCCTTCAGTTGGAAAAAAATCTGGACTCTTTAGAAGATGGTTTGCAACAGCCATAGACCCTACCATTGGAGCAATCCTATATTTCATTATAGTAGGATTTTTGACTGGTGTGGCAGGAGCTTTTGGTGGAAGCGCCATAGTTTTAGCAATCTTTTTCGCCACGATAATATACGGAGGATTCTACATTCGGCTACTGAGTAATGGCATAACTCCCGGGAAATGGTTACTTGGAGAAAAAGTTGTTGAAAAACTTAGTGGAAACTACCCGGGCTTATGGCGAATGATATTACGAGAGGTTATCGGCAAATTTGTAAGCGGATTGTTTTTTGGTGTAGGCTATTTTTGGGCAATTTGGGATAAAGACAGCCAGGCATGGCACGATAAAATTGCGGGAACGGTAGTTGTTAAGATACCATGAAAATCATCTAAAGTTTAGAAAATGGAGGCAAAGTGTTTTTTAATGAGAAAGATATGAAACGTATACAAATCATAATTCTTTCACTAATATGTTTATTAACATTTACGTCTTGTAGCAAGTCGCCTCTGCCGGAAGTTTACGGTATCTTTATACAGTATCGGAGTAGGCTTACAAATCTTGAATTAAATATGTTGGAAGGGAAAAAGTAAAATTGTAAATGTACACATTGTTCCTGTCCGTGTCTGCTGACAGGTAGGCGCGTATATCTGTGGCTAATTCAACCAAAACCTAAAATTATTCTAGAGGAGTCAAAGAAAATGAATGCACACAAAAAAATCTTTTTTATATCATCTTTCCTTTTATCAATTCTATTCATTTGTCTTTTCTCACATTCTATTTTTCCACAAATTGAGGAGAAAAAAACAAAAGGTTTTGAAAAGAAAAATGAGAAACTTTTAGATAAAGAAGCTTTCAGATTTATAAACACTATCATTGATCAGCACTGGCTGATATATGGTGATTCTTGGTTTACTATTAGTGGATCACTTATTCAGATGAAGGATGTTGCCTATGAAGTTGAAATACAAGATATTAAAGAAGTTGATAGAATGAATGGTATTGAATGGAAGGGATACTTTTATATATACCCTAAATTCACAAGGGAAAGGAAAGGTACATTTGCATTAGGAAACGGCCATAACCATTATAAGTGCAGGCTTTGCGGAGATAAATACAGAGACGGACATACTACTTTTAAAACCGCTGATAGTACATGGGGTGAATGGTATGCAGGCGACGCTGGTTTTCCTCCAGGCAGTATTGATGGCGGTACGAAACGAATTTATCGTTATGAGGTCTGGAAGACAGATGGTAAATGGACTTTTAAAGAAGTTCTTGCTGAAGGGCCCTGTATTTCTGGTTGGTGTATTTATTTTGGTGGTTTGAAAAAACCTAAAATAGAAGAGTTTCCAGATTTTACGGGAAGTGGCAAATTGAAAGAAAAACAACAAACTTCTACGAAGCAATTTGGAAAAGATACCAATTCTGACAAATCAAATTTAATTTTAGGCCGTTGGAAAAATGAAGTTGGTATTATTGAATACTTCAAAGACGGTACTTTTATGTTGAATACTTATACTGGAGAAAAGAAAGCAGGTAAGTGGAACATAAATGGAGATACCCTTGCATTGCGTTTTTACATTCATCCGAAAACACATACATATAAGATATTAGAACTATCTACATCCACATATAAAATTATGGGAATTAGTGTTGACAAGAATACTTACAACGCAAGAAGAATAAAATCCATAAAGCAATCTCCTGTATACACTACAGAAAAATCTAAAATATATTTAGCTAAACCTCGTGTTAAGTTGGAAACAAATTATGGCATTATTACCCTGGAGCTTGATTCACCAGCTGCCCCAAAAACTGTGGAAAATTTTCTCCAATATGTTCGTGATGGATCTTATGATGGTACAATCTTTCACAGAGTAATTAAAGGATTCATGATCCAGGGAGGAGGTTTAAATGCCAATATGCAAAAGAAACGTATCTACCCAATATCTTGTGGGAGATTGATATACTTCTGAAACTTCATCATCAGAATCACCATTTCCTTAAATTCACAAAACACTTCCTTTTCAAATTCTACATCAATAGAATTTATTCTTTTTAGCAATAAATTGCAA
>MAYW01000032.1 GCA_001723765.1 Candidatus Scalindua rubra
TTTAAATTAAAGAATGTTTATTAAAATCAACATAATGTCCTAGAAACACTTCATTTCTGACTTAAGTATTTATGTTATAAATGGTAAGAGGCGTGTAAACAATTCTTTACACAATTCAACAATAGCTAACACATAAAAGGGAATATTTAAATTATGGTTCAATCTACAAGATTGAACCAGCACAAGTGTCGTGGATGGTGTTAGACTGTCTATGACAGACATGGTGAAAGTTGTATATTCCTCTTGAAAACCGATTTGGTACAGGGCCGTCATAGTCAGACAGGAAGGAAAGATGTTTGAAAATACAGAGTAAAGATTGCCATAAGTCCTGTATGCTTCTATACAATCGGAATCTATTTGCTGAAATCTCACTAACCCCACGAAACATCATTGGCTTACTAACAAGAGATTCTTCACTTCGTTCAGAATGACAGGAAGCGAAGGGCTCAGAATGACAATGGTGTATCTTATTGCTTTACCCGCCAGAACGACATGTCGGGCTGGTAAGCAGTTAAAATGGAAATTCCTATACAATAAATCTAGATTCCCTGTTTGCCAGCCCGGATGAATCCGTTCGCCAGCCCGACAAGCTTTCTGGCGGGGACGGGCTAACCAAGTAGGCTATTCCTCAGAGCTAAGCTCAGCTTTGCGGGAATGACACATAAATGAAGCAAAATCAGAAATGTTATCACATTATTCTTTTTTTACTAATCCAGGATATTTCTCCATGAGGGGTTCGCTGTCTCGATTTATGTGTTTTTGTTCTTTTATGGCCTTCCTTACATATTTTGGAAGGTTAAAAAGCGCCTGATGTGTTGTACCATCATAAAATCTGAGCTCTCCCTTGATCCTTTCAGAGATCCTTTTATCTATATCTTCCTTAGTTATCTGATTTGGATCTAAGCCTTTTGTAGCGAGACAAAAACCCCAATACATAGCAAAAGATGGTACATATGCAGCATAAGGAAAAACACCTGGAAAGACTTCCTTAAGTGTTCTGTTAACGACAGTGTAGGTATGAAGGGATATAGGGGAAGTGGTGCTTGCCTGAATTGAAAATAATCCTTGAGCCGTAAGTTTCTGTCTTACATGCTCATAGAATTCTTGAGTAAAGAGTTTAAAAGACGGACCACCCTCTAATGGACAGGTAATATCAATGATTATTACGTCAAATGTTTCGTCTGTTTCTTCTATGAATTTACGACCATCTTTAAATACGAGCTTTGTTCTTTCATCCGAGAAACTACCGTTATGGAAACTTGGCAGATATTTCCTGGAACACTCTATCACCTTATCATCTATATCCACCATAACTGCTTTTTTAACAGTCTTATGACGGAGAACTTCTCTTAAAGCAGCTCCTTCACCACCCCCTATAATAGCAATCTTAGTGGGCTCGGGATGTAAGATTAAGGCTGGCTGCACAAGAGCTTCATGATAAACAAACTCGTCTACCTCAAATGACTGAAATTCATTATCAAGAATAAGACAGCGTCCAAAGCTGTGACTCTCTGCAATCACTATTTCCTGGATTTCTGAGTAGCCATGATATATAGTTCCCTTTATGGCGTGTTTATGAACCTCAAACGGACTAAAATAGTCGTAAATCCATCGTGAAGGAACATCTTTTTTTAACATATATACCCTATAACTCAGAATAGACTTTGGATAGTATAGTCTCTTTTATGTATGGAGAACCCCTTTTAAGTTCCACGGAAGTATGGTCTTTAGGTTCAAAACCCTCTAGTAAACCCTTAATAGCCGATTGAGGATCAGCTACTGTTCCGCAAGTAAATATATCAACGGCTACATAACCTTCTATTGGCCATGTATGAATTGAAATGTGTGACTCTGCCAAGATAGCTACAGCGGTTATTCCTGGAGGGTTAAACTCGTGGTAAATTGATTTGACTACGGTTGCTCCGGCATCATTAGCCGCATTACACATAAGTTGTGTTATCTTTTTAGCATCATTAAGGATTTCCCTATTACAATCCCACATCTCAAGTATGAGATGTCGTCCAAATGCTTCCATTCTCTACCCCCCATTCTTAAGAAGAAAGATAAAGAATAATTTGTAGCGATTGTTTGTCTGCCCACCTTAATGAAACGGTTGGACAATTAGGTACAATGACCTTAACATTGCTTTAAATTACTCTTATAACTCTTTAATTCACACTGATTATTTACCTTAAATATAAATAATTGATGATTTTCATATATTAGAATTAATTTGTCAAGAAAGTTTTTATTATTGTTGCGAGTTTGCGTGAAAGCCTGAGTATTATCAAACCTTTTTCAAACGATAACTTATCCATTGAAATTAGATCCCAGTATCTTATTTTTGCCATGTCTTTTTTAAACACTTCCCTTAATTCAGGAATTTTATTAAGGTCTATAGTATGCGTGCCATCAGGATTATGCATAATTGAATCTTGATGGAAAAGGCCCTTTTTTATTCTCTCTTCCTTTTTATAAAATATGCTAACTATTGATAAACTAAACCAGAATAAAATTTTTGAATAATAATTATTTACTTTGTCTACTTTTTTATCACCGAATTTAAAGGTAACAGTCCTTTTGTCCTTACTGAATATAAAGCTTTCAACCGTAAAAGGTATCTCTATTACACCTTCAAAAAGGAATCTTTTTAATTTTATTAAGAAAGATGCACTCCCCTCCTTACAGGATATTTTAATTGATTGCAAACCCTTATCTTCAATGGATACATCATTCAGGTAATCATTGATAAAACCTTCCTTAATCTTTATGATCCCCTTATCAACATCAAGTGATATATTTTTGCCTATATTGGCAAGTGTTTTTAAAAGCTCAAGATAAAGAGGTATTCTTCCCTTAATCTCTTCTGAAACAACCTTTGCACCTCTACCTAATTTCTCTGCTATGTCTTTAATTGATATCTTGCTATTTTGCATTCTTCTTCTGTGCTTCCCTTATGTCATCTCCACAGGCAACAACGTTCAATACACGCCCACCATTCGTTACTATCCTCCCATTTATGGATTTAGTACCAGCATGAAAGACACGTATATCGTCTTGATTTTTTAATAAATCCAATCCCGCCATTTCCTTTCCCCCTGTCGTAATGGCCTGGGTAGCCACCCGAAGCCATTACGACACAAACTGATGCCTGTGAAAACCATTCCAAACCTATCTTCTCCAACTCTCCAGAAATTGTAGCTTGCATAATTGGAACTATATCACTTTTCATTCATTATAGAGTCTATTGCCAATACTAGTCATTTTATTAATGTTAAATTATTTGAGCAAGCAAAATTGTTGAAAAGCAGAAAATTGCCTTAAGAAATACTTTTATTTTTTGTATAATATATTTAAGTGAATGTTTATAAGTTATGAGGTTATAAAATGCTTAAATTGCGGGAATTAATAAAATCAAGGTTTTTGACGTGTCCAAAGGCGTCTGAGTGTGTTAGTAAATTCATAAACAATCTTTACGAAAAGACAAAAGGAATTAGGCATAAATTTAAAGTCCTTTTGCAAGAAAGTTTCAGACGAATTAGGAGTGTACATTAAAAGGTTAAACGTATCAATACCTCAACATTCTCAGATTTTTTTATGGATGGATTAAAATGAAGGAGAGTCCTTTTTTTTAATTTTCTAATTGACAGATTACTTTTACTAATATAGTATAAATCAACACGCGGGGTAGAGCAGCTTGGAAGCTCGTCGGGCTCATAACCCGGAGGTCGTGGGTTCAAATCCCACCCCCGCTACCACTTCTTTATGAGCATTTCCATATAACTCAACTTTTACTTGCTTTTTCCATATTACATAATAGAATTTAGTCATAACATAGTTAGTGGTTCGCTAAATTAATTACTAAATATATCAATGGCCTGTCTACATAATAAAATTAAGAAATATAAAACTCAAACAGGCACTGATAGTATACAATGATTCAAAAAAACAAAAATTATCAAGAAAGGAGGAAATTAAAATATGGCAAACATAGAGGCAGCTACAAACGACGATTTTGAAAAAACGGTCATTCAAGCAGAGATACCTGTCCTGGTCGACTTTTTTGCGGATTGGTGTGCGCCTTGTAAGGCACAAACACCTATTTTAGATGAACTAGCCAGTGAATTCGATGGTAGGATTAAGTTTGCGAAGGTAGATATTGATGTAGATGGAAACAAAGAACTGGCTACTAAGTATGGCGTCTTATCCGTACCAACTCTAATACTTTTTAGTAATGGTGAAATAAAGGGTACTATGGTTGGCGTTACAAGCAAAAAGAAACTTGAACAGAAGTTTGAACAAGTTTTGTGATTTCTCGAAAATACTACATGACTTTTTTGTGAAGGCAAACGGCAATTCTAATCTTTGATCAGATTGCTTAAGCAATTTTTCAAAGAAAAATTGCCGTAATGCAATAAATTAGTGACTGAAAGGAACTAATTTATATGGAAGGTTTTTTGCAAGGCTTAGAAGGTTACCTCAGCGCCTCATCCCTTTTTGCTTTCATAGCAGTCTTTGTGGGTGGTGTACTCACCAGCTTTACACCATGTGTATACCCAATGATACCGATAACGGTTGCATATATAGGAGGACGTAGTGGCGAATCTAGACTACATGGCTTTTCCCTTTCGATATTTTACGTAATAGGAATGGCGGTAACGTATTCTGCCCTCGGGGCATTTGCTGCTTTGACGGGAAAACTTTTTGGAGCTGCAAGCACAAATCCCATACTATACTTGATTGTTGCTAATATCTTCATTTTTTTGGGTTTGTCAATGTTAGATGTTTTTGCCTTGCCTATTCCCTCTTTTTTGGCAAGTAGACAACCGGGTAAAAAAACTGGTGGGCGTATCGGTGCATTCCTGGTAGGCCTTCTTGCAGGAACCGTTGCTGCACCATGTACGGCACCTGTGCTGGGTGTTGTCTTAACTTTTGTTGCAGCAAAACAAAATGTTATTTACGGTGTTACCTTACTTTTTGTATTTTCCATAGGATTAGGAACACTATTAATCCTTGTAGGCACGTTTGCGGGTTTAATGTCGAGTATGCCTAAAACCGGAAAGTGGAGTGTCGCTATCAAGAAGTTTTTTGGTTGGATAATGATAGGTACAGGAGAATATTTCCTTATAACTGCAGGAAAATTATTGATATAGTTTAATCCCCCTCCCTGCCCGACCCGTCCGAACGGCGTGGCCGGTCTGGCAAATGGCATGAGCTAAGCTCTGCTCTGCAGGCGGGTTTCCCCCCTGTGGAGTAATCTACGTCACTCAACAGGGGGGATGTGGGGAATTTTAAATGTTAACAAAAATAAAAGGAGAAAAAACCATGCCTACAGAAACTGGTGAAAAATATGAATGTGAAATATGTGGTGCAGTAGTTGTGGTAGAAGAAGGCGGTGCCGGCACCTGGAATGTTGCGGACAACCAATGACATTTAAGGAATGATACAAATATTTGCATCAACTTTCGATTACATAAATTTAAGAAAGGAGGTGGTATACTAACAAAATAAAAAATGGATACATTATAAACGTTAATTACAATTTACGGAAAGGAGAATAAGATGGCTAATAACAATAATACAACAGGATTTACAAAAAATCTGATTGATGCCTTTGGAAGGGTAATTCCCTGGGGTTTAATGTTGATTGTAGTTATTTGTGTAGGGTCCACATTATTTTATGCCATTGCAGTTAAGTCAACCATAAACAAATTAGAAAATACCATGATTAAGGTAAGAAATGCAACAATTGGCAATGAGGAATTATTGCAAAAGATACGTAGAAACATACGCGAAGGTATTGAATACACAGCAGACACAGCGATTATCAAAACTCAAGACGCTTTCTCACCTAAATCAGAATTTGCACAAGCTCTAAGAAGAAATTTAAGAGAGGCTGTTGATTTTGCGCTAATCCAAGTAATAGACGCAACAATTGGTAATGAGGAATTATTACAGAAGATACGTAGAAACATGCGTGAAGGCATCGAGTACGCTGCAGATACAGCAATTAGCAAATCTCAGGGTGCCCTATCACCTAAAACAGAATTTGCACAGACCCTAAGAAGGAATGCAAAGGAAGCTATTGAGTTTACAGTAATACAAATAGATGATAACCTTATTGCTCCATACAATAAGGTAGTGGAAATTGAATAATTCTTGTGATTCATAATTATACCTATTCTAATAACTGCTTGTATTACAAACGATACTAACAATTGCACATGAGGTTATCAATCATATACGACTTATTTTCTTAGTATGTTAACTTAAAGGATTAAGTTTTTTACTACTAGATTTTTTTAACTTCAAAATAAAAACATAATGCGAAAAGTTTATCTAGATCACATGTCCACTACGCCTACAGATCCACGAGTAGTAAAAGAAATGCTGCCTTTTTTCACAGAAAATTTCGGCAATCCATCTTCTCACCTTCATGAATATGGACTAAAAGCTAAAAAAGCAGTTGATGAATCAAGGGCAAAGGTTGCTGATTTAATTAATGTCAAACCTGATGAGATAATCTTTACCTTTACCGGAAGTGAAGCAAATAATTTAGCCTTAAGGGGTTTAGCCCTTGCAAATAAGAATAAAGGAAAACACATAATTATTTCCGAAATAGAACATTTTTCGATATTATACACGGCACGAGAATTAGAAAAAGAAGGTTTTAGAGTATCATATCTAAAAGTAAACAAAGACGGTTTGGTAGATACAGATGATGTCGCTAAGACCATAACCAAGGATACAATTCTTATTTCAATTATGCACGCAAATAACGAAATTGGCATAATAGAGCCTATAAAGGAAATTGGAAAGATTACGAAAGAAAAAGATGTTATATTCCATACAGATGCCATTGCGACAGCAGGAATCATTCCTGTAGATGTTTCAGAACTGGGAGTAGACTCCCTGAGTACGACTTCGCAATCATTCTACGGCCCAAAAGGCATTGCTGCTTTGTATTTAAGAGAAGGTATTGATATTGTTTCTATCATGAAAGGAGGCGCTCAGGAAGGCGGCCGTAGGCCTGGTACAGATAATATACCCGGAATTGTCGGAATGGGTAAGGCCGCTGAGCTTGCAAAAATTGAGATGAAATCAAGAATAGAACGTCTTATCCCACTTCGTGACAAACTCATAAAGGAACTACCAAACAGGATAAAATACCTACACTTTACTGGACATTTAACAAAAAGACTTCCAGGACACGTAAGCTTCTGGATATCTTTTGCGGAGGGTGAATCGCTTGTTTTATTTTTAAATTATAATGGCATAGCAATAGCAAGTGGTTCAGCATGTAGTTCGCCAGACCTTCAAGCTTCTCATGTACTTACGGCCATAGGTGTGCCGCCAGACGTCTGTCACGGCTCAATTACCGTAAGTCTTGGAAAGGATAATACGGAAGAAGATGTTGATTATTTTTGGACACACTACCAAAGGTAACGGAGAGATGCTGGCAAATGTCACCTTTGTACGAAGACGAATTAAAAAAACAGAAGACATAAAAGTCATCTCCATTCCTTTAACACGAAAATAAGCTCTGGATTCCTTCCGAAAGGAAGGTACAATAATTAGCCCCGCTTTCGCAGGGAATCCAGAAAGTTTTTAATTTTCATCGTGGTGCCACTAAAAAAGGCGAGAAATTTACGATAATATTAAAAAAACCACCAAATTTCATTCCAAATCTAAGACATATAGTAAATAGATAGTCAAATCCGTTTCTCATTTTACCAGTTATTTCGCACAAAATTAAAAGATGAAAAATGACTTAAACCCGAAAATGGAAAAAACTCCCAAAGTTGAATTTAAAGAAGAACACATACCCTGGGCTAAAAGTATCAGAGAGGTAATCTTCGGAATGAATGACGGTTTGGTTTCAACTTTGAGTTTCTTAGCAGGTGTGAGTGGTGCGGTTATGGAGAGTAGAATAATACTTATAGCAGCCTTTGCCGAGATGTTTGCAGGCGCTGCTTCGATGTTCTCTGGAGAATATCTTTCTGTAAAATCACAGAGAGAATATTTTGAATCTGAGATTGAGAGAGAGAAAAAAGAAGTTGAGACAGTTCCCGAACTTGAGAGAGAAGAACTAAGAGACATCTACAGAAAAAAAGGATTCAATAAAGAAGAAGTTGAAATGATTGTAAGAAGATTGACATCAAATAAAAAACTCTGGGTCAAAAGCATGATGGAGGACGAACTAAAATTATTTCCAGAAAAATTTGATAAACCACTAAAGAATGCCACATTAATTGGTATATCATTCCTTGTTGGCTCGATAGTGCCAGTGATTCCATTTATTTTCTTTACAGCATGGCATGCACTTATGTATTCAGTCGCTGCTTCTGTTGTAGTGCTTTTCGTATTCGGAATTGCCAAGGCACGAATTACTAATAAAAACGGTCTTAAGAGTGGTCTTGAATTAACTCTGTTTGCCATGGCTGCTTCAGTAATATGCTATTTTATAGGAAAATTATTCTCTTACTTTTTAATGTGATTTTCCTTATAATCCTGCTTCATTTAAATTCTAAATCTATAAGTGTAAGATGTACAACTTAAAACATTAATTTCTATTTAAAAAATGAATCCAATACTAATTCCTCTTATTGGCGGATCTGTTGGAGTGCCCATTATTGCCTGCCTCTTTTGGTGGATTAAAAGGGAAAGTGCCGGAACAACCCGTATGAAGGAAATAGCAAGCTATATTAAAGAGGGTGCACATGCCTATTTGAAGAGGGAAGTTGTGACAATTTCTTATGTCATAATTCCTTTTGCAATAGGCCTTTTCTTTATTCTAGGTTGGGAAATAGCATTTGGATTTTTCCTGGGAGCTCTTTTTTCAATAATA
The DNA here is from genome assembly GCA_001723765.1 of Candidatus Scalindua rubra. Lineage (GTDB taxonomy): Bacteria > Planctomycetota > Brocadiia > Brocadiales > Scalinduaceae > Scalindua_B > Scalindua_B rubra. Next base: position 8,849 of record MAYW01000032.1, read on the forward strand.
GCAATAATAACAGGTATGAGTGGTGCAGTGATAGCAAATGTCAGAACGACAAACGCTGCGCTTACCTCCCCTGGAAGAGCTCTGATTTTGGCCTTTCGAGGAGGCTCAATCATGGGATTTTCGGTTGTAAGTCTCATCCTGTTAGGCATATGCTCACTATATATTCTATTTGGAGTGGGACCGTCCAACCCGGAGGCTGTGCATACGCTTGTCGGATTTGGACTGGGGGCAAGCCTCTCAGCCATGTTTGCCCAGATTGGAGGAGGAATCTATACCAAAGCAGCCGACATCGGAGCCGATTTAGTCGGAAAAACTGAAGTAGGTATGGTAGAAGATGACCCCAGAAATCCAGCCGTAATAGCCGATCTGGTAGGAGATAATGTTGGTGACTGTGCAGGGAGAGGGTCTGACCTTTTCGAATCCAGTGCCGACAATCTCGTATGTATAATGATTATTGGCCTGACCTTTTTGGATAACTATGGATGGAACGCCGTAATGTTTCCCCTTTATATAAGAGGAATAGGAAAGATTGCCACTATTATTGGGGTCTTCTCGGTAAGAAAATGGGGAAAGAGGGGTCCGTTAACCTCGCTCAATATTGGCCTTCTTTCAGCGTTGTTCTCAAATCTGATACTGTTTTACGTGCTTTCGTTATGGCTTATGAAAGATATACGCATCTTCTATTGCCTTTCAGTGGGAATATTGTCTCTCTTTGTAGGGACTTTAATCGTGCAATACTACACAGGTATTGACAGATCCCCCGTAAAGAAGATAGCTAAGGGGTCTCAAACAGGGACGCCAATTGGCATCCTTACTGGATTTTCCTTTGGATTGGAAAGCGCCATGTTCTCGATGTTGCTTATAGGGGGTGTGATAATTCTGGGTTATCAGATCATGGACGGTGGGTTATTAGGCATCTTCGGTTTAGCAATGGCCACACTTGGTATGACAGAGATGAAGGGCATGATGCAGTCAATAGATACCTATGGACCCATCAGCGATAATGCGGCTGGAATAGCAGAAATGTCAGGGTTATCGAAGGAAGCCAGAAAATCACTGGACACACTGGATGCTGCCGGTAACGTAACAAAAGCGATCACAAAGGGCTATGGATTGACCAAAAGTGTTCTATCCAGCATTGTCATTCTCTTCGCCTATATCTTTGTACTTATTAAATATCTAGGAATTACTATGAATGACATTTCTGACATTGCTTTGTATCTAAATTTAGCCAATCCACATATAATTGTAAGCCTCCTAATAGGGGCAAGTATACCATTTCTATTCTCTGCGTTGCTACTCAGGGCTACAAGCAGAGCTGCTTCCAAGATGGTTGACGAGGTTAGAAGACAGTTCAAAGAGATATCAGGCCTGCTCAGGGGAGATGAAAAACCCGACTATTCACGTTGTATAGATATTAGTACTAAAAACTCGCTGAAGGAAATGATTTTTCCAATTCTGGTAGGTCTAGTAGCTCCTGTAATTATAGGATTTACACTCGGAGTTTGGCCGCTGGCAGCTTTTCAGATTGGATTAACCATAATGGGCGCACTGCTTGCCGTATTTATGTTCAATTCCGGAGGTGCATGGGACAACTCAAAGAAATATATTGAGGATGGACATTATGGCGGTAAAGGTAGTACTGCACACAAAGCCGCAGTGGTAACTGACACAGTTGGGGATCCAATGAAGGATACCGTCGGCCCTTCATTACACATACTCATTAAACTGTCGAATATATTTTCAATTACTCTTCTTCCCGTTTTTCTGCTTGTAAATTAAATAAAGAACGTGAAACTTGAAGATTCCAATTCAATAATCTCCAAAATTATTTTTTTCAGATTTTTTTACTCTTCTCCCAGAGGCTGCAGAATTGTGCATTTTCATCATAAGTACAATATCTTTTTACCGTCCATTTCAAGGTTAAAGGCGCTATTATGGTGGTGATGAATGCCATACAAATCAGGGCCGAAAATTGATCCTGAGTGAGAAGCGGTTCGGTCATTGTCTTCTCTGACAACAATAATCTATTGCTCAACTTAATAACTACGGCAGCAACCACCATTTCAACCGCACCACGACCGTTCATACCACACCCAATGATAGCAGAACCCCAAAATTTATGCCCATAGAGAAAGACTACTACCTTAAAGACAACAAATGAAACCTGTATTGCCTGAATCTTACGACTCTCGGCTAGACCTAACAGTATTGACAGAGTGACTAATGCAAGGATGTCATCAACAATGGCAGCACCAATAATGATATGTCCAATCTTTGTATTATGAATCTGCATGTCATGCAATATCCGGGCCTGGACAGCAATGGCCGTAATAGAAAGTCCCATACCGACAAAGAGGGATTGAAACGCAGTCCCCCCAAATATCCTACAGGTAAAGTATCCGAGTACAAATGGAAGGACAAATCCTCCAAGGGCAACAGCAATGGACGGTCATATATGCTCTACAGCCTCCTTTGGGTCCATCTCCAATCCGGCATGAAACATGAGGAAGAAAATACCAAACTCTGCCATTAGTTCAATGGGCTCAGATGCATTAACAATGCCTAATAAAGGGGGCCCCATGATGAGGCCTGCCAATAACTCTCCTAATACGACAGGCAAGCCAAATCTGGCAAAAACCCTTCCCATGAACCAGGCCACGGTCAGGATAAGGATAAGGGTTACAATAAGATGTCCAGTAATCATAATTTTCTTTTACCACAGACTTCGGCGTGATCTCGGTCGAACGATTCACACAAACATACACAGAATAAAAGCATACTACAGCAGGATGTTTATAATACTCCCAATGAAATCCCTTTTTCCATAAAATAAGACATCAACTTAAACATCAGGATACACAGGGATGTTTCTGGTTTGCCCGATGGATTGTTTGGCGGGCCTGTCCGACGAGCTGTGTGGCTTGTGAGTGTGGCTTGGAAGGGTGATACTCTGGATAATTAATCGCTATACACTACAATATTAAGTTTATCCGTGAATTTCAAAGCTATGCCCAGGCTGTTATCGCGACCCGGGTTTCAATTATGCAATTCCTGATAACTAATCCATTTCCCGTAAGCTTAAGCTTTCTTTCTTTAGAATAAGGCGTGGTAGTAACTGTATTTATTTGAAGTGGGATTATTGACCCTGGAGAAAAAGCTTCCATGTCGTTTATTGCTACTTCGAAATAAACGCCGCTCGCACTAACGTTTATTGTCTTACCATTTTGATCGGACAACAATATTTCGAATGAAAGATTTTGTCTTTCACTTTCCCTTCTTGGATTACACCTTCTGTCACCATGCCTTATGTTCTGATCAGGCAACGGTGTTTCTAATGCAGGATCTGTTCTTCGATCATGCCTTCTCTGATTACGTCTTCTGTCAGAATATTTTTCTTTGTTCTGCATTTTGTCTTCCTCTTAAATCATTGTAACACATTATTCATGTTAGACAATAAAAATTAGAATTCCCACAAAACTGTAGAAGATAGGTTTGAAACTGGTGTGAAGTATATGGGACAAAGTGAGCTTATAAAAGCAATCGGTGAATTTGAGAAATTGGTTGAGCTTAATCCATATTTCCTTGAGGCTTATGGATTTGCCTATATCGTGGATACTAAAGGAATGTTAGGATTTTTGGACACAAAAAGATAGTAGTGTATTCAAGTGAGTTCTTTTATTTATTGGGAATGTGTTCCTAATAATTAATAATATCAAAAAATAAATCACTAACCAATGTGCGACCACTTTTTTGTCCCTACAGGTTTTGGAGTACCTATACCTTTTTTCTATTTCTTTTAGAAAATGTTTCGTTTTTAAATTTTGCGTAGCAAATGAAATAAATTAGCGACTGAAGGGAGCTAATTTATGTGCGGAGTTTTACTCCAAGGGTATTATTAAGATTTTCAAGAATTTTTTCCTGTAACCTATCTACCTCTTCACTCTTTAGGGTTCTATCGTCGGCTCTGAATATCAACCTGAAGGCAACGCTTTTCTTACCCTGCTCAACTTGCTTACCCCTGTATACATCAAAAAATTCTATACCATCGACGTAATCTATCTTTAGTGACTCAATAGATCCTTTTATGTCGGCCCATGTGATCTTCTCATCACTTACAACTGCTATGTCTCTTATCATCGTGGGAAATGATGGGATCTTCTGGTATGAACTTTCAAGGTTCGCATTATGAACAAGTACGTCAAAATCAAGTTCTGCTATAGACGGTGTAATTCTGAAATCATAATTATTAACTATATCTTTACTCAATTCACCAATGTATCCTAAAACCTTACCCCCTAACTTAAGCTCTGCAGACTTTTCATGACTGAACAAATTAAAACCGTAAGGTGCGCTTTCAAGCTTGTGCGCAATATTAAGGCGCTTGTGTATTGCCTCTATGACACCTTTTAAGGACAAAAATCCTTCCTCTCCAAGTATGCACAAACATTCCTTTTCCTCCGGCATCTTGTCGTTTTTTTGAGGCAAATACACCTTGGATAATTCATAAATCGGTGTCTTGTCTATACCATAGTTCTGATTATGTTTTTTTACCTTCAGAAGATTATGTATCAGTGTCTTCCTCAGAAGGTCTTCGTCCTGCCGTATCGGATTCATAATCTGTATGCTGCTGTTTTCAGACCAAATACTATCATGCTGATTTTGTGAATCATCGACAATGCTGTCAGTAATAACTTCTTTAAAGCCCAGTCCCGATATAATGTTTCTTACCCTTTCTACAATTACGTCAAACTTGTTCTCTTGAATCAGTTTCACTCCAATGTTACTCTTTGTAGGTATATTGTCGTATCCATGAATCCTGGCTACTTCCTCTATCAAATCTATCTCACGATAAACGTCTCCCCTGAAGCTGGGAACATTTACCTTGAGACTGGTCTTTTTTTCAGAAATTATCTTGAACTGCAAACGCTCCACAATATCTTTCACTATATCCTTTTCGATATGAATCCCTAATAAATTATTTAACCTGGGTATCCTTAATACGACATTTGTTTTTTCTTTCTTAAAGTAATTCCTATCAATTACTCCTTTTGCAACTTGTCCACCAGCTATCTCCTGAATCATCTTTGCTGCTCTCCTCGAAGCCCAGTCAACGCATTTGGGGTCCACACGACGCTCAAAACGATAAGAAGAATCTGTCCGTATTCCCAATTTTCTGGAAGTCCTTCTGACATTTCTCGGTTCAAAGAAGGCGCTCTCTAAAAGGATATTTTTTGTAGTATCAGAAACCTCTGTATCTTTTCCTCCCATTACGCCTGCAACGGCAACTGGTTTCTTAGAGTCTGCAATCACCAGCATATCAGGCGTAAGCGTACACTTACTGCCGTCGATTGCATCCATGGTTTCCATATTTCTAGCCTGCCTGACAATAATCTTTTTCCTATTTAGCTTATCAAAATCAAAGGCATGTAACGGTTGACCGCTCTCCATTAAGACATAATTCGTGATATCCACTATGTTGTTTACGGGACGTAATCCGATGCTGTTAATTCTTTTCTGAAGCCATTCGGGTGATGGCCCTATATTCACATCTTTTATAACACGTGCCGTATACCTCGGGCATAATTCCTTATCTTTTACAGTAACACTGGTTATATCTTTTATGCTCTCGCTTGTTGTCGTATAATCCACATCCGGAATAATGAGTTTACTGCCGGCAATGGCAGCAACCTCTCTTGCAATCCCTATATAACCCAGACAATCCGGCCTGTTTGAGGTAACCTCAATATCCAGACAGAAGTCGTCATCGATGGGAGTTGTTGTATCAACTACCAGTCCAACATTTGTTAATCTCTCAGATAATATCTCTACGGAGAGGTCGTGTTTGCAATAGTCCTTAAGCCAGTTATAACTTACTTTCATCTGAAAATACCTTTGCCACAGAAATCACAAAAGTTAAATTACTAATCCTCACACAAAGACACAAAGATTGACTTTATTTGAGTTCTCTGTCCCTGGCCCAGACCGCAGGGCAGGCTATAATTCTTGTTATTCCGTCCTTCATCAAGGCTTCACCAAAGTTCAACAGGTAGCCTAGCTTACATCCTGTCAGTCTAAGATAGGTTAATACTTGCTTCTTATGTGCTTTTGTTAGAGATTCAACCGATTTTAATTCTGAGATCACCTTGTTTTCAATAAAAATGTCTGCCCTGAATCCTTCGTCGAATTTTATCCCATCATATTCTATTGATACCTGATACCGGCACTTGCCTATCAACATTTAAACCATGCTTCTTTAGCTCATGAGTTAATATAACTTCATACACAATTTCGAAAAGTCCGGAACCAAGTGCTTTATGAACTACAATTGCAGCATCAACTACAACTTTCCCAATCTCATTTTCAGTCATCATTCTTTGTGCCTCCGTGTCTTTGTGTGATTATTTTTTTTAAATGCTATACTCTTTTACATTCGCTACAAAACCCTTTGGATATATCTTGTTGCATTATCCACTAACCATCTAATTTCTTCCATCCCTATCTTCTCTACGGTTAAAGCTGACTGTCAATTTGGCATAACACATTTAAGCCAAAATACTTAAAATGGAAATTCCTCATACTATAAATATAATACGGGACTAAAACTGTGATAGGAATCTCATATCATTTTCTAAGAAAAGCCTGATGTCATCTACTCCATACCTGAGCATTGCAAGTCTCTCCACGCCCAAACCAAATGCAAACCCCGTGTACTTTTCAGTATCATAATCGACTGCCTCAAAGACATTGGGGTCAACCATGCCCGCACCCAATACCTCAACCCAACCGCTATAAGCACATACACTACATCCTTTGCCCTTACAGATAGAACATGAAATATCTACCTCTGCACTTGGTTCGGTAAAGGGGAAAAAAGAAGGGCGAAATCTCATTTTTATATTCTGTCCAAAGTATGATTTGGCAAATAAGGTTAAAACATATTTTAGATCACTAAAGCTGACACCTTCATCTACCATTAAACCCTCGATCTGATGAAACATAGAGGCATGACGGGCATCAACTGTATCTGGCCGAAAAACCTTTCCCGGAGCAATCATCCTGATAGGGGGTTTCTTTTCTTTCATTACCCTTATTTGCACCGTTGAGGTCTGGCTTCTTAAAAGAAGTTGGTTATCTCCACCTGCCGAGCGGGCAAGCAGATAAAACGTATCAAAATCTTCTCTTGACGGATGATCCGCTGGTATATTTAAGGCATCAAAATTATAATATTCGAGTTCTACTTCAGGACCGTATTCTACATCAAAACCCAGTTTGCTAAAGATTTCCTTAATTTCATTAATAGTTTGCGTAATAGGGTGTTCGTGGCCATAAGGTTTGTGCTTACCCGGTAATGACAAATCAAATGTCTCTTTAGCATCAGGAACACTTTCTTCAGCGACAATTTTTTTTCTTGTCTCTCCTATCCATCTACTGATTTCCTGCTTAAGCTCGTTTGCTAATTTCCCTATAGTTGACCTCTGCTCAGGTGGCAGGCTTGGAATCGTCTTGATTATTTCATTAATAACACCTTTTCTTCCAATATATTTGGTCCTTACTTGTTCAACCTCATCCAGCGATTTAGCTTTTGCTAAATTGCTCTTTACCTGGTTTTTTAATTTGCTTAATTTTTCTTTCACAAGAATTAATTCAAAAAAGGATGATTTACTTGATGAAATATCACGGAAAGAATTATTTGAACCCAGATTGGTAATTTATGTCTATCCGATCAACAAAGTCTGGATAAATAAACGTAATCCTTCCATTGAAGCTACGGGCAACAAGCTTTCAAACCCACTCCGACTTAGCTAAAAATCCAGAAATTAATTGCTCTATTCAGGTTTGAGTTGAATAAAAACGGAACTGGAGGGAGGTTAACTAAATATGCTGCTTTGATAATTCGACCAATTCATCAAACGCCATAGGGTCGTTAACCGCTGTTTCTGCTAACATCTTCCTGTCAATTTCGATATTGGCTTTTGCTAATCCGTTAATGAAACGACTATAATTCATTCCACGCTGCTTAGCAGCTGCATTTATGCGTAATATCCAAAGCCTTCTAAAGTCTCTCTTTTTACGTTTTCTATCTTTAAAGGCAAATGCCATTGCCCTTACATACGTTTCACTTGCCCTTCCATAGAGATTACTTCTACTACCCCAATATCCTTTTGTAGACTTCATAAGTCTCTTTCTTGCTCTTTTTCTTGCTGAACCCTTTCTTGCTCTTGTCATTCTAAAAACCTCTCTTACATCTATTTTGAAATCTCGACTAACATTCTCCTAAAGAACGTAACATTGCTTTTGTATAACCCTTTGGCACAAGACTTGTTTTTCTTAACTTCCTTCTGCGGTTTCCACTTTTCCCGGACATTAAATGACTTGCAAATGCCTTCTTCCTTTTAATCTTGCCGTTACGAGAAACCTTAACCCTTTTCTTAAGACAACTATGTGTTTTTAATTTTGACATCAAAACTCCCCTTCTATCTAACTCTGTTTGGTGATAATATAATGCCCATACTTCTTCCTGCAGACTTTGAGTGCGGTTCTACTTTTGCAATATCCTCCAGGGTTTTTATGAATACTTCAAACACTTTCTCAGCCACCTCTCTATGCGCCTTTTCGCGCCCTCTGAACATCATATTTACGAGTACTCTATCATTCCTCGCAAGGAATTTCCTTGCTTGCTTAATCTTTGTCATAAGATCATGTTCGCCAATCTTTGGTCTTACTCTAATTTCTTTTAATTGAACCACACGATGTTTTTTTTGGGCTTTTTTACTTTGCTTGTACTTGTACTTGCCATAATTTATAATACGGCATACAGGCGGATTAGCATTTGGTGAAACCTCAACCAAATCCAAGCCTAATTCCATCGCCTTGCTAAGTGCCTCTGCCTTTCTTACTATACCCACTTGAGCGCCATTTTCATCAATTAGCCTGACAGTTTTAGCAACTATTCGTTCATTAACCCTTTGATACCTGGGGATTTCTCCACCTCCATTCCCAAAAAGAATTCAAATTGCTTTTGCGTAAGTGTGTTTAATAAACATCCTACGATTTTGCAACATGTAAAGAACAACGGAATTTTCAGCTAAACGTTCAAATATTCCAACATTCAACAAATTCATTTGAGGTGAAATCCTAAGTTTTATTCTTTGCCTCCCTTTCAATGTTTACAATAAATTCTGACAAAGGAATCGAACCCTCATCACCCCTTTTTCTGCTTCTTACTGATACAGTTTCTTCCTCTAACTCCCTATCACCTATAATGAGAAGATAAGGGATTTTCTCCAGAGTACCCTCCCTAATCTTATAACCCATCTTCGCATTTTTTAAATCACAATCAGAGCGAATTCCTACCTCGGATAGTTGATTCTTTATCTTAATAGCATAATCATTATGATTGTCTGTTATTGGTAACATCCTAACCTGTATTGGCGCTAACCATAAAGGGAAATCCCCGGCATAATGTTCTATCAAAGACCCGAGAAATCTCTCCATAGCGCCCAGCACGGTACGGTGTACCATGACTACCTTATGCTGCATGCCATCGGAACCAATATAATTAACATCAAATCTTTCAGGCAGATTAAAATCAACTTGAATGGTTGGTCCCTGCCAACCCCTGTTCAGTGCATCCTTAATCTTTATGTCAATTGCAGGTCCGTAAAATTTCGCCTCACCTTCCATTCTCACAAATTCCAGATTCTTTTGTTCAAGAGCAAGCCTTAATGCTTCTTCGGCAAGGGCCCATTTTTCGTTATCACCTATATACTTTTCGTCTTCCCCTTTACCCTTAACCGCAAGTTCTATATCGTATTCCTTAAATCCAAAGCTCTTAAGCATATGTTGCGATAAATCTATAATACCAACTATCTCATCCTTTAATTGATCTGGTCTACAAAAGATATGAGCATCATCCTGCGTGAAACCACGAACTCTTAAAAGTCCGTGCAAAACACCTGATCTTTCGTATCTATACACAGTACCAAGCTCTCCCCACCTTAGAGGCAAATCACGATAGCTACGCACCTTTGTTTTATACATAAGAATTGCAAAAGGACAATTCATTGGTCTTAACATATATTCTTGTCCTTCAACCTCTATAGGGGAAAACATACTCTCTCTATAGAAATCCAGATGACCACTTTTTTTCCAAAGGTCTATTTTTGCAATGTGAGGACTGTAAACTATATCGTAACCACGTTTATAATGTTCTTCCCTCCAAAAAGTTTCAATAATGTTCCTTATTACGCCTCCTTTTGGATGCCAGAAAACAAGACCCGCACCACCATTTTCATGGAAACTATAAAGATCTAATGCTACGCCAATTTTTCTATGATCACGCTTTTTTGTCTCTTCTAAAAACTTAAGATATTTGTTTAAGTCTTTCTTATTCGTAAATGCTGTACCATAAATCCTCTGAAGCATCGGGTTGGTTTCTTTTCCACGCCAATATGCTCCTGCAACACTTAGAAGTTTAAATACCTCAATCTTTTTAGTACTGGACACATGAGGACCTTTACATAAGTCAACAAAATCACCTTGCTGATATAGGGAAACGGTTTCGTCTTCCAATCCTTTGATTAGTTCTACTTTATATCGCTGATTTAATTTCTCCATCCTCTTTATGGCAATGTCGCAAGGTTCTTCTAAACGCTTGAAAGTCTCATTTGCCTCAATAATTTTCCTCATCTCTTCTTCTATCTTCTCAAGGTCCTCTTGAGACAGTGTTTTGTCCAAATCAAAATCATAATAGAATCCATTCTTGATGGAAGGTCCAATCCCAAGTTTAACATTTGGATATAAATGAGTAACGGCCTGAGCCATAACGTGAGCAGTACTATGTCTAAGTATTTCAAGACCTTCTTCAGAATCAGCCATTACAAGGTCTAAAGTCGTATCTGCCTCAATCGAACAATTAAGATCGACAAGCGTACTGTTTACCTTGCCTGCTATTGCCGATCCTCGATTCTTATCAACAACATCGCTAGCGACATCCCTAACGGTAACTTTATCCTTATATTTTCTTTCAATACCGTCAGGTAACTTTACTTTTACCATAGCCATTTGTGTAATTGATAGCTTTTTAAGGTTAGCTAGTATTTTTACCTGATTTCCCTTATTATTTCAACAAATATTTTCCATGGTTAAAAACAATTTGACTTTGATATTTGCATAAATTATAATTTTAGAGCAAATTAAGGAAAAATTTAATCACAAGAGGTTAAAAATGCTCAAGAACATAGAAAAGCAACTAAATCCATTAAAAAACCGCCTAGTTCATCTAAGGGACTCTCTTTGACCTGACTTCTAAGGAAAAAGAACAGGAAGATATCGAAAAGCAGTTAGGAAATGCAGATTTCTGGAGCGATAAAGAAAAGGCACAATCTATCATACGAAGACTTAAGACATTAAAAGAATTGACCTTGCCTTTTCATGAATTGCAAAAATCGCTTAATGACATCGTTGACTTATCAGAGCTTGCAGATGGTGATGACGAAAATAACAAAGAATTAGAAACAGAGATTACAAAAGATCTACAATCATTTATCCAGAAACTAGAAAAGCTAGAATTTCGCATGATGTTAAGTGGAAAAAATGATTGTAGAAATGCATACCTTAATATACATGCTGGTGCAGGGGGTACAGAATCATGTGATTGGGCCTCTATGCTATTAAGAATGTATAGCATGTGGGGAGAAAGAAATAATTATTCCATAGAAACGATAGACCTTTTACCCGGTGATGAGGCAGGAATCAAACGGGTAACTGCCCTTATTAAGGGTAACTTTGCTTATGGTTATTTGAAGTCTGAAGTTGGGGTCCATCGCCTGGTTCGCATATCACCATTCGATTCTAATAGCAGACGTCACACCTCATTTGCTGCAGTTGACGTAATGCCTGAAATTGATGTTGAAATAGATATAGAAATTAACGAAAAAGATTTAAAAATCGATACTTACCGTGCTTCCGGCGCTGGAGGTCAACACGTCAATAAAACATCTTCTGCTGTCAGAATTACACATATACCAACAGGTATAGTGGCGCAATGTCAGAACGATAGATCTCAACACAAAAATAGAAGTACGGCCTTAAAAATGTTAAAGTCAAAATTGTATCAATTAAAAGAAAAAGAACTTGAGAAAGAATTTGCAGATGCGTACGATGAAAAAGGAGAAATTGCGTGGGGTCATCAAATAAGGTCTTATGTTCTCCAGCCTTATTCCATGATAAAGGACTTACGAACGGGAAAAGAGACACCTAAAACACAATCGTTCCTTGATGGTGAAATTGATGATTTCCTTACATCATATTTGAAATGGAAAATTGGTAAATAGAATTTTCTCTTATGGAGACTTTAAAATACATTGATCCTGAAATATTCGAGGCAATCCGCGAAGAAATAGAAAGACAACAGAGTAATGTTGAGCTGATCGCTTCAGAAAATTATTGTAGTACCGCAGTACTACAAGCACAAGGTTCAATATTGACGAATAAATATGCTGAAGGTTATCCTGATAAGCGTTGGTACGCAGGATGTGGAAAAATAGACATAGTTGAAAAACTTACAGTTGACCGAGCAAAGGAAATTTTTGGAGCAGAACATGCTAATGTCCAACCACATTCGGGTTCGCAGGCAAATATGGCTGTTTTGTTTTCATCACTTACTCCTGGAAATAAGATACTAAGCATGGATCTTTCACATGGTGGACATCTTACACATGGTTTCAAAAAAAATTTTTCAGGTCAATTATATAAAAAGATAACATATGGAGTGGATAAAGAAACGGAATATATTGATTACGCAGAATTAAGGGCGTTAGCAAAGAAAAATAATCCCGACCTAATAATAGCAGGTGCCAGTTCTTATCCAAGAGAAATTGATTTTGTAAAATTTAAAGAAATTGCAGATGAAGTAGGTGCACTATTTTTAGCAGATATTGCTCATATAGCAGGCCTAATTGTAGCAGGATTGCATCAAGACCCTGTCCCTTATGCAGATTTTGTAACTACTTCAACACACAAAACACTCAGAGGTCCAAGAGGTGGATTAATACTCTGTAAGTCTAAATATGCTTCGAAAATAGATCAATATATTTTCCCGGGTATTCAAGGTGGACCATTAATGCACGTGATCGCCGCAAAGGCCGTAGCATTTAAAGAAGCTAAAACCAAAGAATTCAGAGAATGCCAAAGCCAAACAATTAAAAATGCGAAGTCATTAGCAAATGAGCTAAAAGAAAAGGGCTATAAGATAGTTTCTGGAGGTACTGATAACCACCTCTTCCTCGTAGATCTTACAAATAAAAATATCTCAGGGAGAGAAGCACAAGAAACCCTGGAAAAAGCAGGCATTGTCCTTAATAGAAATATGATCCCTTTTGACAAAAGAACCGCAAACGACCCAAGTGGAATAAGAATAGGTACTCCTTCAGTTACAACACGTGGTATGAAAGAACCCGAAATGTCCCAAATTGCTAACTGGATTGATCTTGCACTCAATGGATACAAAGATAACAACACCCTAAAAACAATTAAAAGTGAGGTTGCGGAATTATGCGCCACTTTCCCAATATACAACGTTGATACAGCCTTAGTAGATTAAGTTTTTCTTTAGTTTTCCCTGCCTAAAATCGACAACTCGTTATTCAACACCTCAAACGAGTTAGATTCTTCGCTTCGCTCAGAATGACACTTTTATCACCACGCCGTCATTCTGAGGAACGGAGTGACGAAGAATCTTAACTTTGAAATTCCGATACAGTAAACTAAACTTTCTATGGACAAACAAAAAAATACAAAAAAAATATCAGTCTTAGGTACAGGAGGATGGGGTACTGCACTTTCAATTTTACTACACAACAAAGGACACAAAGTTTTCCTTTGGGGTTCAACACCTGACTATGTTGAATTCTTAAAGAAAAATAGAGAAAACACAAAATACCTCAAAGGTGTCAAAATTCCATCTGACTTAAATATAACTTCAAATATGGCAAATGCACAAATAGAAACCAATTTTATAGTTATCGCCATACCAACACCTTATGTCAGAAAAGCTATTAAAACCTTAAAAAATCATTATATCCCTGGAACACCCATCGTAAGTGTAATAAAAGGTATAGAAAACGAAACACTCATGCGCGGTAGTGAAATACTTGGAGATATCTTAGGTGAACAGCCCATTGCATTACTCCTGGGACCAAGTCATGCAGAAGAAGTAGCAAGGAAATTACCAACTACTGTTGTCGTTTCTTCCAAAGATATGAAACTGGCAAGAGAAATTCAGAACATCTTTATAACAAAACACTTTCGTGTTTACACAAATCCTGATGTAATAGGTGTTGAAATTGCGACATCAGTTAAAAATGTCATAGCAATTGCGGCTGGAATCTGTGACGGACTTGGTTTTGGAGATAATTCAAAAGCTGCTCTGATAACCAGAGGATTGGCAGAAATAATACGCCTAGGTATTGCAATGGGTGGTCAGAGAAACACATTTTCAGGGCTTGCTGGACTCGGAGACTTAATTACCACTTGCTTTAGTCCTTACGGTAGAAACCGTTTGGTAGGTAAACAAATTGCCAAAGGTAAGAAACCTTCACAAATTTTAAAAGAAATGGATCAAGTAGCTGAAGGAATATTGACTACGAAGTCGGTTTGTAGATTAGCTAGTAAATATAACGTTGAAATGCCTATTACAAAGGAGATCTATAATGTACTTTTTGAAGACAAAGACCCAATGAAGGCTGTAAATGAGCTAATGGTTCGTGAACCAAAATCAGAGATAGAAGATATTATGCTATGAATGAATTAGTTTTCGATTACGAACACTTTATCTTAGCACTATTTTCTTTCAGATTTCAAATCGTTCTCAGAAGGAGGCGCCTCTAAATCTCTCAAAAATTCTTGTATATCAAAATCAGCAGATTCTCCTTTAGCTTTTTCTTCCTCTTTATCTCTTTTTTCTTCACCTTCAGCTGTCTCTAATATCTTTTTCTCAATCTCCTCTGATGAAGTAATTGTCTCAACCGACTCTTTTTCTTCTTCCCCCACTCTTTCCTCTTCTTTAACTTCAGATGGTATCTCTAACTCTTTCTCTTTTATTTCCTCAGGCTCTACCTTCTCTTCAACCGCCTCCCCAGACTCGCCTGAAGGTGAAATGTCAATTGGTTCTACTTCCATCTTTAAAGAACCAGCCAATTTTTCTAAAATATCTTTGTCTTCTTCTGGTGTTTTTAAATTTCTTTCTTTTAGTTCGTCAAATTTTATCTTTTCTTCGACTACTCCCTCTGATTTTTCAGAAGGTGAAATGCCAACTACACCTTCCTCTACTCGCAAAGAATCAACCAATTTTTCCAAAATTGAAGCTGTTGAACTCTTTTGTATCTGAAGTGCTTTATTTATCCTATCATTAATTTTGTTTAATACCTCTTGCGCCTTTGTATCAATAATGCTCTCTACCTTATTTACAACTTCTTCTTCCCTTTCTTCAATGTCGGAAGTTAACTTTTCAATTTTTGTAGTAATCTCGTTCTTTAAATCTTTTATTTCGGTTTCAATTTCTTCGAGATTAACAACCGGCTTTTCCTTTATTTCTACTTTCGGTTCAACTACATCATCTACAATTTCACCTTCTTCTTTCTTATCAGATTCATCAACACCAAAAAATTATCTACAACACTAGAAGCTTTTTTCTCTTCACTAGCTTTATGTTGTTGCGTTTCTTGCATATGTTTTTGTTTTGTCTTTCCCCGAATTCTTACAAATCTACTATAGACGAACGCAATAACAATACCACAAAATATTACGATAATGATAATCAAACGCAAATTATCCATTACATGAAACCCTTAAAACCTCCAATTCGATTCACTATTAAATCCCATTATTTGTACAGTCTCATTATGTAAAAAAATGGTCGGGGCGAGCCGATTCGAACGGCCGACCTCTTGAACCCCATTCAAGCGCGCTAAACCAAGCTGCGCCACGCCCCGAACACGAAATCCTATATAAGGCTTGAAAAAACAAACACATCAAAATGCATAAATACGCAAGAATTCTGACTGATGATAGCTCAATTAATAATTTTTGTCAATAATTTAAACATCATAACTAGACAAGATAACTAAGATTTCCATGACGAAATGATATTTATTTACTTTGACTTCATATTAATATTATCATATAATTTCAGCATAAAGTGTAAAATTATAAGTATAAATAATTTCAGTTGCCAAGGTTATTATTGATGAAAAAAACAGATAAAAATTCAAAAGGAAAAATATCCAAGAACTTAAAATCTAAGAAGGCTGGTTTTTCTATAGGGTATCTCCTCCTTTTTCTTGTAGTTTTATACATCATACAAATGTTTATGTCACCTAAATCCGACGAGATTCCCTATAGTCAATTCAGGCAATATCTAAGTGAGGGAAAGATTGTTGATTGTTCCATAGGAGAAAAGGTAATAAGGGGCCACTATGAAGATTCGTTATCCGGAAAAGACAAACTAATTGCCTTTGTAACCGTTCCAATACAGGACCCCAAACTCGTTAACGAATTAGAAAAACAAAACGTTAAGTTCAAAGGTGAAGTTGAGAATAATTTTCTCAGAAACATGTTAATGTGGTGGATTTTCCCATTTGTAATTATCGCAATAGCCTGGTTTTTTATATCAAAAAGAATCGGGGGAATGGGAACCCCTTTTATGTCATTCGGAAAGGCAAAGATTAAATTATATGCTGAAGAAGATGCACAAAAAATTACTTTTGCAGATGTTGCAGGTTGTGATGAAGCAAAGGAAGAATTACAAGAAATAATAGAATTTCTAAAATACCCACAAAAATTCCAAAAACTTGGAGGTAAAATTCCAAAAGGTGTTTTACTCGTCGGGCCACCAGGAACCGGAAAAACACTTCTGGCAAAGGCAGTTGCAGGCGAATCGGGAGTGCCTTTCTTTTCCATAAGTGGTTCTGATTTTGTAGAAATGTTCGTCGGTATGGGAGCTGCAAGAGTACGTGATATGTTTGAACAGGCTAAACAGAAGGCCCCTTGTATAGTATTTATAGACGAACTTGATAGTGTAGGAAGGCAACGTGGTGCAGGTTTAGGTGGCGGTCATGATGAACGCGAGCAAACACTTAACCAACTATTAGCCGAGATGGATGGCTTTTCTTCACAAAAGGGAGTAATTATTATTGCTGCTACAAACAGACCGGATGTTTTAGATTATGCTTTGCTCCGCCCTGGAAGATTCGACAGGCAAATCACCGTTGATAGGCCAGATTTAATAGGTAGGGAAGCTATTCTAAAAGTACATGCAAAAAATGTTAAGGTAGCGCCTAATGGGAATCTTAAGACAATAGCAAAACGTACTCCCGGTTTCTCAGGCGCTGATTTAGCAAATGTTATTAATGAAGCAGCATTGCTCGCTGCGCGACGGGATAAGAAATTTGTTGAAATGGGAGAACTCGAGGAATCAATAGAAAGGGTTATAGCAGGTCCCGAAAGGAAAAGCAGGGTAATAAGCGATGAGGAAAAAAGAATTGTTGCGTATCATGAGTCAGGCCATACTCTGGTAGCAGCGCTATTGCCCAATACTGACCCCGTACATAAAGTATCAATTATAGCCAGGGGAGCCGCAGCACTTGGTTATACGTTACAGCTCCCTGCTGAGGATAAATATTTAACCAAAGAATCTGAAATACTGGATACTTTGTGCGTTCTTCTTGCTGGACGTGCAGCAGAAGAAATCATTTTCAATGAGTTATCCACTGGTGCGCAAAATGACCTGGAAAGAGTAACAAAACTGTCCAGAAATTATGTATGTAAATTCGGAATGAGTAGTTTACTTGGCCCTCAAACATTCGGAAGGCAATCGGGAAATATCTTCCTTGGACATGATCTTGTGCAAGAAAAAGAGTTTAGCGAGAAAACAGCTTTAGAAATTGATCAAGAAGTATCAAGAATAATCAAAGAATCTTACACCAAAGCCAAATCACTAGTTGAAAAAAACAGGGATAAATTAGAACTCCTTGCTAAGAAGCTAGAAGAAGAAGAAGTATTAGAAAGTGACCAAATTCTTGAATTGCTGAACCTTAAAAAGGAAAACAAAGAGGAAGCAAAAGAAGAAAAGCTTGTAGTTAAGAACAAAACTAAATAGTTAAAATAGTTCTTGGACGAGCAAAGTTTACTCCTACATTGATACAACTTGCTTTTCAGATGATGAACACGCGCATGAAATAATAATGTTTTTGTTGATTATCCAGCGGGTAGTCAATTTAGCAGAATAGGTATGACGTTCACACAAATACCTATAAAGATAGTCAAGTGAAATCAAATTATAGTATTTCCGAGACGTTCAATTTTTGGAGACTTGTAGTTCTTCTAACAAATCTTTTGGAAGCTCAAAATTAGCATATACATTCTGAACATCATCATGATTCTCCAACGCTTCCATTAAAGAAATAACATTTCTACCTGTCGTTTCGTTAAGCTCGATGAAGCTGTTTGGAATCATACTGACTTCTGCTGAGGCTAGATTAATTCCATCTTTTTGTAATGCATTTTTAATATTGTTAAAGTCCTTTGTATCACAAGTAATCTGATATTCATCACCCACAACTTGTAGATCTTCACCTCCCGCATCCAGAACAAAAGTCATCAATTTATCCTCTTCTATATCATCAACATTAATAGTTATCATTCCCTTTTTTTGAAACATCCATGAAACACAACCTGATTCACCTAGATTTCCTCCAAACCTTTCGAATATCTTCCTGATCTCTGATGCTGTCCTATTCTTATTGTCAGTTAATATCTCTATCATTATTGCGACACCATTGGATCCATAACCTTCGTAAATACATTCAAAAAGTTCAGAATCACCGCCCAATTCTCCTGTGCCCTTAAGTATAGCACGTTCGATATTATCCTTGGGCACATTTTCTGCTTTAGCTTTATCTATTGCATATTGTAACTTTATATTCATTTCTGGATTACCACCACCCTGTCTGGCCGCAGAAGTAATGGCTTTTGCAAGTTTGGAGAATTTCTTCCCCTTCTTTGCATCTGCAGCACCCTTTTTATGCTTTATACTTGCCCAATGTGAATGTCCTGCCATTCTTTTTTGTCTCCATATTATTGATACAAATACAAACTCCTACTTTCGCTGAATATTGCTACTAACAACTTTTTCTCCTGATTTTAACCTCTTCATGGAATTTTCTACCATTTTCAGATATTGAAGCTTTTCAAGTTTGTTTTGAACTGTTTTTTTAGCTTTCAACTCACGAGCAGTCTCATGTATTAAATGTGGAGAAGTTTCTCTTGTTACCTTTTCCCATAATCCTAAGGCTCTTTCCCACTGTTTCTGCGCCTCTTCCCAAAAACCAAGGCAATAATACACATCTCCTATATGACCCACAATTTCTGAATCTTCAGCATATTTCGAGGCCTCGATGAGTTTTTGCAATGCTAAGATTATTTTCTCACTGTCATCTTCAGCCGCAAGCTTATAATACGCCCAACCTAAACTATCAAGGTATGCGCCATTTTCAGGTTCAACACTCAAAGCTTTTTCTATTAAACTCAAAGCCTCTTCTAACTTTTCTCCCTTTTCAACAAAAAAGTAACCCAAAAAATTATTTGCTTGATGACAATCAGGATCTACCTGCAATACCTTCTCTAATTCTCCTACAACATTTATATGATCATTCATTTCATAATATATATTCGCCAATAAGAAATGTACTTCTATTAGCGCTTCGTCATCATCTTTTATTACATCAGAGAGAGCAATTTCTAGCGTCTCAATAGCCTTTTTTATTTTTACCTCTCTTCTGTAAAAGTTGACTCAATACGATATACTCCCTTAAATTTTTACTTCCATTATTTACACTCCCTATCAAAATGTCAAAAACCTTATCCCTCTCTAATTCTGCCATCTCATATTGTTTCACTTTGTCATATATATTTGACAAGCCAATACGCACATGCCAAGATTCAGAATCATTCTCAACAAAAGATTTTAACTCAGCAATCGCTCTATCATAATCCTCTAACTCTTCATAACATAAAGCAAGATAATAGCTTACAGAACCGTATTTGGGGTCAGAATCTCTGGCTTTAACGAATTCCTCTATTGCTTCCTCAATCTTTTTTCTTTCAAAGTAAATTTGACCGAGTTTATAATGAATTTTAACAGACTCGCGCGTCAATTCTAAATCAAGTATTTTCTTATATACATTCGTTGCGTTTTCTAAGTCGCCATTTTTCAAATAAAGATTTGCTAGACGGAGTAACATATCAGATACAAAAACCTTATCAATACCATCCATTACAGAAGAATTAGCACTTTCATATTCTGAAATAGCTCTTTTTCCATTACCTTTACTCTCATATATATTACCAAGTGTATAATGAATATTAAAATCATCAGGTTTAAGTTGTGCAATTTTTTCAATATGGAACAAGGCTTCTTCTTTGTTATTCGATTGGAAGTAACAAGTAGCCAAAAAATTGTGTATTCTTTCGGCATTTGGGTCTGACTGCAAAACTTTCTTAAAAAATACTATCGCCTCTTCCCAGCGATGCTCTCTCATTAGATAAAATCCCGTGCAAAAATTCACATATGTTTTTGGGCTATTATATAACAAAGTACCATTCTCATTGTCTTTCCTGGACCCGGCAAAAGTTATTTCACATGGGAATGAAAAAACAGTCAAAAGAAATAGCGATAAAATTATAATTTTTATTTTTGACATGTTATAATCCAAAAAATTTATTGCTCTTCTAAAAGTTCAAAACGGAATGTCATTTTATAAAAGTCAATTGCCAATATCACTCACAAATAGCAAATTATTACATGTCGAACTGAAGATTTGAGTTTAACTAAATCACTACTTTGTTGAGTGGATATTCTATTATCCCCTCCGCACCAACCCGTTTCAGTTCAGGAATAATATTTCTTACAACCGATTCATCCAAGATTGTCTCTATTGCGTATCCTGCGCTTTCTGAAAGAGGAGAAATAGTAGGTTTTCGTAAAGCGGGTAACTTCTTGAGTAAAGCATCTAATCCTTCATTTGATATATTCATTTTTAATCCAACCTTTTCACGTGCAATTATGGCTCCTTCAAATAACATTGCCAGATTTTCTATCTTTTGCCTTTTCCATGGATCTTCCCATGATTTGTGGTTAGCAATGAATGCAGTAGTAGATTCTATAACCGTATCGACAATGCGGAGATTGTTAGCTCTTAAACTACTACCAGTTTCTGTCAATTCCACAATTGCGTCAACAAGGTCTGGTGCCTTTGCTTCTGTAGCACCATGAGAAAACTCAATTTCAGCATGAATATTCCTTTCCTCAAGATACTTTTTAGTAACATTTACCAATTCTGTTGCTATTCTTTTACCTTGAAGATCCTCCACTGATTTAATTGAAGAGTTTTCTGGTACGGCAAAAACCCAACGAACTTTTGTTAATTTTTGTTTTGCATATAGCAGTTTTTCAACACATCTTACATCAGAACCCGCTTCTTCCACCCAATCTTGACCTGTTAGACCGGCATCCACAATTTCCTTTTCAACATACCGTGACATATCTTGTGGGCGAATTAACCTTACTAATAGTTCTTCATCATCAACTGTGGGATAGTATGATCTACTGCTTACATAAACCCTATAGCCTGCATTCTTCATCATACCAATTGTAGCTTCCTGTAAGCTTCCTTTTGGTATACCAAAACGTAACTTTCTCGTATTCATAATTCTATTCAGTTTAGTTTCTTATGACACTACTTATCTTCATCAACCGCTTTTTCTATTAACCGTAAGATATGACTACTCTTTTTCTCTGTCTCATCTAAATAAAAAGTTAACGATGGTGTATTTCGCATCTTTAAATGTAGAGCCATTTCTGATTGTATATACCCTTTTGCGTGCTTGAGCGCATTTAAAGTTTCATTTTGTGTTGATTCATCACCATGGATAGTTACATATATCTTTGCCATTCTAAGATCAGGAGAAGGTTTAACTTGTGTTACTGTTACCAAACTTATCCTGGGATCTCGCAACTTATACAAAATAGCTTTACTTACTTCTTGCTTAATAATTTCTCCGACTCTTTCCAATCTTCTTGTCATGACTTTGTATAGTTAAGTTAATTCTAGCTCATAATCAACTAATTCTATCTGCGGGAAAAACCTGAAGAAATTTATAAGTGATGATAATGTGCTATTAACATATTGCCTATCTGTCCCTACCATTGCCACAGCAATCTTTGAGTACTTATGATTGTCTTGCGCATCTGTTTCAGAAATGGAAACATTGAATTTATTTCTAATTCTGTCTTTCAAACTTTTAATTATGCGACGCTTATCTTTTAAAGAACGAGAGTTTCTAATTGCTAACCTAATGCTTAAAGTCCCTACAACCATGACGTAATTTTCTTAGTCTCTCTACCACTACCATGTATAAGTCATTCTTCAACGCAAAGTACGTGCAACTAGTTGAACTTCATAAGCCTCTATTACATCACCTACTTTAATATCATCATATCCCGCAATCTTAATACCACATTCAAAACCCGCCTTTACTTCTTTTGCATCCTCCTTAACAATTCTTAATGTTGCAATCTTGCCGTCATACAAAACTACATTATCTCGTATCATCCTTATCAAGGAGTTACGCATTATCTTACCACTCTTTACATAACAACCTGCTATATTACCAACTTTTGATACTTTAAAAACTCTTCTCACTTCAACCTTTCCAATTGTCTGTTCAAATTCTTCAGGCTCTAACATACCTTCCATAGCGGCCTTCACGTCGTTTGTAGCATTATATATAACTTTATACAACCTTATATCCACTCCACTCTCTTCTGCAAGCATACCTGCTTTATCTTCAGCCACAACATGAAAACCAATCACAATAGCATCAGATGCATGCGCAAGCAAAATATCAGTCTCCGTAATTCCTCCAACACCACTATGCAAGATTCTAACCCGAACTTCTTTAGTCGAAAGTTTTTCAAGTGATTTTTTAAGTACCTCAACCGAGCCCTTAAAATCAGCTTTTAAAATTATCTTAATTTCCTTAACGTGTCCTTCTTCAATCCTTTTATACAGATTATCCAATGTAACATGTTGACGACTAGCCAGAGTTACTTCTCGAATTTTCCTTTGTCGTCTCAGCGCAATATCCCTTGCTTTTTGGATATCCTTAACAACATAAAATTTATCACCTGCTTCCGGACAAGTAGATAATCCAGATATTGCTATTGGTGATGATGGTCCAGCTTCCTTTATCTCTTCCCCACGATCATTATATATAACCCTTACTCTGCCATATGTCTGACCACAGAGCACAATATTACCCTGTCGTATAGTACCATCCCGCACCACGAGGTTTGCAATAACACCTCTACCTTCATGGACTTGTGCCTCTAAAACAATACCCCTAGCCAGATTATTTGGAGCAGCTTTTAGCTCCAATATTTCTGCTTCTAACAATAATCCATCTAAAAGTGCATCAAGACCTTCTTTAGAAACAACAGAGGTTTCTATCATTTGAACTTTTCCTCCCCAATCTTCAGGGTTCAAATCTAATGATGCTAATTGTTGCTTGACTCTTAGTACATTCGCCTCTGGTTTATCCACTTTATTTATAGCCACTACAATAGGTACTTTAGCCGCACGTGCATGATTAACAGCTTCTTCAGTTTGTGGCATTACTCCATCATCAGCCGCAACTACCAATACAACTAAATCTGTTACGTTTGCTCCCCTTGCTCTCATGGATGTAAAAGCTTCATGTCCTGGTGTATCGAGAAAAACAACGGATTTTCCATTTGTTTCTACACGATAAGCACCTATATGTTGAGTTATTCCACCAGCTTCAAAAGATGCAATGTTGGTTTTTCTGATACTATCGAGCAATGATGTCTTCCCATGGTCTACATGGCCAAGAAATGTTACTATTGGAGCTCTTGTTTTTAATTCTTCTTCCTTTTCAACTGTTTCTTCAAGCAAGAATTCTTCTTCAACATCTTTTGCTTGTCTCAACTCTATTTCGACACCATATTCTAAGCCCATCATTTCAATAACATCACTATCCAAACTTTGATTTATAGTAGCACAAACATTGTGTTCCATTAGCAATTTCGATATTATGTCACCAGCCTTCACACCCAAAACCCTCGACACATCTTTAACTGAAGCAGGCAATTCTACCGTAGCTTTACCTGCTTTTTCTTTCAGCGGAACATGTCTTTTTGCCTTAGGTTGTTCTTTTGTGCGTCTGTCAAACTTTCTCGGCCTTTTAGGTACCGAAACCTTTGTCACCTCTTTCCATCTTCCCCTAATCAATTCTTCTCTTGCTCTTTGTTTCCAAGGTGGAATACGTCTTCGTATTTCTAAAGTAGTTTCATCCGGCTTAACCTTAACAGAATCTCCATCCCCATCCTTAGTACTTACTTTATCTACTTTAGAAGAAACAGCTAGCTCAACCCCTTTTACTAACTTACTCCTTAGTAGATCTACTTGTTCATCTGTCAAAGAGTTTGCATGGTGTTTAATATTTACAAAACCATATTCTTGACACTTTCCTATTAAAAAACTACTTTTGAAACCCAAATCTTTAGCCAGCTTATTGATTCTAACCATAACTACAAAAAGACTCCTTTATTGGCACTTTTTATTAATGTTTACTCTTTATTCTCATCGTTACCAGTATCTTTATTTAGCATTGCTTCTTCGGCTTCCTCAGCTTCTCCAACTTCTTCAGCTTCTCCAGCTTTTTCACCAGTTAAATTATCAGCTTCTTCACGCTCACGTTCACGTTCAAGCTCTACTTCTGTAATTATGTCAATATCCCAACCTGCTAATTTTGATGCAAGTCTTACATTTTGTCCTCTTTTACCTATAGCTAACGAAAGTTGATCATTCGGAACCACTACAGTTGCGACTTGATTTTCAGGTGATAATAATATCCCAGTGACTTCTGCAGGTTTAAGGGTATTAGGAATGAAAACTTCTGGTACATCATCCCATCGAATAATATCTATCTTCTCACCATTCAATTCATCAACAATGTTTTTGATTCTAGTACCTCTCACACCTACACAAGCACCTACACAATCAACATTAGAATCTTCCGAATATACAGCAATCTTAGTCCTATATCCTGCTTCTCTTACCAGTCCTTTTATCTCAACAATCTTTTCCGGTATTTCTGGTACTTCTAGCTCAAAGAGTTGTCTTACAAAACTAGGATGAGTTCTCGAAAGTAAAATTTTGACTTTATGACCCGCTTTTTTCACCTCTGCAACAAGACATCTCACCCTTTCTCCGGAACGATGGTATTCATTACTAATTTGTTCTGACTTTGGAAGATAACCTTCAGTTTTACCAAGATTTACAAATATGGTTGATCCTTCAAAGTGTTGCACCATACCACTTACAATTGTGCCTTTTCTACCAATATATTCATCAAAAACAACATCTCTTTCCGCTTCCTTAATTTTTTGAATTATTACTTGTTTAGCAGTTTGGGCAGTTATCCTACCTAAATCAGAAAGGTCGATTTCATGCTCTCCCTGTATTGCTGCAATCTCTCCAGTCTCCCTGTCAATCTTAATTGAAATCGGCTCATCGGTCTTTAAATGTTTTCTAGCCGCAGATTCTAGAGCAGATTCAATACCCTGGAACACAATGTCTTTATCAATGTCCTTATCCTTGTGTAACATATCGACTAACCGTAACAAGCTTTCTTTATCCATTTAAATCCTTCCAACATTCTTAAAACAAAAAAAAGTGGGTAAATTCCCACTCTTTTTGTCATAGCTAAACTTCTCGTAATATCTAAACCCCTTCACGCTTACTTCAATTCAGCTCCCTCATCGACCTTCCATAACCTCAATGACATAAAATAACGACTTTGAACGAGTAAGGAATATATCTTAGAATATGCAAACCGCTTAAATCTTTCATAGATTTTGATGACAAATTACTTCCATCATCTAATAAAATTTATAATAACAAAAAAAAGCTTTTTTGTCAAGCGCATTTTTAGTTCTTAATTTCTCTAAGTAGTTTCTACAAGGAGTCTTATTAAGATAAGTATTTGACATATATTTTTTTTCTGTTAGACTTAATTTGCGTTTTATAAAATAAAGTAAATATGTAAAAAAACGACAAAATTACACGTTCTGCTTATATTAATATGGTAATTTGCCAAGATTAAGAACAAAGTAACATAAAACAATCTTAAATGATATTAATAATAGATAATTATGATTCCTTTACATACAATCTTGTACAGCAGATAGGAGCTTTGGGGGTAAAAATAGAAGTAGCTAGAAATGATAAAATTACACTTTCAGAGATCGAAAGCAAAAATCCAAGTCATATAATTATTTCACCTGGGCCATGTACCCCAAAAGAAGGAGGAATATCTAATTCTGTAATCAAAACTTTTGCAGGAAAAATTCCAACACTAGGTGTTTGTTTAGGACATCAATGCCTGGCATATACATTTGGAGCTAAAATTGTAAGAGCAAGAAGAATAATGCACGGCAAAACATCTATGATATACCATGATAATAAAACAATATTCAAGGGTTTGACCAATCCTTTTGAAGCCACTCGTTATCATTCTCTTATTGTAAATAAAGAAACATTACCAAATTTCTTCGAAACAACGGCATTTGCAGATAAAGATGAAATAATGGGCATAAGACACAAAAAATTCCCTTTAGAAGGAGTGCAGTTCCATCCTGAATCTTTCTTAACTGTACAAGGGTCAAAATTAATTAAGAACTTTTTAGATTACTAATATCTATTGGTACCACTTTTTTAGTCTCTTATGAAAAGTTTTATAAACCAATTAATAAACACCATTGATAAAAAGGACAGTTGCTCTGTTGTGGGACTTGATCCACAGTTGGAATATATTCCTTACGAAATTAAAAAAGCTGCTTTTAAAAAAAAGAGGAAGCCGCCTGAATAATGCCGCCAAAGCAGTTCTCGACTTCAACAAACAAATAATCAATATAATTCACAATCACGTGGGGATTGTGA
>MAYW01000033.1 GCA_001723765.1 Candidatus Scalindua rubra
GCAGTAGGAGTGCTTGCCATTCTTGGTGGATTTGTTCCTGGCAGGAATAGGGTTCCTGGAGTAGAAGTCATGTGGCGTGGTATACGCAGACTTGAAGATATAGCAATAGGAGTATTATTAATGAAGGAAGACCTTTCAGAGAAAGCTTTGAGCGCTTATTGTTTTGAATTTGGTTAGCTGTCCGGCAAAAAATTGTCCAACAGTAAGCGCTCTGCGTGGGAACGAAGGATCTTATAAATGGGATGTGTCCCTATTTTTATTAACGGAGGAGAAAAAAATGTTTGGTATGCCAGGAGGTATGGAATGGATAATTATCCTTATTGTGGCACTGCTTATCTTTGGCAAGAGGCTTCCAGAGGTAATGAAATCTATGGGAAGAGGTATCGTTGAATTCAAAAAAGGTGTGAAAGGCGTAGAAGATGAAGTGGAAAGCTCTGTAGAAAAGAAACAGGATGAGATAGAAACACCTAAAAAGAAACATGAAAATATAGAAACAGACGACAAAGAACATATCAAAGAAATGAAAGGATAATAATCTAATGGCACATACCAGTAAAAGGCGAAAACTAAAATGGCGCAGTAAAAAAGCAAACCATGGTAGAAAGCCAAATATGGGAAGACAAAAAGGGAAATTATAAAATTAGCTCATTTTCAGCCTGCTTGAGTAACATCAATCAGAGAAAAATTATTTGCTTTCAAACTTGAGATTCTTCCCCCGCTGCTTCCTTGCGGAAGCAAGGATGCGGGGTCAGAATGACAAGGTGTTTCAATATGTCATTCTTTCGCTTCACTCAAGGACAGGTCTGAGGGAGGATACGCCTGTCCTGACGACAGGAAGGGACATGAGCTAAGCTCAGCTTTGCCGAAGAATCTAATTTACGTGACTTCCTTTAATACTTCTTCATAAACTTTCAAGTCCCTTTCGCTAAACAGCGCAAATCGAACCTCTACAAAGTCGTATTCCTCAATAAATTCTTTTACCGTTGTAAGGGCAATTCTCGCAGCTTTATCTATCGGAAACCTGTAAACACCGGTGCTAATAGAAGGAAATGAGATAGACTTAATGCCATTTTCTTTTGCCAGGTTCAGACTGTTATAATAAGCATTGCGAAGAAGTTGTTTTTCATCGCGGTTTCCTCCTGACCAGACAGGACCTACGGTGTGTATTACATATCTGGTCGCCATATTTCCACCAGAGGTTATTACTGCCTCACCAGTGGGACAACCGCCCTGTTTCGCACGAATCTCCTTACATTCTTCTAGAATCTTTGGTCCGCCGGCACGATGAATAGCGCCATCCACACCCCCTCCACCCAATAGACTTGTATTTGCAGCATTGACTATAGCTTCAGTGTCCTGTAACGTTATGTCACCTTGAATCAAACTGAGTTTAGTTTTACCAATCTTTGTTTCCATTTTCTTAATCTCCTATACATTAAATTATGGAATCAACCCTTCTACTTTCCCCGACCTCATGGACGGGGTTTGCTCAGGGTTGGACATTCGGCTGAGCTCAGTCGAGGCCATACTGAGCGCCGTCGAAGTATCAAACAAAAAGTTTTATTACCATTGCAATAACACAGATTGTAAGTACTAAACGTATCCATCGCTCACCCTTGGCAACAGCCCAATGGCTGCCAATCCAACCCCCAAGACCCATCCCTGCAGCCAGACCTAATCCCACAGTCCAATATACCTTATCATAGAAAACAAACACAATTAATGCAAATATGGTATAGATACCTACAATAAATACCTTGTGACTATTAGTGTCCACAAGATTTAATCCCGTAATCGTGGTCAGGGCAGCTATAATTATAAAACCAACACCAACCTGAATAAACCCGCCATAGATTCCGATAAAAAAGAAGACGATCATAGTAATAATGAGATGGCTGCGTCCTAAACTAATTAGACTACCATCACCATTTTGACGATTATCGCGCCATCTTTTAGCAGGATTCCATAAGATAAGCCCCAGGACAAGTAGCATGACAATGGCGAGTACTCTTTTGAACAGGATATCGGACATATCAACGGCAATCTGGGCACCGATGATGGCTCCTAAAAGTCCAGGTACTGACAATAGAAGACTCAACTTAAAATTAGAAACGCCCTCCCTCTTGAAGCCGGCAACTGCAAATAAACACTGAACTATAATTGCAAGACGATTAGTGCCGTTTGCTACCGCCGTTGGTAAGCCTAAGAAGATGAGTATCGGCAGGGTAAGCAGTGAACCGCCACCTGCAACGGTATTGATGAATCCGGCTATGACTCCAATGCTGAAAACGACAGGAATATGCCAAATTTCCATAAATTAGCTCACTCTCCGCCTTGAACGACATAGTCGGGCAGGCGTTCGCTAATTTATTCTGTTTTGCTCCGCAAAATGTTTATCAAAAACTTATACAGAATCTTTACCCGTCCCCGACTTTCATCGGGATAATGCTCTTAATATTTAATACTAGACATTGCTCTAATTGTTCAATAAAAGGTACATTACTGAGATTTGGTTTTTGTCTTTAACCTTTATTCCCGGCAACATTTACAGACCTGAAATAAAATGGAGGGACTCTCAAGGCTCCATGCCAATCTGACTTATCACCAAGAGCTATTATATTATTAAATACATCAAAAACATTCCCGGCTATCATGCAATCCTTTACTCTTCCAACGATCTCTCCATTTTCTACAAGATAGCCTAAATCAATATTTACAGAAAATTCTCCTGCAAGGACGTTACTTTGACCCCCACCAAGAACCTGGTCTACAAGTATTCCACACTTCATGTCTTTAGTCATATCTTCAAATTTCATTTCCCCAGGTTCTATAATGATGTTAGAATTACCTGGAGAAGGTTGTGATGTAAAGCACCTTGTTCCGTTTCCGGTTGATTTAGCATTCATAATACCAGCAGTTTGCAAATCATAAATATAGTTTTTAAGTACACCAAGTTCGATAAGAGGAGTCCTTTGGGCAGAGACTCCTTCACCATCACAAATATAGCTTCCGTCAGCGTAATCAATTGTTGAATCGTCATACATACTGATTCTTTCATCTATTATTTTCTGCCCGAGTTTGCCCGTTAATGGAGAGGCGCCTTTTTGAACCATTTTTCCATTACATCCAGTCTCAAACGTTGCTAATAAAGTTCCAATAGCCTTAGAAGTAAAAACCACTGGATAACTAGCAGTAGATATTTCAATCTCCTTCTCTGCTAATTTTAAACCACGAAGCGCTTTTTTTGTATGTTTATCAAGGTCATCAACTACTTTTGCAGAACTTTCACCTTCTCCCACCCATAACAAGCCTTTATCCTTAACCAGCAATATATCAATGCCTATCCCAAAAGAAGTTGATTGAGTGCTTACGTCTAAACCACTTGAACTAATTAAACGACTTTTGCCAACTCCTTTCCCAATACTGACTCCACATTCATAATTTGGATTAACAGATAAGGCTTTTTCTATCGTCGCCTTCCCAATTTGTATACCTTTTTCAATAGGATAGCTCACTACTTTTTCATCAAATAGCTTGATGTCTTTAGAGTGGTTTTTTGATTGAAATTCAAATTTTGCCTCCTGTCCAAATTTAGCGCTTTCTATAGCATTTGAGACGAGCTGATCAGGTTTTCTAAAATCGGTGGTACTTGAAAATCCAATTTTCCCATCTTTAATTACTCGCAAGCCAATTCCTCTGATTGACTTTGTATGAACATATTTTAATTTATTGTTTTCAAAACTGATTGATCTGGACTCCCCTTCTTCATAAATCACTTCTGCTGAATCAGAACTTTTTAGGGCCAGATCAAGCGCCTTTTCTTCTATTTTGTTATTCATTATTCTCTAATTTTGAAAGCAGGTTTATCCTTTGTTTCTTCCTCCTGTCCTGGAGTATCAAATTTTATTCTTAAACGTAAGTCATTCGCACTATCTGCATAGCTATTGCCGTTTCAAAATCTAACTTTTTCTGCATATAAAAGTTATAGATGGCCTGGTCAAAGGTTTGCATACCTTCCTGCTCACCTTGTTTCATAGTCTCTTTCAGGAGGCCAATCTCCTTTTTGAGGATAAGATCCTTTATCCTGGGTGTGTCCAAAAGTATCTCTAAAGCAGCAACCCTTTTGTCATCCACAGCAGGGATAAGTCGTTGAGAAATAATACTCCTGAGATTAAGCGAGAGAAGCAAATATATCTGTTCATGTCTTTCAGCAGGGAAGAAGTTTATGATGCGCTCTAAGGACTGATTGGCATTATTAGCGTGAAGGGTACAAAGACAGAGATGACCGGTTTCTGCAAAGGTTATGGCCGCCTCCATGGTCTCAGTATCACGCACCTCACCCACAAGTATAACATCTGGCGCCTGTCTCAAGGTATTTTTTAAGGCATCTCCAAAGGAATTTGTATCAAGGCCTACTTCTCTCTGAGTAACAACAGATTTCTTATGAGGGTGTACAAATTCTACAGGATCCTCTACTGTGATTATATGTCCTGGTGAATTACTATTTCTGTAGTCTATCATTGCCGCCAGTGTAGTAGATTTACCGGATCCCGTTGCCCCCACCACTATTACGAGCCCTCTCTTGGTCATCGAAACATCCTTTAACACCGGCGGTAATCCCAAATCATCCAAAGTTTGAATCTCAATCTTTATCTGGCGAATTACAAGACCTATACTGCTCCTTTGATAAAATATGTTCACCCTGAAACGCCCGAGAGACGGATAAAATAAGGCAAGATTCATTTCCTTTGCTTCAAGGAAGGCCGCTTTCTGTTTTTCACTCATTACTGAAAAGGCAAGCCTTTCTGTGTCTTCCGGCTTCAATGCCTCTCCAGGTATAGGTTCCGTTTTGCCCTCTACACGATAAGCAGGCGCAATACCTGCTGTAATATAAATATCTGAGGCGTCCTTCTCTACCATTAATTTTAAGAGTTCTTCTATATTCATAAATTAGCTCCTTTCTCTCGCTAATTTATTATTATTTTGCTTAAGCAAAACTTTTTTCTGTCATTCCCGCAAAAGCGGGAATCTAGTGTTTAGTTATAATAATCTATATTTCAATAAATTCGAACCTAAATTGAGCAATTTAGGTAAAAAATATTTATACACCATAGGAAGACAGGACTGATGGATTAGTCAGGTATGGTGTTACCGCCTCTTTAGAAACTATGCCTTTTTTAAACATATCCACAAGAGTTGCATCCATTGTCTGCATCCCAAATTGCTTTCCCGTCTGCATAATTCCCGGTATCTGAGCTATTTTACCCTCTCTTATGAGGTTTCTTACAGCAGGTGTCCCTATCATTATCTCTAAAGCCGCCACCCTGCCTTTACCATCTTTCTTTTTCAGCAAATTCTGGGTAATGACAGCTATAATAGATTCGGAGAACATGGTTCTTATCTGGTTCTGTTGCTCAGGGGGAAATACATCTATAACCCTGTCTACGGTCTTAGCAGCGCTTGAGGTATGTAAAGTGCCAAAAACAAGGTGACCGGTTTCAGCAGCAGTCATAGCCAGAGAAATTGTTTCCAGGTCTCTCATTTCACCAACAAGTATGACATCAGGGTCTTCCCTCAGGGCAGAGCGAAGTGCGTTAGCAAAACTATGTGTGTTAGTTCCTAATTCTCTCTGGTTAATGAGGCTTTGCTTTGGTTCATAAACAAATTCGATGGGATCCTCTATGGTTAGAATATGAGCCTTTTCATTCTGATTTACATAATCCATCATGGCTGCCAGTGTCGTAGACTTACCAGAACCAGTGGGACCCGTTACCAGAACAAGGCCTTTTGTTTTCTTTGTCAGATCAGCAAGTATCATGGGAAGACCTAACTCTTCCAGTGTCATTACTTTAGTGGGAATTGTCCTAAAAACTATTGCTTCCCCCTTAGATTGATAAAAGGCATTTACCCTGTAGCGGGCTATCCCCTTGAGATCTAAGGCAAAGTCTATTTCCTTTTTTTCCTCAAAGATCTTACGTTGCTGATCATTGAGAATATCATAGAGCATTGTGTGAACGTCATCTTTGGGAAGGGATGGCATGTCTACCTTCTGGATATCACCGTGTATTCTAACTATGGGAGGTTCGCCAGAGCTTATGTGCAAGTCAGAAGCCCCTTGGTCTTTTGCAAATGTAAGAATTTCACTAATATCCATAGTTTTCCTTTCCTTTAGTCTCTAAGTCGACAATTTCTTGCTTTTTTTGACTGGAAATTTGTCACCTTAGACTGTTCTACCACACCGAAGGTGTGGTAAAGAAAATGATTAATAACAAAGCTGTGGAATAATAAAGAGTTCTTTGAGTTTTAAACCAGTAACAACCCGTTTGGGCCAAAATCAAACAGCTTTATATTTAGCTATTCTTTATTATACTTAAGGGAAAGTTTGAAAACCGTAGGTTTTCATTTGACAACCTGGCAACCAGAACATATCAGAAATTTATCCCTTTTTGGTTCTGGCTCGGCCAGGTTGGGTTGTTTTATGATTAAACTCTCATGCCACCTGGTGGCGCCACGAATGATGAAAACATGTCCTGACGAAAGTCAGGATCAGATTCCATGTCTGCTTCCCAAGTAGGCATCGCTCGGGAATGACATATAAGTTGAATTGAGGAAACAACTTAGAACTATACAAGTTGCCATTCCCGACATCGACAAAGCTGAGCTTAGCTCACGTCGGGAATCTATTTTCGGATCAAAATGTACAAGCAAAAATGTATGAAGTACCCTGCTCATTGTCTTTCCTATGCCGCAGTAGCAACTGCAAGAACTTCTTCCACAGAGGTCAAACCTTTTTCTACTTTACCTACACCATCTACTACGAGAGTCTTAAAATTCTGGGTTTCTTTGGCCTTCTTTGCAATGACGTGTGGAGTCTCTCGATTTATTATTAAGTCTCTCACTATGTCATCTATTACGAGTATTTCGTAAAGGCCAACTCGACCCTTGTATCCCGTGTTCCTGCAATAGTCACAACCTTTTCCTTTTGAAAAGGTAATACCTGTTTTGTCCTGTAATCCAATGTCTCTTAGCAATTTCTCGTTAGGCACATAGTTTTCTGTACAGTGTTTACAATTACCTCTTACCAGTCTCTGCGCTACAATGCCTATCACTGATGATGCTATAAGAAATGGCTCTACACCCATATCTATCAAACGGCTAACTGCTCCGGGGGCATCGTTGGTATGAAGCGTACTGAAGACCAGGTGGCCCGTCATTGCTGCCTGGATGGCAATTTCTGCTGTTTCCTGATCCCTCATCTCTCCTATCATAACTATGTCCGGGTCCTGACGAAGGATAGCCCTTATTGCAGAGGCGAAAGTAATTCCTGCCTTAACATTAATCTGAGTCTGCCGGATATATCTGAGGCGGTATTCCACAGGATCCTCTACGGTAATGATATTTACATCTGGATTATTAATTTTGTTTAGAGAAGCATAGAGAGTGGTGGTCTTTCCACTACCGGTGGGTCCCGTGATAAGGATAACACCGTTCGGCTTGTTTATAAGTGATTGATATATTTCAAGAGAATTCTCTGCAAATCCCAGTTGTTCCAACTTCATAGCGGCAGTACTTTTGTCCAGGACACGCATAACCACACTCTCACCATAAACGGTTGGCATAGTTGAGACTCGGAAATCAAACTCACGCCCTTCTGTCTTTACTTTAAACCGTCCATCTTGTGGAGCCCTGCTTTCCGCAATATTCATACCTGAAAGCACCTTTATTCTAGATACCAGGGTAGTGCGGAGGGTTTTGGGGAGTGCAGATGCCTGAAACAAAACACCGTCCAATCTATACCTGACCAGCATGGCATCTTCTTCTTGCTGAACATGTATATCACTTACTCCTTCTCTAATAGCACGGTGGAGAATAGTATTTAAAAGCTTTACCACCGGGGCTTTCTCCAGCATCTCCTCTGAGACTGTTTCAAGATTCACCTCCTTAACCTTCTCTACTTCTACATCTTCCTCAACTTCACCAAATTCAGACTGGACAATCTCGTCTACTATATCTGTTAGATCCTCCATAGCGCTGGTGCTACCGTAATACCTATCCAGTGCTTGGAGTATCTGATCCTCAGTAGATACCGTAACTTCTATATCACAGCCTAGCTTGTCTCGTATCTCATCAATTCCAAAGAGATTCCTGGGATCAACAATAGCGATAGACAGGTTATTTGTTATTTTGAAGAGTGGTAGGAACTTATACTTGCGTGCCAATCGCTCTGGTACCAATTTTATTACTTCAGCATCAATAACATAGTTATTTAAATCCATAAAAGGAGCGTTGTAATAAGATTCTAATGCCTTAGCGATGGATTCATAGGTCGCAAATTCCATCTTAAGAATAATTTGCTCAATGGATGTATCAGACTTCTGTTGCTCGGCCTCGCATTGCTTTAGCTGGTCTTTAGTCATTATCCCCTGGCTTACCAATATGTCTGCCAGTGTTACATTCAGTTCTTTTTTAACCGCTGCTTGAACCATATACTTTACTCCCTTAATATTTCCCCACTGGTTACTTTCAAATCCTTGATATGTTCGGTCACTTTTCCGGTTAAGGCAAGATGACCTTTTCCAGCATTATCAACAAAACGGGTATAGTGCCATGTAGCCTTTTCCAGGTGCCCCAGTTCTTCATAAAGTATTGCCAGGTTATAATGCGCCTCTGGATGGAACGGGTCTTCGGAGAGAACATTCTCTATGGTATCTATAGCTTTTTTCCCCAGCCCTTGAGCCTTATATACAAGGCCTAAATTTACCTGACTTACTAGATTGCCAGGATTAAGTTTTAAGGCCTTCTGGTATTCTAGCACAGCCTCTCTTTGATCACCCCTGAGATAGTGTATTATTCCAAGGTTATTATGTGCCTCATCCATCCCTGGATTTATTGACACAACGTGCTGGAAGTGCTCTACTGCCTTATCAAGGTCACCCTGTTCTTTATAAATAACCCCAAGGTTATTGTGAGCCTCAGCATTGTCCGGGTCTAACCCTAATACCTTCTCATATTCTTCGATGGCCTTTATTGTATTCCCCTGTTTCTGATGGTAAATTCCGAGATTAAAAGGACGGAGTACTTCCTTGCCGGGTGTATGCCTTTCCGTAGAGACTGAAACCGTTGGCTCTTCTTTTTTCTCAAAGAGCGGCGCCCGTTCATTTACTTTCTCTTTTATCTTCTCTTCTATGGCGGGTAGTACGGTTTCTGTATCAACTATCTTTTTTTCTATGGCGGGAATCACTTCTGAGCCATCAACATCCAGTACCTTTCCTTGCTTTTCTTTTCCTATTTGTTCCAGTTTTTCTTTCATGGCAGGAATTGCTTCTGAATCGTCAACATCTAAGACTTTTTCAAATTCTTGCATCTCCGGGGCAGCATAAATATCACTCATACTGCAGTTAAGATAGAAAGTACCTGCAATCAACACGGCAACACACACACACCTGATAATTTGTGACATAATTATCTCCTAAGCAAATTGTTACGACAACAAATGTTACAAGTATGAAATTTCTAGATTCCCTGTCTGCTTCCCAAGCAGGTATTCCTCGGGAATGACATTTTGTTACCCTTTATGTCATTCCCGTGTTTTAGCCCTCATGGCAAGGAAACAGGGAATCTACAATTTTCACGCTTCCTAGTGCCCTGAAAGGGTATGAAGGTTTATTATGGAAATTGTTTCTTTAGTATCTTGTATTTTTCTCTGATGGTGCCAAAGTCCTTAGCACGGGGGCCTACAATAGTAGGTGAAATAAGTATCACCAGTTCTGTTTTATTATTAGACTTCGTCTCTCTGCGAAAGGCCTTTCCGATGTAGGGGATATCACCTAGAAGAGGAATTTTAGATATATTCTCCTTAATATCATCCTTCATCAAGCCCGCTATTATAACCGTCTCTCCATCCTTAATAGTAACTACAGTTTCGGTTTCGCGGGTATCTATAGCGGGTCTGGAGGCATCCCCAGATGTCCTAATTGCAATAAAGGAGGATACGCTGGGGTGAACTTCCATGGTAATCATTCCTTCAGAATCCACGTGCGGTGTAACATCAAGATATACACCGAAGGTAAAGGCTTCTGCGGTTATAGTAGTAAGTGGATCTCCACCAGTTCCACTTTGTTGGGACTCAAAAAACACATCCTGAGTCACACTGCTAAGTATGGCCTTTTGACCATTCAATGTAGAAATCTCAGGGGCCGAAAGCACCGTTACTTTTCCCTGGGTCTCCAGTGCCCGGATGACGAAATCAAAATCCCTGTGGTCAATAGAAAGCTGAAAAAGTTCCGCTACATCGCCAGTCCTTGACTCACCGGTAGGACCAGTTTCCTGTTCTAATGCAGGGGCAAAGTCTTGGTTGATAGTTAAAGGGTTTGACTTGCCGGATAGAAATCCGATCTGCTTAAGTGTCGCATCCCAGTTTATGCCAAATTCACTCCCCTCTTTGAGGGTCACTTCCAACAACTTTGCCCTGATGTGTATCATTGTTTTTACCGACGTCTTGAAGAGGTCAATGTATTCCTCTATTCGCTTCATGTTTGACCGGTAATCAGTTACTGTTATATAGCCTACTCTTTTGTTTATAATTGATCTTCCAGTATCAGACAAAAGGTCTTTTATTCCTGACTCCAGTTCAACCCATACATCTACGGTTTCTTCAGTCTCAACAGAACCAAAACTTGCACCGCTACCTCCTTCTTCATCTACAGCTCCTGTGACGGCCATGACTGTGCTTTTGGACGTTCTGGAAGCAGTGCTGTAAACAAATTCAAAGGTGCGAGTAACCATTCTGGGATTTGAGATCCTGAGAAGGTTATCTTCTATGGTATACTCCAGATTTAATGGTTCCAGTAAAACAGCTAACACTTTACCCAGCGGGAGATCTTTAAAATCTACAGTTACTCTCCCTGTGACGTCAGGGTCAACTACTATATTATACTCCGGCAACTCCCTGGCAAAGACAAAGAGCACATCTCTTAATTTCATATCCTTCACTGACAGACTGTAGAACTTCTCCCTTTCTTTCACCTCCTCCACCATCTGGGTCACGGGCAATTCTTCCATAGGCATAATCTCCCATGGCTTTTGAGTTGCCACATGGGGAATTGGCATCTTTTTTAAACCTTCCTTTTTTTTATTAAAGCAGGCAACCTTACTCCCCGCAAACAGGAAAATAACGATTAATAAAATAGTTTTCTTCATTTTTTTTCTATTTAACCTAAATTGAGTGATTTTATATTAATTACATGCCGTTGTAGCCGCTGGCTTTAGCCTGCGTTTTTCATCACTTGATGGGTCTGCGTAAGTTACGCAACCTCAAGGCATCGGCGTGAGCTCAGCCGAACGGTTGCGGCTACAAAATCGCTCAATTTAGTTTAATTAGATACCGGCTTGACCCTCTTGATTACCTTCAGTTCTGACTCAGCTTCCTGCAGAGAGAGTGTCCTCTTCTCTCCATCTTCTCTACTTAATATCACATTATCCTCTTGTATATCTATTACCTGCTCCTCGCCTACCCAATCACCTTCTTTTACCCAAATACCGTTGATGTTAGCCGTGGTATTCTTGCCGCTTTGGTAGATGCCATTCAAATTACTAGCCACCATACCTTCTGGAAATTCTTGGTTAGCAGAGAGAATAACACCATCCCTTTTCTCCTTTTTCTTTTCCCGAAACCTCACCCCTACAGGGAGAGAAAAAGGGTCGCGATCCGTTTTTTCCGCCTCTACAGAGTCACCTTCACTGTCTTCCACTCTCTCCTTCTCTACAGAGCTTTCACTGTCTTCTGCTTTCTCCTCCGCTACAGGACTTTCATCGCCTTTTTCTCTTTCCTTACCAAAAGAGGTAATACAGATGCCTATAATTACAAAGGATATTATGGCTACTAATAGCTTATTTCTATCCATAAGTCACACACATGGGAGCATTCCCATTTTTTTGTAGATAATAAAGGTGGATTCGCCCTGTGGAGTAATATAGTAGCTCTACTCCACAGGGTTTAATCCACGCTACAGCGTACCATACATGTATTTACATGTAGGGTGGATTAAGGTCAGAGTCCGAATCCACATATACACTAAGGATATATAATGTTGTATCCCTTTCTTCTATCTGTACCTTTAATACTTATGTTAATTTCAATCTAAATTGAGCGATTTGAGTAGCCGCAACCTTGAGGTTGCGTAACTTATGTGAAATTTCCATATACCCGTTAGATGATGAGAAACGCAGGCTAAAGCCTGCGGCTACGATAATGTACAATATAAAATCGCTCAATTTAGGTTCAACATGTTGTATAAATTAGTAAAATTACTTATCAATATTGCTATTGTCAACTTCTTTTTTAGTAAACACATTCATTACAACTTTTGATTCTAACCTGGGATATAGCTTTTCATCGCTTACTATATTCAATTTCTCAATTACAATGAAAGTTTCCAGGTTATGAAGTGTCTTTATGAAATCCTCTACTTTGTCATAATTACCTTGTATGTCAATATCGAAAGACACCCTGATGTACGTAGGCGTTTGCACCTTAGAAACTTGTTCCTTAGACTTTGAATCTCCTTCTTTAGGTTTGGGGGGAGGAGGTGGTTTATGGACACTGGTAGACATATTTATAACTTTTAGATCCAGCCTCTGAGCTTCATCCTCAATAGTCTTTACTAATGGAATAATCTCTCCACTTGTAGCTACTTTGACCCTGAAGGTGTTGAGTTGTTTCTCAAGCTCTGTTATTTCTTTCTTTAGCTTTTTGACCAAAGGAGCTTTCATAAGAGCAATTTTGATTTTCTTATCCTTTTCTGCAATCTCCTTGCGCATTGCAGTTATTTTCTTCTGTGAAGGGTCATAATAAAGCATATGAAATCCTGCTACCACAACTATTGCCCCCACAATGCCAAGCATAAGGCGTTTTTTCTTATCTAATTTAGAGATATCCAGCTTTAGGTCCAGGGTTAACCTCCTAACCTGTGCAAGTCCTGTTAAATAAATCGTATTTTCTTATTACCCAACCTGGACGAGCCCCGTTAGATAAAGGAACATCTTAACAAGTGAAATGTCTTACACTATGTATACACAACCTTTTAAGAAGTTATATAATTCTATATCTAACGGGGCGAGCCAGAACCAAACATGTTTAATAAATTACAAATCTCAAATTACAAATTCCAAACAAATTCCAAATTACAATTACCGAATGATCCAAACCAGACTTCGGCGAGCTCAGTCGAGCCGTTTGTTTGTAATTTTGGATTTGGTCATTGGAATTTGTTTGTTATTTGGGATTTGTTATTTGGTGCTTACCAGATATTCGGGAAAATTCCATTGATAAATATTTTGCCAAAAATGGTCAAAAAAATTTTATAAAGGTACTAAGGTACTAAAGGGTTATACTGACAGCTAAGCTGGAATTTTAATCCGTTCACAGTATAACTCTTGTCCTCTTCCACTAAAATCATTCGTACATCATCAAATATGGGAGATTCTTCCAGGGCAGCCATAAAATTTGACATAGACGGACCTCTTTCATCCAGAAAAAATGCTGTACCCCATATATCGATTATTTTTTTTCCAGCCTTCCTCCTCTTATGAACAACATCAATCTGTTCCAGGCGGGTATTGTCCGGTATTGAAAGCCTTATCTCCTCTAATACCCTGGCAGAATCGATACTCTCTTTAAGAGCATGGGGAAAGGAATCTAATTCTGCCTGCATTTCCCTCTTTTTTTTACTGAGTGTAATTGCCGCAGCGCTTATGGCGCTTAGAGATTTTAATTCTTTTACCTTTTTATCTAATTCTGCTCTTAAATTGGCCAACTCACTTGATGTGGTCCAGTAAAGGTAAAAAACCAGCAAAATAGCTAAACCGGCAGGGGCAATTAAAGTCATGGCAGGACTGAGATCCTTCTTCTTTGCCTTTTTCCGAAGGAGACTCAGGTCACCCTTCTCCCAGGAAGCCAGCCCAAAAGGCATAACGAAGGCTGGAGCAATATCCACGATATCATCTTTAGAAATTCCTCCTGCAAATTCTACTCCTTGAAAGGGATTAGCCAACTCTACCTCTATTCCCAATTCGCTGGCCAGGAATTCTCTTAAACCCTTCAACGTCGCTCCCCCACCAGACATAATAATTTTATCTACCCGGGGTATATGAAATTCCGCCACGTAAAAATTAAAGCTGGTCCTGACTTCGTCTAATAGCTTTTCTAAAACTGGCCTCATGAGTATTGATAGTTGATTAAGCGATATACCCTCCCTGGTGGTACCGGTCTCTGTAGAGGACGGAAATCCATATTCCTGTTTTATGTCTTCGGCTTCTTTATAAGTGAGCGTACGCAAACTTCCCTCACCCCCTCCCTTCACCAAAGGCACTGCCATTATTGACCTTGTAACTTCATCACCACTTACCTTGATAGTCCTGGTAAATTCCAATAGTCTATTATTTAACAAAGCAATGGT
Source organism: Candidatus Scalindua rubra (assembly GCA_001723765.1). GTDB lineage: Bacteria > Planctomycetota > Brocadiia > Brocadiales > Scalinduaceae > Scalindua_B > Scalindua_B rubra. The sequence continues at coordinate 14,457 of MAYW01000033.1, forward strand.
AGTTCTCTCACAGCCTATATCAAGCATAGCTACCACTTTTTCCTCGGGTTTTTGAGTGCCAAGCTGTAAGGTTTTCCACAGAACCATAGGGGCAACAGTCACAGCCACAGGTCTCAGGCCTGCTGCGCGGACAATAGATTTTTGCTGTTCTACTACATCCTTTGGTATCGCTACAAGGAGGATATCCTGATTTTTTACACCATCAACCTCTTTTTCGCCTACAATTATATAATCCAATGCCAACTGTTCTACAGAAAAGGAGACATGCTTCGTCGCCTCAAAAGGAATGACTTCAGCAAGTTCCTCCTGAGGCATTGGAGGCATGGTAATACGTCTTATAAAGACCTGAGGCCCTGACACCATAATAACTACGTCCTTAGCTGAAATACTCCCTTCGGTCAAACAGGCCTTGATCACCTCTGCCACTGCCTTGGGATCTCTTTCCCCCTGCCTCATTTCTGGAGGCAATTCCTTCTTTACCAGACCTTTTACCTCTCGATCAGTCCTGGTAAGGTCTAATTCTAAGACCTTCACCCAGTAACTGCCGATATCAAGGCCTATTAATTGGCTTCCCCCGCCTTTTTTGAAAATTGATGAAAAATTCAGACCTAACATAATATTATTCCAGGCAAAAGCTGTAATATAAACTTAATATTGTCTATTGTCTTAATAAGTGAGCTAAAGTTTAAAGTGAACTAAAGTGACTAAAGTTAACAGCGAATATCGATTGTTGATTGTCAGTAGTCATATAATCAAGATACAAGTTACAAGAAACAAGATACAAGTTGCAAGAAACAAGATACAAGATACAATAACCAAATAAACACCAAATTCCAATAATCAAAAAAAGTAGTTCGGAAAATGTTTGGTTATTGGTATTTATTTGTATCTTGGTTATTGGTGATTTATTTATATCTTGTATCTTGTTTCTTTCTAAATTAACAATCATCAATATTAAATAGACACTAATCCGCAGACACGGCTTCCTGCATGATAAAACTTTTATACTGGTTCGTATCGAATCCAGGGCATCGAAATAATCCTCCTTTATCGTAATATATACAGGGTTGCCTTTACCTTCCAGCAAGTTATCATCGCCGTAATGAATTATGCCACCATCAAGGCTTGGCTCATCGGCATTCCCTCCACCAGTCATCGTAATATCACCTTCAGATATTATTATACCTCTCACCACTGAATTACCTCTTACAGTTACATCCCCTTTTACCCAGAAAATACCCCATACCGTTCTATTTCCATGAACCCTAAGATCGCCACCAACGTAGGTTACATTTGGTATATCATCCGAATAGTAAAAACTACTGTTGGGATAATTATTATCAGGACTAAAGTTTCCACTATAATAGTGGTCTTCATCTTCTTCATCCTGGTCTCTGGCCTGGATATCAAAGATTTCGGAATCCAATGTATGTGCCGGTCGGTACACTATACCCTCCTCGCTGGTTCCATTTGCAGGTTCATCCGCATGGTTGCCATAAGCAACGGTCGCATCTGTGGTATGATTACTCATATCAAAGTGTGCTCTACCAGTTCCTTTAATACTACCATCTGTATGTATACCAGGGGATACAGATAAATCACCGCTGCTTCCAACTTTAATTTCTACCTTGATCTTTATCTGCCTCTTTGCCACTGTCTTACCACCTCTTTTTACCATGCCCGTAGCCGTTATCGTATAATGCTTTGTTGATGAAGTACTATCATCATCCCCGTCATCATCGTCATCATCATCCCCGTCATCATCGTCATCCCCATCGTCATCGTCATCCCCATCGTCATCATCATCGTCCCCACCAGCATAGGCATCCTGGAGGATAAACATCATGGCTATTTCTGACAGATTAAATTTCTTGAGGGAATTTATGCCGATCCGAGTAGACACCTTCTGTGTACCCATTAAAGAACTAAAGACTCCCGCCATTGCTATCATTATGACCAATATCATTATGATGGCAAACAGGGAAATCCCTCCATTTCTATCGAATGATATTTTAAATTTCCCTAATAATCTGGTAAATCTATTTATTCCCGTCATTCTTGTACCTTCTCCTGTAATAGTTCACCGCAAAAACGCAAAGAGCGCAAAGTTTTTAAAAAAATAGTGAAAATACCCCAAAACCGTTTTTTTAGACGTTTTTGTAAGGGCGTATTGCAATACGCCCCTACTCAGATTCAATGATCCCCTCGTTCCCCCCGCATCTTGCTTTCAGCAAGAAAGCAGCGGGGGAGCGTGGGAACGAGGGGAATTAACGTTTATGTTTTTTTTCTCAAATTTTTCTTTGCGTCCTTTGCGTCTTTGCGGTGGGCTGAACTATTACAACAACACAATATACTATGTTTTACAAATTCTGGATTCTGGTTTTTAAGAGTAGGGCGGCATTGCCCACCATCCCTTTTGTGAATAAATATTCTTTTTTGGTGGGCAATGCCCACCCTACTTTAAAACTAAGGTAATTATCTAACAGGGTTAATCTCCGTGGTGAACCTTTCCCTCTTCTTTGCAAGAATCGTGTAAAGAGTAGGAATAACCAGCAAAGTCAAGAATACTGCACCCAATACACCTCCAATGATTGCCCTTGCAAGTGGTATATTTGCCTCACCCGAAGCTCCAATACCAACTGCCATCGGTAAAAGCGCAAATATAGCAGCCAAAGCAGTCATCAAGATAGGCCTTAGGCGTATGCGCGCAGCTTGTACAATGGCTTCGTCCAACACAATCCCTTTCTCCCGTAACCTATTCGCAAACTCTACTAAGAGCACGCTGTATGCTACAACTATCCCTATCATCATAATAATTCCCATGAATGACTGAATATTTAGATTGATATTTGTAAAGTAAAGCATAAACGCAACACCAATAAAACCAAGGGGAACTGTAAACAGGATAATAAATGGGTCACGAAAAGACCTGAATTGAGCAACCATAACCAGATACACAAGCATAGTTGCAATAGCCAAACCTGTTCCAAACTGCTTGAAGGATTCCTGCATACTCTGCACTTCTCCACGAATGTGATATGTATATCCCTTCGGTTTATATTCTGCCATCAACGCTTGAAGTTTTTCAGATCTCTCCAATCTTTTTTCTATATCTCCAGCAACAGAACCAACATCCCTACCAGATACGTTGGCAAAGACATCAATGACCCTGGTTATGTTCAGATGATTCACTACCGCCGGCGCAGTAGTGCGCTGAAAAGTGGCAATATTCTTTAGAACGGTTACCTCCTTTGTGCCTGAACCGGTAACAGGGATATTCTCCAGCGTTTGTAGAGATTGGATATCGTCTTCAAGGTATTGTGCCCCGATAAAATAATGATTACCACTTCGGTGGTCAATCCAGAATGCAGGGTCAAAATTAATACTAGAATTGAGTGCCGTAACCACATTCTTAACCACATCCTCCTGACTTATACCCAGGTAAGCAGCTTTAACCCGATCTACTTTGACGTCTATTGCAGGATAATCAAGCCTCTGTGCGATACGAACGTCAGCAGCGCCAGGGACCTTCTTCACCTCACTTACTATCGCTTCTGCTATTTTATAAGATGTCTCTAGTCGGCTACCTGTAACCTGGATGTTAATTGGTGAAGGTAGCCCAAAATTAAGTGCAGCCGTTAACATACCACCGGTATCAAAGGCAAACTCCACTCCTGGAAACCTTTCTCTTAATCGTCCACGCAATTTATCAACATAATTGAAGGTCCCATTTTTTGCACCTTCTTTGAGCTGTACCAATATAAATGAATCCATAGGACCTGAATTAGGTGTATAAGCTGCAGGCCAATCCATAAGTACTCCAATGTTCGAAATCATCATACGCAGGTCTGAAGAAGGGGTTGTCTCTTCGGGATCCGCCTTCCCCATCACATCCTGAATTTCTTTCTCCACTTCCTTAATTATTCTTTCACTTTCTTCTATACGAGTTCCTGAAGGGGCACGGACAAGTAACATAAACTGACCTGAATCAACTTGTGGAAATAGTTCTGTTCCAATCCTTTGAAACATAAAAATAGAAATCAAAAACAGGATAAAAACGCTCAGTAAAACTATTAGTTTTCTGTGTAAAATTATTCTTAAAATTCTTTCATAAAATGAAGCTATAACATCGAATCTTCCACTATTCATATCTTGTGCATCTGTATCTTCTCGAACGCCGGTTTTTCGTAAGAACTTGGCACAACATGCAGGAACTAACGTCATCGTTATAATATAAGAAGCAGCAATAGCAAAAGTAGCGGCCAGAGCAAGTGGTGTAAAGAGGAACTTTGCCATTCCTGAAAGAAAGACTATGGGATAAAAAACCACGGCAAAAGTAATAGTCGAAATAAATATAGGACCGGCCACCTCTGTCGCACCATCCAGTGCAGCTTGCATGGGCGATTTTTCTTTCATTCGGAGATGTCTGACTATATTATCCAATACCACGATTGATTGATCAATCATTATACCTATAGACAGTGCAAGACCCCCTAGTGTCATGCTGTTTAACGAGTTCTCTGAAAAAAACAAACCAATAAATGCAGCAAGTATTGCTAATGGAAATGACAAAAGAATTATGACCGTTGAGCGCACATCGATTAGAAAAACGCCTACAACAATTGCTGCCAGTATCGCACCAAGGATACCTGCATATTTTAGCTCATTAATTGTATTCTTTACAGAAACTGATTGATCCATGACCACATCCATACGCAGATCCTTTGCTCGCGGGTCCATTTCTTTGAGCCTTTGCAGAATCCTTCCACTTCTCTCACGTACTTCATTCACTATTTGAATTGTATTAGCGCCCGGTTGACGATAAACAGGGATATAAACCTGTCTCTTTCCGTTGACACGAACTATATTTGTCTGAATCTGGTGAGAATCCTTTGCAGTTGCCACATCGCGAAGGAACACTGTAGCCCCTTTTTCAACCTTAATAGGTATATCGTTAAGCTCGGCAACTTCCGCAACCATGGCGTTTGAGTTTATCTGATAATCAAGCGTACCAAGCTTGGCATTACCAGTGGGAATCATAAGGTTTGAACGTTTAAGCGCATTTACAACAGCCATTGGAGAAAGCCCACGAGCCTCAAGCTCATCACGATCAACATATGTAAGTATTCTCCTGAGTACGCCTCCATACACCGCAGGTGCAATTACTCCGGAAATACTCTGTAGGCGATTTCGAAGTTCGAAATATGCAACATCATAGAGTTCTTTTTCACTCATCGTTGGGCTGGAAATGCTTAACAGGCAAAGGGGTATTGAAGCTGTAGGATCAAAAGGCATTACCATTGGAGGGATTGTCCCTGGGGGCATGTAGAAGAGATCGGACATGGCAAGCGACGTAACCTGAGACATGGCCGTGTTTGGATCTATGTCTTCCCTGAAGAAGTCCTTTACCACGCAGACTCCTATCATTGCCTTTGCCTCTTGATGCTCAATACCCATCGACTGCCCTGTCCAGCGTTCCAGACGCGACATAATGTCACGTTCCATGACCACTGCCGGCATCCCTGGATAAAACGTTAATATCTGCACTGCAGGAGTCTTAAATATCGGAAGTAAGTCTGCCGGCAAACGAATAAGTGATGATACCCCTATTACTACAATTGCCAGAGCCATTACAATAACCAAATATGGATTTTTTAATGCTGCTTTAACAAGTCCCATTTTTAAAATTAGCTTCCTTCGGTCACTAATTTAGTTTGTTTAATTCGAAAATAAATCCCCGACGTGAGCTAAGCTCATCTTTGTCGGAGTCGGGAATGACAATTTGTTGTATTATCTGTCATTCCCGCAAAGCTGAGCTTAGCTCTGTGGCATTGCCCGCCCTTTAGTAAAGGGCTGAATCCCGCTTAATCCCCCTTTGAAAAAGGGGCTGAATCCCCCTTACTCCCCCTTTAGAAAAGGGGGAAATAGGGGGATTTGTTCTTTTATTTGATTTTCTTTATGCAAAAACATTTTATAATCTTCATTCGGTACTCACCGGGGTAACACTCGTAACATCAACTACTCTCTCATCGAGATGAACATTTCCTTTGATACTTACAACTTTACCATGATATTCCTTGCCCTTGAAAAGTTCAACGCTAGCATCATTTTCCAGGTAGTGAAGGGTCAATCCCTTTAGCTCTGAAATTTCATTACCTGTAGAGTCTACGGCCTTTTCAACCTTAAGAACGTGCTTACAACCATAAATGCTGCATTGCGCCGCAGCACCTTCTGCCTTTTTAAGACTGCATCCAATACAATAATTCTCACCTGTTAACGTCAATTCTTTTAAAGGTTTTGCCAGGACATTGTTTGTTACAAAAGCCACACCTACCATTACAACTAATACGTACAAAAATGAAATGTTTAAGGTTCTTCTACTCATGATTATTCACCTCCTATGTTTTTGTAAAATTATTGGCAATCCATCTCAGCAATTCTATATCATGGTCAGCAACTACACACACGCAGGTATCTTGATTTGCTGGAACTGCTATAAAAGTAGTTCCATCTGCATCCTTAGAAAGCATTCTGTCTCCTGCAAGATACCGCCTCATATCAGAAAAGTTTTCGACATCTTTTGTGTTTAAGATAAATACTGAAACAGGCGTATTACAGCAGTGGTACATAACATAAGCAGCCGAAATCCCGTTAAGATGACACACTTTTCCCCCAAAGAGTTTTACGTGATGTGACTTAATATCCGGTATCTCAGAAACTACTACGGGAAATGTAAATTTACCTGAAAAGTATCTGGACATCTCACCAGGAGATACAGATTCTATTGATGGTACTATCTTATTTGTTATATATTCTTTGTGACATCTTTGTGCTACTACTGTCAATTTATCAGAATCTTGTCCGATATACATAATTAGCATTATTATCATGCCGATTATGGCTATAGTTGCAGGAACAAGATATCTTCTACCAGCCTGCCAAAGTCGTTCTGGCGGGAAAGACCGGTAACTCAAACGCGTCTCTTCTCTCGGCTCTGCTTGATGGTTGAACCTGGAAATGACTCTTTCCCATGTCTTCTCAGCCTTAGGATCTTTATCTTCCTTTAAGATTGACACAAATGATTTTTCAATCCTTTCTTCTTGCGTAAATCTTCTGTTACAGTCTTCACAAGATGAAAGGTGTTCTGATATCTCAAAGTTGGTTTTCGAATCCAGCTCAGAATCAAAAAACAAATTAATATATCTTCTTGCTTCTTTGCAATTCATTGTTAAACTCCCTTATCACGAAATAAACCTGTTTCTCTGGCATAATCACAGAGAGATTCGCGTAATTTTGCCCTTGCTCTATAAAGATGGCTCATTACCGTACCTATAGGTATTTCAAGGACATTTGATATTTCTTTATACGAAAGGTCTGTTAAAGACCTAAGCAAAAATACAGTTCGCTCTGCCGTATTTAACTTGAGTAAGGAGTCCTTCATGCTTTTATCCATTCTTTCCAGCAGCTTAAGCGGATTTTTCAGGATTTCGTGGTAGATATTTTCTTTTTCCAGTATTTCAAACATATCCAGGTTTTCATGCTCATCATGAGAGGCTTTTGTGGTATCTAATATCTCTTCATGAAACGTTTCAAAAACACTTAGCCTTGTATACTTTTTATTAAAGTTAAATACTGTATTTATTAAGAACTTAAATATCCATGCCTTAAAGTTGGAACCCTCTTCGAATTTACCAAACGATTTATATGCACTTAGAATTGCTGTTTGTAACGCATCCTCAATATCGTTACTATTCCATATCAAATTCTTACAAACCTTATACAAAGTGTCTTTATGCGGTGTTAAGAGTTCAACAAATAACCTCTTCTTCTCATTTGATTTGGTCATAACGTCTTTCTAAGCTAAATCGCATTAACACTCAAGTCGAAATGTTATAAGGAGCTTATATATATTATATTTCACAAGGATTTCTTTTTATTGCAAAAAAATATTTTATACAATTCGGATGGATATTTCCGTGGTTAACTTTTCAAAATTCACCTCGGACGCTGTCCCTATTTTCCAAAACTTGTTGAATTTACTCTGCATAGATGCTAAGAATATTACAGGAAACACGACACTTTGTCATTCCCAACTCGATTGGGAATCTATTTACATTACCATTAGTATCCACTTGCCCTGTTAGATAGTAAACATCTAACAGGGTGAATGCATATCTGTGTTAGTCTGTGGCCCATAATTTACAATGAAAAGAGAAATGAACGCAATAGCTGAGCACAGAAGTAATTCCTATGGATTCCTGTCTATTGTTTATCTACAGGAACCAAACAAGGAATTTATTAAGTCACTCAGAGAGTCAAATATTTTAGATGTCTTGAATGAATCAGGTTTGCATTTTGATGAACAAATCACGAATGACGTTAGTGATAAATTTCATAATGATTTAGTATTGGAATATACACGTTTGTTTATCGGGCCGGGCAAACATATTTCACCCTACGAGTCAGTATACAGAGATAATGAGGATGCTCTCTGGAGTGAAACGACCGTAGAAGTCAAAAAGTTCATTGAATCATTAGGACTGGAATATTCCAGTAACTGGTCAGGATTACCTGACCATATAGGAGTCGAGCTGGAATTTATGCAAAGGCTTACGTGTCGCGAAAAAGAGGCATGGGAACAGAAAGATAAAAAGACAGCCATTCGTTGCATGGAATTTGAGAAGAAATTTATCGATGAACACCTTAGTCAATGGGTACCCATTTTTTGTGACAAATTGAAGAAAGAATCACGGGTTGCCTTTTATCGAGAAATGGCAGAATTAACCAGGCAATTTATTGATTTTGATAGTAAACTAATTGATAAGAACCTGGCTATAATTACAACATAATCATAAAGCTATTTTCCAGAGCTAAGATTTTTTAACCACAGAGAGCGGAGAGATAAACAGAGAATCATAAACATCAAGAAGCAAGATCTGACCCTGTCCTCCTGTCCTCGGACAAGTTGTTTAGCGGGCCCCCTATTTGTTTCCACATATTCCACCTCGTAGGTGGGATGGTTATTCATTAGGCTGTGTGCGAAATGCTCATTCCAAAGTTTTGAAATAAATCGGGGTTAGAAATCCCATTAGAGTGGAAATGCCGACAATAGAGCCTCCTTTAAAGTAAGCTTCCGGCAACATGGTTTCTGCAATCATGGTCAACATCGCACCTGCAGCAATTCCTTCAATTAATGAAAAGAGCACTTCGGGGGCTCCAGCAAAAAACATATTTCCCAACGCCGCTCCAATGCCGGTAAAAATCATCAGAGAAGTCCACATTATCAAAACCCGTTTAAAGGACAGGCCCTGCTGTCGCATTCCCACTGAACTCGATAATGCCTCAGGATAATTGGAAAGAAATAATCCTGCTATTAATGAAAGGCCGATATGGCCTGTATGAATCATATAAGCTCCGATTACTAACGACTCCGGTATACCATCCAGAAAGATGCCGAGCCAAATGGCAACAGGCGCACCGGTATTCTCTTTGCAAACTTGTACCATCTCTTTAGCAGAGGGAATGTGCTTTCCATGCTCCATACTTTTGACCGCTCTTTGTGTCCACTGAGCGGCCTGGTTGGTATCGAAATGTTGTTTCAGTGTTAAATAGCCTGAAACCTCTTCCTGTTTAATATAGTCCTCGACTGCACGTGCAAACTGAGGAGCGGTTTCGAGTAAGCGCTCAAAATCCTGCTTCTGTAAAACCCAAACCGTTGAGTCTTCGGCTGCTACCGCTGTCATTGTGTGCTGTGCCCCTGTTAAGAAAGACATGACTCCAAAAGCATCATAATCGGTTAAGGTCGTGAACATCCTCATTTTATTTTCATGGTCGATCAATGATACTTCCCCATGATCAACAATGTACAATCTTTCTGCCGGTTCATGTTCATAAAAGAAGGTGTACCCTTTTTGATGGTGTTTGCGAAAGAATAATGATGCAATTTCGTTGACTTCTTCTGATGGTAATTTTTGAAAAATAGGTACGCGTTTGATTTGTTCTAATATTTGCTTAAACTCCATTTCGGTTTGCTGTCCGTCTTTTTGAGATAGATATTCACCCCGGTAGTGTTGAATCATTCTGTTTATCCATTCTTCTGATCTCTCCGGAGACATCTCTTGACGTTCAATCAAATATTTAGCAACTTCATCTCCTTTTAATAATTCCCGTAACTTTTCAGCAAGGTGGGGTGTATGTTGAATGAGTATTTCAAAACTCTTTTCAGGATATGAAAATGACCTTTTTTAAGGGCAGATCCAACTAAATCAATCGTTAATGCTGCTAACAGCGCCCCGCCTCCAAAAGCCATTAAGAATGCCATAGCCCGATCTCCGGGTTTCCAAAACGCTGAAGTAATGGTACCCAGCGGTAGAGAAAGAGCGCTGATCAGGCCTATAATAAATGCTACGAAGATATGCGGTTCTATTATATTTTTTAATATGTCCATTTTCCGGGTTACTTAATTTCTGTTGAGGACCATATTCACCGCAGTGGGCGCAGAGATTTCAGATAAAAGGATATTCCTTAACCCATTTTAAAGCAAGAGCTGATTTATATTAAAGATGTGTACCTGACCGTAGGTCAAACTTTTACGGTCGCTGACCCTATTTTCCCTGATGGATTCAGCCATTTGTCCCACCTAACCAAAGGTTAGGCATTATCATGGATATTTCTATTTTTCAGGATGTAAAATATAGTACAACAATATAATATAATAATGTGAGAAATATTATACATAAAATATATTGTTATAAATATTAAGGAAAAAACTATAGCCCTGATTGAATCGGTGTTAAGTAAATCATAAAAGAAAGACAATCAGGAAGACTTAAAAGATTTAAAAAAAATAAGACAAAATGCATAAATTTATAAATACGAACACGACACTCAGATTTTAGATCTTAAATCTTATTGCTATTAATCTTTATTACAGGAGGTTGACATGGCAGAGCGATCGCAGAGCGATTTTAAAGCATTTCAGAAAAGAATTGAACAAGAACTCTTGACCCATCGGGTTATTGTGAATAATGAGTACTGCAAATGGTTTGAAAAAGCAGATCTTACTCTCGAAGAGGTTCGATACTTTGTTGCTCAATTCTCCGTATTCTCCAATTTATTTCTTGTCGCTCAACTAAAAAAAACGATAAATGCCGTTGATCTTGACGAAATGCATGCAGCCAAGGAGATCCTGGCCAATGAGATAGGTGTCATCTTCAGACCGCCAACCCGGGAATCAGAGATATCTCGATCAAAGAGAGCCGCTGACGCTGAAAATGAAGGCGACCCCGATCTGGTCAATACTGAAGGGACGGTGGATGGCGGAACCTTCAAGTTTAAGGCGGCACATTTTGAATGGCTGCTGTTGATTGGTGAAAGGCTTGGTTTGACATTTCAAGATATGGGAAGACGTTCACACGGTTCCGAAGAACCCCTTTTCTTTTGTGATGAACTTGAAAGACTTTATGGAAATGAGAACTTCTCAATTGGCGCCGGTGCCAGCTTTGCAGTAGAAAACTGGGCTGCGGCAGGCTTCTGGAAACAGCTTATAGCGGGCTTGAAGACTTTCAAAGAAACCACAATTCAAGACCTGCCGTTGGGTTTTTTTACCTGGCACGACAAAGTAGAAGGCCAGCATGCAACCCACACTCAGAAAGAGCTTGAAGACCTCTACTTTGGACCCCATGAATTTAACGAAGACCAATTCATCATTTCAGGAAAAGAAATGCTTGATGGAGTTGCTGCATTTTGGGATGGACTGAATACCCACCGGCTTGCTCATACCAGATGATAACCTGTCTCCAAAGGCATGCTTCCCCTGGTTACTTAATCCTCATTGTTTAATGGATGTTGAGTCAAATCCTGAAATCAAAGTAACCGGGAGTCTTGAAAAATTTAGAAACAAGGCCTGACGGATTTGATCATTTGTCAATAGATTACAGGCTGTACCAGAATTGTCATTTCCTGTCCGACAAATGGCAGTCGGGTCTATCCCCCATATGGGGAGAGGATTAAAGTGAGGGGGTGTTAAAAAGTGCCACAGGCATGCTCGTGGGTATCTACTTTGTCAATAGGCATAAGTATGTCTGTATTTATTAATCAACTAACAAAAGTAACAACTTAGTTTAAATAATTATAATCACTAATCAAGATTTGACACCGAAATACATTATTTTAATATTTATGTCGCAAGTATCGTAAGACATAGATTCCGGATACAATAAGAATTATTACTATTACAAAGGCAATGGAAGCATAGGGGCCATATTCCGCAACCCTGTCGTGAATATTTCGAAGTAGTATTGCCCAGCAGATTATTGCAAGGCAAGTGCTGGACAACACTATGGTCAGGTTTTTCCATGGACTAAGCCCCAAAAGGTATCCCACTGCACAGCCAACAACCGGTCCGGTCATCCAGAATGGTAACCATACAAACATAAAGAGTCCTATTATTCCATATTTACGTATGGTATCTTGATGGGCCTCAGCTGCAATACTTGTGCGTTTCATGATTCTTCTGAGAGGTTTGATTACCAGAATATTGCGCCAGCTGAATACAAAAAGCGGATAAAAGATAAGTACTAAAATGGTTTCGATTATTATATTGGTGATTATAACCAATACGTTCCCTAAATCAAAAGAGTAGCCAAATGAAATTCCGGCAGCCCTGCCGAAAAGGATATTTGTTGCGCTCATTCCTATAAAGACATGAGCTTTCTCTTGAAAACGGAGATAACCCAACCATAACACTGAAATAAACAACAGAGCCATAATCAAACCTATCACAAGAATGCGGCCTTCCGGTGTAGCGAGTAATTTTTTCCAAATGTGCTTTTCTTCACATGAGGTGCTGTTTTCCAACTCATCGTCGTCTTCTACCATAATAAAAACCCTGTGATGATATAGGCGTTTATCCCTTGTCTTACAGGATGTAATTCTAGATTTTCTCGCAATCTTCCGGAAACTTAATGCTGACAGCTCAGTTGATCAATAATAACAGCCTGATGCGTCATGTTGACATATCAGGCTGTTCTTTAAAGTTCCTCAAAAGACGCAAACGCCTCGCCTTAATGAGGAAACATATAGTGTCAGATCTCGACAACATACTTAATATCTTCGGCAGTATGTGCAATTTTTTCAACAACTGAATTACGCTTTGAACAGGAACCTGTCAAGCTAAATTACTATGACCGCCTATTAGTATGGCGGGCCGTAATTCTTGGATTTGAAATTTATAAAACCAGTTGTTCTGACTTGTTTTGATTAGTCATTATAAAAGAGTGGGGTTGTTTTGCAAGACAAAAGACATTGGACGCGAATATACGCAGATTGATACTGAGGTTAAAGGAAAAAGAAGAGAAGCAAGATTCACCACAGAGACGCGAAGTACGCAAAGGAAAATATTTTGTTTAAGTTGTGTGTCAGACCCTTTTGACAGACCTGATTTGATCGTCCAGTGAGTACTTCCCGGGACCGATAAAAATCAAACTTAAGAACAGAATCCCTGCTTCCATTGCATGAGAATACTTGAGGAAGGGATCACCCTTGCTGATGTGCATAGACTTTGCCACGACCATAGTGGCAAGCAGAAATAAGCATGCAGGGCGGGTAAAAAAACCTAATGACTCATATTTTTCAGATAGTCCTTTATCTTCTCATCTTCTTCTAACGTTATAAACTCACTGTATTCCCTGGGATTATGCATGGCATCGATTATGTTTACCCACTGTTCAGGGGTATAAGCATAGGCGTCAATGTCCGGTAGTTCGTGACAGGGAGAACATTTATCCTTGTAAAGCTTCTGGCTGACCAGGTCCGCTTCTTCCTTATTTAACTCCTCTTTGACCAAATCTTCTTTATGCGAATCCTCTCTGATTAACTCCTCCTTTTGCACATCCTTTGTCACCGTTGTCGTGCAGCCTAAAATAATCTGCTGAATAAGAAGCAGAAAAACTATTAAAATTGTATAAACATTAGAACGTTTCTTCATATTCAATTCTCCTTTCTAGGTCTGTAGCTGGGGTCACTTGTAGCTGGGGTCACATCTCGCCACTTGACACAATAGGTATCTTGTTAATGAACTTATGGAAGCAAGCTTTTAAAGAAATAGATACGGCTTTAAATGAAGGCAAAACACTTAATAATATACGGGTAAGTATATTGAAGATATCTAAAATATGGTAAAAGTGATTTGTAACTGATTTATTGATTTAAATATTATAAAAGAGTGGGGTTGTTTTGCAATAAAATTCGTGTGCAGGAATCAAGTAGCAGACTAAAAGGAAGCAATAGACCACAGTGAAATAGATGAGTCATTTCACGTGGTGAACAGTAGGCCCTGAATCATAACGGTTCAGGGTAAACAAGAAGCAAGAAATTCCATTTCTCAAGAATCTGTTTTGTCCTGCCAGAAAATCAACCCTTGACATAAGTATCATTATTGATACCATATGTGTATGGCTAAAATGGTAAAGAAAAATGATCGTTATACCTACCGTGTAACCTGGTCTGATGACGATAATAAATATGTGGGACTATGTGCAGAATTTCCAAGCTTAAGTTGGCTAGCGAGGACACCCGAAGGAGCTTTAAAGGGTATCCGCAATGTTGTCAAAGATGTTATCAGGGACATGCAAGACAATGGCGAAACTATTCCAGGGCCAATTGCCGGCAAACGATATAGCGGTAAATTTATGGTAAGGGTTCCACCAAAAGTTCATAGAGATCTTACTATCCAGGCAGCGGAATCTGGAATTAGCTTAAATCGACTTGCTAGTTTAAAATTAAGTCAATAGTAAAAAAATAAAGTTTCTAAGCTTCTCCGCTTTCTTCAATGGATGTTCTACAGGCAGACTTTATCCTAAAACGGCATATTGCACCTCAGTGTTATTAACCACTTCATCTCTAAAATAACGACTTAAGTCTCCGTCTGTACGCAAATCAACCTTACGGCCAATCATGGATTTTCAACCCTACCTGCCCCTGCCTACCTGAAGGCAGGCGTCGGGCATGCCCACCAAAAAAATAGGCGTTGAGGGATATACGCAGATACTTTAATCCGACCAGCACAAGTGGCTCGTCACATCTCACATCATATAGATTATTTTAATACCTCAACTTCCTCCTTAAGACTTGAACCCAACCGATCTTTTTCTATTTCCAGGTCATACCTTGTTTGAAGATTAAGCCAAAAACGATCAGTTGTTCCAAAGAAACGTGACAAACGCAATGCCGTGTTCGCAGATATAGAGCGTTTTCCATGTACGATTTCATTAATTCGCAGTGTACCAACACTAAGTTCATCATGATTAGGTACAGGAACTGTTATTATCTTTCCAGCATCCTTGCGTTGCATCACAATATGACTTCCACGTATTCGTACTTCCATAAAACCATGATTTGATAAAATTTTACAAACATCCTTACCGGAAAGTACTCGTAATTTAGCCAACTTCCACCTCAAGCTGCGTTATATAAACTTCATTATGCAGTCGAGTTTTAACTTCTTCTGATGATGCGCATTCGAAAAATAACTCTAATGCCTCTTGAAGATTTCTTTTTGCTTCTTCGATAGTATTTCCCTGACTAGCAATATCCAGTTCAGGGCATAAAGACACATATCCCTTTCCTTCCCGGTACGGAGATAGTCAAGGGTGGACAGGAAGTTGAATTATGGAGGAGTTACATCTCTGGGACTATTCTCCTGGGGATTGCTCCCTGTACGGCAATGGTATTGATGTGGAGTTATCTGGCAAAAGGCAATGATGGTTTAAAGAAAAATTCTTGCATTGTCTTACGCCAATCAGCATAATTGCACTTTTAACCACATTAGTGCTTTTATTCTCTTTTAAGGGACGAAATTAAGGATTGGCTCAGAAAAACATTTGGTAAAAAAGATGAATAAATTAATAGCAATTGTAGATGATGAACCTGATATTGTGGAACTGGTATCCATTAATCTAAAGAAGGCAATGTTTAAGGTCGACGGATTCTCTGATGCAGAGAGTTTTTATAGATTCCTTGATGTGAAAATTCCGGATCTTATTATTCTGGACTTGATGCTGCCCAATGCAGATGGATTAGAAATATGTAAATATTTAAAAAGAGAAGATAAATTTTCTTCCATACCCATTATTATGCTTACGGCAAAGGGAGAGGAAACAGATAAGGTCTTAGGATTGGAATTTGGTGCAGATGATTATGTTACTAAACCTTTCTCGCCAAAAGAATTGGTTGCCAGAGTAAAGGCCGTCTTAAGAAGAAGACAAAAAGATGAAGGATCCAGGAAATTAGATATCGGTGGAATATTAACAATAGATCTTGAAACGTATGAAGTCGTTGTTGAAGGCAGAAAGATAGAATTGACTTCAACTGAATTCAGGATATTAAAATTACTTTTATCAAAAAAGAGTAAAGTGTTTCCAAGGCACGATATACTGGACCACTTATGGGGACATGACAAGATTGTCTTAGACAGGACAATAGATGTACATATCAAAAATTTAAGAGACAAGTTAGGCAAAGCCGGACAGTTTATTAAGAATATCAGGGGTATAGGATATAAATTAGAAGAATGAAGAAGTCAATATTTGTAAAAGTATTTGGCGGGTATCTTTTAATTGTTCTCGTAATTCTTTCCATAACATTTTTCCTCTCTTTCAGAGTAATAAGGCATCATTATATAGATACATTAACTGGTAATCTAAAAAACCTTTGTTTTACATTAAAGTTAAAGATATCCCCACTCTTAGAAAATAATCGTATTGAAGAATTAGATACCCTTATAAAAAAGTTGGGCAGGCAGATAGAGACAAGGATTACGGTCATAAGCACTGAAGGTGTAGTCTTCGCAGATTCAGAAAAAGACCCAGCATTAATGGAAAACCATAAGAACAGGCTTGAAGTAATACAGGCCATAAAAGATGGTTTTGGCACATCGTTACGTTATAGTACTACAGTAAAAGAAGAAATGTTGTATGTTGCTGTACCGATCGAGAAAGACGGTAAAATCTCTGGTGTTTTAAGAGCAAGTTTATTTTTAAAAGAGATTAATAACCTGCTATACAACCTGAAAATGACGATTATTAAAACCGCAGTGATTATTGTAGTTATATTACTATTAGGAGCTTTTGTTTTTTCCCGTAATTTATCAAGACCTCTTAAAGAATTAAGTGCTGCTTCACGCAAGATAGCTCAAGGAGACTTTAACACAAAGGTCTTTCTGAATAATAAAGATGAAATAAAAGAACTGGCAGATAGCTTTAATTATATGACAGATCAAATAAAAACCCTGTTTACACAACTGTCCTATCAGAAAGAAGAACTTAATAGTATTATATCATCAATTAAAGAGGGTCTGTGTGTGTTAGATAATGAAGGAAGGATTACAATCAGCAATGAAAGTTTTAGAAAATTTGTCCAGAATGATTCTGTCAAAGGAAAATTTTACTGGGAAGTCTTAAGAAAAATCAAATTTGATGAATTGATAAATAAAGTGAGAGACGAGAAAACCAGCCTTGTAGATGAAATAGAAATAAACAGCAGAACATATTTATGCAGCGCCACTTTCTGCTCCAATAAAGAAGAAATAGTAGTAACCCTGCATGATATAACTAAGATCAAGAATCTGGAAGAGACAAAGAAGGATTTTGTCTCAAACGTTTCCCATGAGTTACGAACTCCGCTTTCAGCAATAAAAGGATTTGTTGAGACTCTGGAAGAAGGGATAGATGAAAAGAACAAAAATTATTTGGATATCATTAAGAGGCATACAGACAGAGTCATAAATATTGTTAAGGATTTACTGTTGCTATCACAGCTTGAAGAAAAATCAAGCAGCCTGGAGCTAGAAGAGGTAAACTTAAAGAGTTTAATAGAAAACATTCTAAAGATCTTTGATCAGAGTTTAAGGGAGAAGAATCTGGTTTTAAAATTTAATGCAGATGATAATCTGCCTCTTATCAAGGCTGATCCTTTTAAACTGGAACAGGTCTTTATAAACCTGATAGATAATGCCATTAATTATACTGAAAGAGGCGAAATTAAAATATACTTAAGCCAAAATGATAAGGCCGTAATAACAGAAATACAGGATACGGGAATATGCATTCCCCGAGAACACTTATCCAGGATATTTGAACGGTTTTATGTAGTAGATAAATCCCGATCCAGAAAACTGGGCGGAACTGGTCTGGGATTATCAATCGTAAAACATATCGTACTCTTGCATAATGGAAAAATAGATGTCAAGAACGTCCCTGGAACAGGCACAAAATTTATTGTTACCCTGCCCAACCTGGCCGAGCCAGAACCAAAAAGGGGATAGATACCTGAATATGTTCTGGCTCGACCAGGTTGTAAAATGAAAACCTGCGGTTTTCAAACCCTGGCCCAGACCGCAGGGCGGGTCGCACCAGGGCAAGCTTTCCCTTATTAGTACAAAGATTAGGAGGCAGACCTCTCTTTCGAGAGGATTCCAATTCTGGAATCCTTTATGCTGGTTCAATCTTGAAGATTGAACCAAGACATTTCAGTTCAAGCTGCCCTCCAGAAAGACGTGTTCCCCGCCCAATTCAAAGCCACGCTGAAGCACGCCAGTTGGAACGAGTGATTGTGGTGGTTGCTACGTGCCTATTTTACCATTGAGAGGGCGCTTTGTGCTTTACGAGGAAGTTTGACAATGCTGAAGTACGATTCTGGATATAAGTAATCCTCTCCATTTCAACCCCTGAAACCTAACATAGACTATATTGCCTAAACGCGGTATTATTTTACAGCTACTAAAAATATATATTTCGTAAGTAACTGGTATTCAGGATATTAATACTTTAATAAAATTTTTTTGACCATTTTTGACAAAGCAAATCTTAGCTCTGCAAAAAATTAAAATTTAAGAATTCAGGAATTTTTTTAATCCCTCAATCCCTCAATATTATAATTCCGACTCGTTCGCGTTAGACCAATGAGTATGTAATAATCAAAATGCAAAAATACTAAAAGCAAGTTGTAAATAGCTGCTTCTACCTTACGGTGTGGACTTAAAGGTGTACTCCTTCTTTTTTCTGGAGTGTCCCGATTATACTAAACAAATTATCTAATAATCTCGTTTTTCCATAACAGCCTTAAGAATTGCATTGCAGGATAAATATCGATGCCATCCATGTGAACCGCCCTTTCACCGAGAAAAACACCCAGACATTTAACCTTTCCTTTTCCTATTTCCTCCCTTAATCTGTATAAACCTTTGCTATACCTTCTTTCCCAAACTAAAGTGCTTTTTAATTCTATAGCCAAAAACCCTTTTGATGTCTCTAAAAAGATATCAACTTCATTGCCGCCGTGGCTTCGCCAATAATATAACGGATATTCTATATCGTTGTAGTGCAAATATGCTCGTAATTCGTTCAGGATAAATGTTTCAAACAAAGACCCTAACTCCTCATGCAAAGGAGGGTACGCCAGTCTGCCGGACAATGAGCGAACAATGCCTGAGTCAAAGAAATAAAACTTGGGGTGGCTTACCTGTTTTGTGGACCTTTTCAGTTTCCATGGATGCAGCCAGAATCCTATTAAGGTATCAATTAAAATTTCAAAATATCCCTGCACCGTTTGACGGGCGACCATTGCATCTCTTGATATGGAGGACACGTTGGTTACTTGCCCGTTTTGCCTTGCTGCAACTTCTAGAAATCTTGCAAAATTCCCAATATTTCTGGTTAAAGCTTCCTCTTTAATCTCCTCTTTCAAATAGGTTTCCGCATATGTTTTTAAAAACCTTTTTGGCTTTTCTGATAAAAAAGATAATGGCAGCATCCCATAAGTAATTTGATTCTTAAGGTCAAAGTTAAATCCAACCTCTTTAGAAACAAATGGGAAAAGATAAAACGTAGTGGCTCTGCCTGCCAACAAATTCACATTTGAACTTCTTAATTTACGTGCGCTTGACCCTGATAGAATAAAAAAAATGTTTTTTTCCTCCATAATGCGATGCACTTCATTAAGCAGACCGGGAACCTTTTGAATTTCATCGATTACGACCCACGTTCTCGGTGTTAAATGTATGGTTTCATCGTATAACAAGGATGGTTGTCTGCTTAATCTAATAAATTCTGAAGTATTTAACAGGTCATACCTGATGGAATCAGGAAAATTATGCTTGATCCATGTAGACTTACCTGTGCCACGTGGGCCAAGTAAAAAAGCTGATGAAGTTGCTTTTTTTAGTAATCTTTTAAGCATAGTCAGCAATCTTACCGGATAAATGCCGATATGTCAACCATATAATGAGAAATTTAGAATTCTTTAAACACGGATTTTCATACAGATTAATTACCCCTAAATTTTGACCTCAAACAATTCTCTAAAATGTTATGATATCACGCAAGTCCATTTTAATCAACGTGTTACAACATTATCAGAAAGCCTGTGGATATATCAAATTAGGGGTTATTAA
>MAYW01000034.1 GCA_001723765.1 Candidatus Scalindua rubra
CGATAAAGTCAAGTAAAATATTTGCAATTTATTGCTAAAAAGAATAAATTCTATTGATGTAGAATTTGAAAAGGAAAAGGAAGTGTTTTGTGAATTTAAGGAAATGGTGATTCTGATGATGAAGTTTCAGAAGTATATCAATCTCCCACAAGATATTGGGTAGATACACGTCTGCGTCTTCTGTGTTTATTATGTTTAGTATCCATAGCACAAACCTCCTTTTCTTCCCTATAATTAACGTGTCGTAAATTCTACCTGTCTCCCAACAGGCAAACTATTGTAATATTTTATCTTATGAAACTTTATGAATTTTCCTACAGAGATAGTATACAGTTTTCAGTGTGTATTCATTTTGCGTAGCAAAATGCCATAAATTAGTGAACAGAGTGAACTAATTTAAAATGGTTTTGTTTAATGTCCAAGTCTGTAATTGTAGTAACAAATTCTGTGCCCTATACCGCTAATTATGTAAAAATTAACTGTGGAAAGTATAAGTTATTTATTTATAAATGCTTATAAATATGAAAATAAACAGCCATTTATAAGCCAATAATCATTTAATGTTTACAAAAACCAACACTTTTTTTCTTTTAGCTTAGTAAGATATTGCTAATATTAGAGATAAGAAAATTCAACAAAAACTGACACCTGTCGCTTTTTATTGAATTTATTGAAGGGGTGTATTACAGAGCGAAAGAATTGGAATGTGGTAATTATAAGTGCTCATAATCCGTAAAATCGTAAGAAATCATAAACATGTTCCTGGACTATCATCTGTAACTTTCAACAAAGGATTTTATCTTTTTTCTATTAGAAGGATGTGGATTTATGAATTTAATCCCGACTTCATATTTATCAAATAACTCAGAGTACTTCGTCCATAATACCGTTCCTTCAAACTTAACAGAGTCTGAGGATCTTTGTTCAGCTTCACAGGGCAAATCGGACAAAAACAAATCAAGATCAACGTTAGAGCCAATGGGCAAAGGATTTTCGGCAATAACGCATATACCTCCTTCAGAAATATTTACGGCATTCCCCAGTTGTTTGATAGTAATGTTTACATCAACCCTGGGATAAATCCTTCTCTTTTTTTCCATAAAACTATGGCAGATGCTTTGTAATTAATGGTAATATATTTAAAGTAAATATTTGAGTCCTCTTCATCGCGACATCCTCATCTTTATTAATAATTGGTGTAGAGATTCTTATCAGGCCGCTTGTACTCTTGCCTGTAATTATTCCACTTTTAACAATATTAATTTGCTGCTTATAATAATTGGAGGTATATTCTTTGTTACATTTATACCAGTAAAGTACTAATTGTCTTTGATTACCCTTTTCCAAGATTAATTTTATTGCTTTAAATTCAGGAAATACATCAGCTCTTGTTGATAACACGACAGGTTTCTTTTCCTCTAACGACCATCCACCACCTTTATAACAAATTTCTTGGGGATGGGCAACCTTTCTATTATTACTTGCATATACAATGCAAAGTTGAACGGGAGGTGTCTCTTCCTTTTTATACTCCCTTATCAAAACATCATCAGTTTCGAGAATCTTTAACGTTTTATCATCCACTTCAATATCTTTACCGATCCAACCATGAATAAATACGGGCAATTGTTTAGCATATAATGATTTCTGGTGTGAAGGTGCATTTTTAGACAACAAGAAGGTAATAATTGTAACTATAAAAAGGATGCCAATTATTGTCAGATATCGTTTAGACATTCAAGTACTTTTAACACGAAAATAAGCTCTGGAATCCTCCCGAAAGGAGGAAGTACACTGCTTACGTCCAGTATTACGGGATTCCCAGGGAATCCAGATTTTTATGTTAAATTTTCATAATTCGTGGTGAGCCGGAGGATCATAAAGGTTTAATTGGAAATTGACAATTTATTCAATCTACGCAAACTACTTCCAAGGCCAAATAGCAAAATAAAAGCTATTACAAAGATAAGCATTCCTGTTATGTCATGTACCAATCCCGTTGCAACTTCGCTTCCCCACTTATTTGCCACTAAACAGAGGATTAATATCCTTATAATGTTTGCTATTACGGCATCTGGAATTGACGCAATAAACAAGACCGGCTTCATATAATTAGAAATACTAGAAATATATGCAAACAATGCACCAAAGGCTATTAAGGCAATCAATGATTTAAGACCACTACATATATCCCCCACCACTAATGAACAATCGCTGAAAAATATCTTACTACCATCCTGTACGGCAGGTATACCAATAACACGGATAATGCCCATTGCACACTCTGCAGCAAATAGTTTCAACTTTAGACTTAATCCTGCTATCACAGCAAGTGGCATAGGTATCATAGTTATAAGAAAAAGAATCGGAAAAAGCAATTTCTTCCCTATATCCTTACCAAAAAGATAAAATACTATACCAAGTAAAACAAGTATAAAAGAAAGGGCAGACGTAAAATGTATACGCATAAAGGCGCTTGCAATCTGTATAAACGCCCCTATACTAACTAACACAATACCTGTCATACAAGAACTATAATTCATTTCTTGAAAACATCCCCTTAACCTCCATATTAAGAAGGCTACAATAAATGGAATCAGATAACCATGTGAGTAATATGAACCTGTACTTCTCCATCTATCTTCCATCCATATAAAAGTATTGTAATAAATTAATATTATTAAAAGTGAAATTAATGCAATCTTGAGATACAAGAAAACTTTGGATTTCATATTTTTTATCCTAGATATAAAATTTAGACAGGATTTACAGAGCTAAGCCAAAGCCTAGCTTTGTCGGCTTTGCCACACTAAGCGTGGCTTTGCAGGAATTCTTATTTCTTTTATCTAATTTTAATTTTATCCTGTAAGTCCTGTCCAATATTGAGATTCCCAAATATTTTATTGGTTGTTTTTAATTGCTTCTATAAGCTCTTTTATATAGTTAATAGGTATCGCATAGCTTATGCCGGTAGAAACTTGTTTGTTTTCCTTCGTAACTTTTATAAACGCACTATTTAATACACCTATCACCTCACCGGTTTCAGGTAGGAACAAAGGTCCCCACTATTCCCGGGAAAAGCAGTACAATCGAGTTGAAAGATAGTATAAGGGTCTTTCAATGCCGTTATCATCCTGTTTGAAAGTAAAGACATATTCTTTACAGGGATTGCTATGGGGCTTATGTTGCTAATTACACCAGTGTGTGTTGTAGGATACAAACCAAAAACAGGACCATACGGATAACCACATAGGGCTATAGACTGTCCTTCTTCAACGGTTGAAGAATCACCCAACTGTACGTAACTAAACCCACTCCCTTCCAGTTTTATAATAGAAAGGTCATATCTTTTATTCTCTGTTACGACCCTTGCCTTGACTTTTTCTGAATTTCCTGTTTTAGGGAAAAAAGCGTACAGGTTGTCAATATCATCTTTTTGATAAATTGCGCTTATTACGTGCTCTGCCGTAATTGCATAACCATTTTTACTATAAACAAAACCAGTGCCATAAAACTTTACGGGAGGTCTAGAAAGCGGATGATACGTACCAACTGCAATAATAGAAGGCTTAACTTTTTTTATAGTTTTTACAAGACTAGTACTATAATTCTGTGCAGTAACATTTCCACATATTAAAAGCAAAAGTAATACAAGATAAGAAAAAAAGTGTATCATATAGCTGCAGTGTGATTTTTTGTGAATATTCCTTTTCATTTGAAAATTCCACCTTCAGAAAAAATGAAATGTGGTGGTTAAATGCCCATGATCCTTTTGCATCAACACAAAGTATTAAAATTATACTTTAGTGATTCAAATCTATAGATTCCTGATTTCGCAGGAATGACGAGAGGAAACAAGATCAAAGTGAAGAAGATTAAGAACTTTAAAGGATTAAGTAATTTAAATAACAATTAATGTCATTTCCGACTTGATCGGAAATCTATTTTTGAACTGAACATTCGTTTCTTGTGTTTAAACAATCTTGATAATCTGTGCCTGTCTGTGTCCAAAAAATATTTTACTATCTCTTTTCTCTTCATGAACAATCCTAATCCTAACAATCCTATGCAAAGGAGGGCTACCGTGCTTGGCTCTGGAATTGGTTCATTATTTGAGCCAGGTGTTGGGTTATCAAACTGAGCCCAGTCGGATGATAAATTATTATCCAATCCATTAATCTGCAAGCCTATGCTACTACCTGCCATTACGTCAGCCACAAAATCACCTGCTGTCCAGATTTCTGCAGTTACTGCATCGCTTTCCCAAGTCTGACCACCTAAACCATATTCCACATAATCAATTATTGTCGAAGAGTTATGAGTGGTACTACTAAATAATGCAACAAAACCTTTAGTATTACTCATAGCAGCATTTAATAAATCTCCAGTATATAAATCAGTTGAGGTATCTGTATCTGTAGCATTCCAATGCACTACTACAAATGAATCAGCAGGGAGTGTGAAATCTGGAAACGCATAAAAATTACCTACATCGGCGCTCAGGTCATAGCCCGTAAGGTTTATGCTCACTGTATCTTCATTGAAAAGCTCAATCCATTCCTTCCCCGTATCTACACCCTCTGCATCATAAAGAACCTCGTTTATGGTAATGGCATCGGCGTTATTATAGAATTGTCCTGATGCCAAAATACCAAGAAATAAGAATGGAACAATCAATATTTTCCTGAATATGTACATTGAACTGTGATTACGATTTTAAGAATTCATTCAATAACTTTAAAGTAACTTCTTTTTGTTTAAGTAACTATAACCTCAACAGGAAGTGGTTGTTTAATCCTAAGAGTTTTGGCCACATAAAGCTTCTCGATTCCTATTACTTTTCCATTTTTATCCTTTTTTAGAATAATACCCTCCCCCACCTCTTCACAGATATGTTCATCTTCTGGATTACCAAACCATATATCCATGGAGTCACTCTCTTTGTGGTAATACACAATTACTTTGTCCATATAGTCTCACCCTCCTTGACCTTGTCGGTCGGATATGTTGTTATTAAAAATCCATCTTTTTCAATATGCTTGGCTACGACACAATATAACCTATCATACTTTTTATAATACAGAAAAACCTCCTCATCGATACTACTTTTTCTTGCCATAATTTTTGGCTTCTAACTTTGTATGTTTTGAAACTAGATCAAAATGTGAATCCATATGATAAAGTATATGGCCATAACTTATGGCCGACGCTGCTATTATAAGATCAGTTGAAGGCACTCTTATACCCTCTCTCCTGAGGGACGATCCTAATTCAGAGGCATCTAAAAAGGCTTTCTCGTCCAGAGGTAAGATATGAAAACCTAGAAAGTCACTCTCTACCTTCTTATACTCTTCTTTACGTGAAATACCACTCAATATCTCTACCATAATAATCCCATTAATTGCAATAAGGTCATTAGATATAGCCTCTTTTATAGTCTTTTTAATCTTTTCTTCACCTTCTGCACGGTAATAACATACCCAGATAGAACTATCTACTAAAATCATCCTTCTTTCCTTGATTTTAATAGCTCCTTCAAGGTAATGTCCATCTTAATGCTTCCGGCATGTTTGATAGCTTTTTCTCTTCTCTTTTTCCTGACGAGTTCTTTTAAAGCTTCTTCAATGACGTTTTTTCTTACTTTTTCCTTCCAAAAGTTTCTGGGCTTCTTCTAAAAGTTCTTTATCCAATGTTACGCTCATCCTCATAATACACCTCCTATTCACACCATATATATACACCATTTTATGATTATTTTCAAGAACTTTATTGCGAAAAGCATGTCTTTAATAAAATTTTAAAGGCAGAATTGCAATTCCTTGGTAAAAAGAAACCCATAGAAGTAATACCAACTAAAAGATTTAAAGACCTTTATGGTATATGAAAAAGCAAAGTGAATCTAAAATATGAAGAGATTAAAGAAGCTGAGTACAAAACTCATGAAAATATGCTAAAAGGTATGAACTTATTAACCATGGTACTTATTTATGGCATCGATAACCATACTCCTGCTAAATTAGCAATAATTTATTCAATATTTTTAGGAGGTGTTTCGTGTTGAGCCTCAGGCTCTTTCATCGGACGTATATGCCATCCTCTGATATTGTCGTAGTCTATTCTCCAAAGCCTTTTTTCTTTTTCGATGAGGGCAAAAGCTGTCGTATCAGTAAGTTCATTGAAGTACACCTGTAAGAAACGATTCTTTTTTAATATCGCCCTCCCCTTAAAAACGAGAACGTCTGTCTGAAAATCAACCTTTTCAACAAAATCAAGGTTTGACAAAGCTTGTAGCAGAGAAGGTATAAATTGTGCAACCTGTCCACCCGGGGGTGGGATTGTGCAACCTGTCCACCCCGGGGGTGGGATTGGGTCATCATCTATTTGAACAAGGTGAACCCGCGGAGAATCTAAAAATAGATTTAACTCTTCTTTGTTTTGTTTCTCTTTTATTCCACCTTTAAACCCGCTCAATATTTCGCCTAAAACAATAATATTTATGCCTATATACTCAGCCTTTCTTAGTTCATTTACGGCAACAGACTCGTTTCGTTTAAAAGAAGCATAAACATTTGTATCAATAAGAATCCTTTTCAATTCCTATGGACTCCATACTTTTTTTGCATACTATTATGACTTCATTTTGATAGCTAAATATGATATCATTTTTTGTGCTTTTGTCCACAGTTTAGTTCCTTTATCATGTCTAAAATGTCAGTCGGTTGGTGAATTATTACTTCAATTGTCCTTCTTGACAAATGAGTCAATCAATTCCTTTTGCCAATTGCTTTTTTTTATAACGTTCCCCTCATCATCAA
This sequence comes from Candidatus Scalindua rubra, assembly GCA_001723765.1. Taxonomy (GTDB): domain Bacteria; phylum Planctomycetota; class Brocadiia; order Brocadiales; family Scalinduaceae; genus Scalindua_B; species Scalindua_B rubra. The sequence goes on from MAYW01000034.1 coordinate 6,816, forward strand.
ATACTTTGACCTGATAATGGAGATTTTTTGACCTATACCTGTTCCAGTTCGGATCTGGTATATTAAATATCCATAGGTCTTCTCCTTCATGTATCATATCAAAGTAACCATAACCACTCCCTGTTCCTATAAAATATCTAATCCGCGGAATCATTGAGATATTGCCTTTGTTATTCGTCCCCTCTAATCGAATCCTTACAGTAAAAGGCCCCATAGAGTGTTTAGTCAAATCTGTTCCCTGTGGTAGCCATACTAACTCAGGATTTTGGAATGGAGAGTCAAATTCTATTTGCAAATCATCATCTTCTCCCTTTTGTAATTTGTATTCTGCATTTAAATAAAACTGGCCTCCTCTTCCTATGTATCCCATTTCCTTTGTTGCAGATGTAAAATATAAATATTTGATAGGGGCACGAATGTTAGGATTAAAGTAGTCGTTTTTCGTCATTGAACTTACAGCCTGTGTATAAAACATCAAATCACGAAAAAGATGTCTTGCAAAATCTAAATAGCTCTTTGCAAGTGTTGGATTAGATTTCCTTAACATTAAATAACCGTATCCAAATGCGCCAGCCACATGAATATTATGGGCTATTGTCCCACCTTGATTTTTTGATGGTTCATTTGGGTCGGTAGAATAGCTTATTGTCAATGCAGAATATTTCCCATCACCCCTTCTGTCTCCACCAACGTAAGCATAGTCCTTCAACCAATTCAATGACCTTACCATAAATCCTTCAAGTCCTTTTACATCAAGACCCGCTCTCTTTGCCTCATAATGAAGTTCGCATAAAGGTTCCAGATGGTATGTGGCAAAGGTTACTACAACTTTTCCTTTATAATCAGGTTGCGTGAGAGTAATATACCCTTCACCATTACTGCCCGGCAAATCAGATAACTGTTCCATATACAGAAGACTATTTGTAAAGATTGTCATGGCATCTTTTAAGAGTTTAATATCCCCCGTAATCTTATAAAGATTTACGAGCATAAGGATAGACCAGCCCTGAGACCTGGTCTGGTCATAAATAACACTTTTTTTACCAACGCCCATTTTCTGAAACCAGAAATTTCTACCAACCTTCGCCGAACGTCTGGCTGCTTCCAAATATCTCTGATTTCCGGTTAGCAAATAACCGAGGGTATATCCTCCATTCCAGGTGTGGGAAACAATCAGTGCATATCCTTTTGGTGATTTGTGATGTCCTTTTATATCTTCCGACCACCATAGACCATTTATACGGGAAGAAAGTCCGGTTGTTTCCGTATGTATTTGGTCCATATCTACACTATGTCTTGTCATCTCTTCTGCTATCTCAAAGTATTTTGTGTCACCAGACCTTATCATCTGCAGCCACATAATATAAGGCCAATCATAATGAAGGGCACTATGTTGACCACCTTGATTCCACCTCCAGACCAAATCACCAAAATCCTCCCAACCATAATATTCCTCATCAAAGTAGTCCACCCATCCTTTTCCCTTAATGTTACGAAAACTACCACGACTTTCGCGTATCTTTTCAAGATCAATGTTGTCTTCAGATATATCCGGGTCAATCATGATTTGATTCATCCGTTCATATCTTTCTATGGCTTCCCTTTGAATTTTAACTGGATCGGATTCCGTCGATAATCTGGTATCTTTTAACATTCCATAATGCTGTAAATATTTCCTTGAATCATCATTATTTATTCTGGGGGCAACCAACGACCATGCCTTTGTATCGGCATACCACGTGCCAGGCGCCAAAGCTACTAACGGAGTCTTAAAACTATTAATAATCTTTTCTACTTCTGCATTAACTTTCTCAGCATCATGGAAATAGTAAAGTACCTCATGAGTCTTGTGCCAACCTCCACTAAAATAAAAGTTTCCCTCTGAATAATGTCCTTTCTCAGGCATCTGTTCATAATCAGGTAATAACCCCAATGATATACCATTGCCATTTATTTCTATGCTTTTAGGGTAGTTCTGCCAAAAATGTTTTACTCCAACTGTAACACCTAAATTACCATCACTTACGTCTATCCATCCTTCTGAACGCTCACCTTTAAATAATGGTTTCCCATTTTTGATTACATCATAAGAAAAGTTCTTTGACTCATCATGTTTGCTGTTAACAGAGTGAGTCTGTAATAAGTTCAAGGCATCACTATGACTCAAATTATCAGTTACTGATTGCGATACAAATGATATTGGCTCTTTCAAGTTAGTTGTTAAATCTAAATACAATCCATCAATAAAGGCGTCATTTGATGGATAATAGTCTCCCCAGCCATTCCCATTATTTTCCAAAGTATAAAATACTTTTACATAGTTTTTATCCTTGTAAGCGTGAATTCTGACATTGTATTCGAGTGGATGGCCTTCTGCTTTTGGCCCGCCATTTTTATTTGGCTTCTGCCTTGCATCTCCACCTACAAAATAATCACCTTCTTCATTTTGATACTTTCCCCTAATGTGGATGACAGCACGTAAAGGCCCTTTTTCCTCAATGCTCACACTATCAGGTTGATTAAGAGATGAACGATATATCATTTCTCCTTTATTAATCCTGATTCCATTTTCCAGCGAGGAAGATACTACTTCCTTTTCCAATGCACTGTTTGAGTCTTTAATGATAACCTGATCAAATAAATTAAACTTGTCTTTAGCAATCGTAAATTTCATAGGTCCTGTATCTACAATAATCTTTTCCACATCCTCTGATACAAAAATCCCTTCAAGCTCATTAACTTTTCTCAAAACATTCTCCGCCCCTGACTCTACCATTGTCAAATAGTAAATAGCTTTACCCTTTGCTGGCACATCTGCCCGGAAATCTACCAGCACCCATCTAATAGGTTTGGTTTTATCTGATAGCTCTCCCCATCTTGACAAAACCTTGAATTGTACATGTGACGCTGTCAAACCATCGGAAGACGTTACCTTCAAGTTCCGTGTATCTGTGACATTTAAATCCATCGGAAGTGGAATCCCTGTAGTTACGGGCTCATGAATTCTATCAATGTCTAATTGGTTGGTTATAGTTAACGGAACATACAAAGGTGTTTCAGACAAAGCACTTCTATTAAAGGTTATTATGCACAAAAAGAGAAAAATATAATGAGTGCAAATTGCCCAAAAAATCTGTTTTTCTCTTTTTTTGAAGTTGTTAATAATCTCTATTTTCATTTTAATCTATTTTATTTGATCTTAAACTATTGGAAATTCCGAAAGTTTACGTTATCTTCCACCCTTCAATCCATGCCTTAAAAAAAGTTAATGATGGAGACTCCGGAATACCAATACGCTTAATATCAAATACATTATCCCTTGGTGAGTTAAGTCCACCGTATGCAGAAAAATTACACTCATACTTTGCCTTCTTTACTACATCTCTGGCATATTCCGAAAAGTCACTTTGTTTGCCATGAGGAAATGAAAAATACAAAATTTCCTTTCCTATCATTTCCTCCAGTTGTTTCTTCGAGTTAAATATCTCCTTGCATAAAGTCTCCTCATTGCACTCACTAAGCCGAGGATGACTAATTGTATGTGAACCAATCTCAAAGTCATTTTTGTCCATTTCAACTATATCTTCACATTTTAGATTTGGTAATCCATGGCCTATAATCTCAAGGTCATGCTTGAATGCCTTCTCTGTGCCAACCATACTACTCGATATAAAAAAACATGCTGGTAATTGATACATTTGTAATATCGGTACTGCGTTTTCATAATTATCCCTGTAACAGTCGTCAAACGTGATTACGACTGCTCTATCTGAGTTTCTACCCTCTTTCATTCTGTTTAAAAGTTCTCTTACGCTTATTACGTTATAATTCTTTTTTAAGTACTCCATTTGTTTTTGAAAAGTATCTGTGCATACGGTGATGGTATCTCTTAAGTTATCATTAACCCTATGGTACAATAAGACTGTTATTAAACTCTTTTTCTGTTGTTTCAAAATATAATTCCTTACCTGAATGTAACCACAATAAAGATACATAATTTTTAAAATCAATTTGACATAATCTCGAAGGCTAAATCTATAAGGAAATCTCTGCTTTATCTTCTTCTTAAATTCTCGCTTTTGTTTCAAGGTAGGCTGATAGTAGATTTTACCTAAGGATGTATCCTGTTTGGCCCACGAGTTATTACCCTGAAATATTTTACTTGTGGATTCAGCTATTAATCGGCGCCTAAACGGTCGAGCTTGCCCTGCAGGCTAGAAAGGGTATCATACCTCCTGATAGGTATAGTATCCTGTAATACGATGTCTCCAGCATCCAACTCCTCAACAACCAGGTGTACGGTTATGCCAACCTCTGATTCTCCATTCCATAATTCCCAGAATGCAGGTGGTTGACCTCTATAATGTGGTGCTTTCCCTTTATGAAGATTAATACTCCCTTTTAGGGGAATATCAAAAACAGAGGGTTTCAATATCCCTGTACCACAAACAATCCCAAGTACAGGCATGAACTTTTTGATTGCATGTATAGAGTCTTTGCAGTGTATGTTCCTTGTCCTATAAAGTAAAAAAGGATATATCTTTTGTAGCTTCTCTAAGGAATCACAATAACCATTAGCATACATTGGAAACTTAAAAATATTTCTTATTTGATTTCTCATATTAGAAATAACATCCGTAATTGCTTCATAAGTCCTTATGGGAATCCACAATATTCCATGTTTCTTTATATTCTTAATTTGTCTTTTTAACAATTGTATTAATTTTATATCCTTTTCCTCAAAGACGACCATAATTTCAGAGATTTCTCGTACCTCAAAAAGTTTCCTGAGTACCATTACAGTGGCTAGACAATTCCTCCCTGTTAAAAGTACTATTCTCATCCTCTCAAACAATTATAATCTGTGACGGATACTAATTGTAAAAGTAGTTCTCTTCGCTCATAACTTGCCAGAACATAGTTGGGCTTGTCAAAATTTTAGAATACAGAGGTGATCAATTAATGGGTTCCGTGAAACTAGGATATTTGACTGTTGACATGATCCCTGTTAGATAGTTGATATCAATCACAAACAAATGCTTTTGAAGCATTTTCAATCAGCGTTAATCAACTCACACCTCTGTGGTGGATAAAGCACAATTCCCAAAATTTCCTAATTTTTTTATTTTTTTCTTTTTTCTGGTTTCTGAACCTTAATCACAAAACCTTCGCCTAACCAGCCAAGTAAAGATGAAGACAAAAGGTTTTGAAATCTTTTAGCAATTTTAATAGAAAACTCTTCAAATAGTACATCAACATATGGAATTCTGAAATCATAGTAACGCACATCCATCTTCTCAAATCCAATATTATAAAGCTCATAAGAAAGTGTTCCTGGTGAAAATGGATAAAGAACAAAATCATCGTATTGATATTGTCTTCCTTCAAGTCTTGATCTAAAAAAACGAATAACCGGAGTGATATACTTATAGCTCATGTTTACTGGACTCCACTTATTGGAAGATTGTATAATCAAGATACCACCCGGTTTGAGAACACGTAATACTTCTTTAAGGCCATCGCAAAAATATGGAACATAATTTATCACACCTATACATAAGACAATATCAACCTTCTCATCAGGAAATTCTATATTGGTTATTTCCCCTTGTTTAAAAAGACATTGATCTGTAATATTATTTTCTCTAGCTGTATCCCTGGCTCTTCTGATCATTTCTTCTGAAAGGTCTATCCCATAAACTCGAAATCCCAAACCAACCAAATCAGTTGCAAATATCCCGGGTCCACAGCCTATATCAAGAACAGCTCCCGATAGCTCAGCAAGCATGTCATAAACGATCTTCCTACGAGTAAGATAAGCCAAATTGTAACAACTGTCTTGGTTGTAACGATCTTTACAATAGGTATTAGAAATCTGATTGAAAAACTTCTTAACAGTTTCTATTTGTTTATCCTTTCGATCATTTTTATTGTTCATATTAATTTCAATTTTATATTTCTAATTATAGACAAATTGTTTCCAATATTTCGTAAATAATTTTGTGCGTGTTATTATCGATCTATAATATCGCTCTATATAAGAGTAAAAAAGGTGTATGAAAAATTTTGGAAAAAGATTATTAGGAATCTTGTCATAAACTAAAGGATATTCTAATTCTCTTAAAAGATGCCCGGCCTGCCTTTCAAAAAGTGCAATTTTATCATCAGATAGTTCACTTTTCCATTTGTTGTAATTAGTAATATCAATTTTTTGGTGGATTTTCGGCCAATCTTTAAAAGCCTTGTTTCTTTGATCTGTCACTTCAGGCAGTAAAAGTCCTTCTGTATAGCTTTCTCCTAAAAATAACATAATTTTGTTAATCTACTTTTTAGGATCTTGGATTAAATCTTCATAACGCAATTCATGATAATTTTCTTTTAAATGCATTGCTGCATATTTTTTTGCTTTGCAAATAGTATATACCCACTCACGTGCAAAGTTAACTATACTTCTTTTCACTCCTAACCTTTTTTGAGAAAGCCATACATCTCGCCCATCTCGAATAATGTGGATAAATTTCGCATTAGGAAATAATTTATGAAGTAATGGTAATTTTGAAATATATCCCGGACTCTTATCTCCCCATCTTCTTTTACCCTGATTTTTTGCCCACTTCTCCATGAGTGTGTTTATAAGACTAGAATAATTTCTTTTTTTTACTCTAAGAAGCATTTCTGAATCCATTTGTAAATTATTTTCTTTTGATGCATAATCATTAATGATAGACTTGGATAATCGAATGAAATTTTGCGGTTTACTTAAAGGCCAAAAGAAGACCTGCAGAAAATAATAACGAGGGATAAAGAAAGATTCAACAAAGATAGCAATATTTGGATGTCGATCAATTATATTGCCTAGCAAAGTCGTACCAGATCGTCCCAATCCAGTAATAAATATAGGGCCTTTCTTCATATATCAAGCTTCCAATACGCTAAGAAAGATATATTGAATCTATATATTTATTTTAAAATTACGAATTGTTTAGCTTTTCTCTTCTATATTTCACATAAAGCAGGCTTGTCCTACATTTACTAAGGCAATATCTCCATGCCTATATAGTCTCATTATATTTATCTTCTTAGGAATCTTCGCATTTAAAAAAGCTTCTCTCAGTTACTTTCATCATCATTTGTGTTTCCGAATATTTATGGATTTTCTGATCCTGTTCTAGAATCTCTGATGGAGATAGCTGTGATAATATCCAACCCATTGCAATATCAAATGTCACTTTTGGTATTTCTATTTCTCCTTAATTCCTTCAACTATTAGAAAGTCAGAACGCTCTATGATATTAATAACTGGAATTCTACTTTTATGAAAATGCATCCTTAATACTTGAGAAAATCCACTTAATTCAAACATTTCTATTAACTGAACTTCATCATACTGCCATTTATGGGTATGCCCCATTGATCCCAGTAGCCTTTTCCTTGTGCAAATATCATTAAAGTACATTTGAATATGCTTTCGAAGGGCTTTGCCCTTTCGCGAGTGATTTGGCTTCGTCATTGTCTCCTGATAAATTTCTAAATATTTCTTCCAAAAGGTTGGCCCGTCGGGTACACACACTCGCAACACACCATTTGGCGCAAGTACCCGATAGCATTCTTTTGTAAGCATTAAAGCATCATTATATTCAAAATGCTCCCAAAGTTCACCAGCGTAAATACATGATACCGAGTCGGTGGGATAGGGAAAGCCTTTTAAGAGGTTATAGTATTTAATCGATTTGTTGAATTCTGTTGGTGGAATAAATTTCAGTTTCACTAAAACATGATCCACAAAAGACAACTTGCTGGCCAGCCATGCGCGATTACTTCCATCTATGTTTATCCATCCTTTTGGCTGAATGGGTCCACAGCCAAGATTAAGTTTGAGCCCGGCAGGTAAACAATGAGATATTTGAATCATGATATGGTTCCCTGTTTTTGTCCTAACAAAAAAATATCCCAATAACTAAATCCAAAACCTGTTCTTGATAGGTTCAGGGATTTAAAAAACAGGTTTTAATCATTCGGATGTTTTAATCCTGACCTGTCGTCAGGACAGGTTTAGAATCTGTTTGAGATTTGTAATTTGAGGGTTGGAATTTACAAAACATACTTGGTTCCAGCTTATCTATATTAGGCTCCATTTGTTGGAAAAATATTAGTATGAACTTTACCGTTCATTAGCTTTAAATAAAGGTCCTCATACTGCTTAACCATACGTTCGACGGTACAATTCTCTAAAGCAAACTTTTGTCCATTTCTGCTAATCTTTTCTCTCAGGTTACCATCAATCAACACCTTTATTAATCCCTCCGCCAGCCTTTCAGGATTATCGGATGGGACGAGAACACCGTTTTCCCCATGCCTTACCAATTCTTTTATTCCAATGACATCCGTAGCTACAACAGGTTTTCCTACCGCCCATGCCTCTATAATGGACAGAGGCATTCCTTCAAAAGATGAAGGCAAACAATATACGTCAATTGCAGACATAATTTCTGGAACGTCAAGCCTATACCCCAAAAAATGTACATAATCAACTATATCTAATTCAGATACAAGTTCTTCAAGTTCTCTTCTGCATTCGCCATCACCAATGATTATAAGGCGTGATGATGGAAGTTTGCAATGAACTTTAGAAAATGCATTAATAAGAGTTTTATGGTTTTTCTCTTTCCTCAGGTTTCCAACTATTCCAATTATCTGCTCATTTTCAGAAAACTTAAGTTCCTTGCGTAAAAATGTTCGTTCTTCTAATTTTGTAAACTGTTCTGTATCCACACCATTTAAGATAGTAATCACCTTGTCCTTTGGAACCCTAGCATCGTTATAAAAATAAGACGACGTTGCATTAGATACCCCAGTAAGAATATCTGGAAACCTGAAAAGGTATTTACATACATTGAGCTCACTTTTCGAATATATACCATCTATATCAGGACGAGGATGTTCTGTATGCAACCATTTTATACTTTGTCTTTTCCTTAAAGTAGGTAATGCATGGATAAATGGACCCAGATGATGTGTGTGAAGAATATCAATTGATTCCTCCTTAAGGATTTGATTGAGGAGTTTGATACGATCAACAAAATTTAGACCTTTTCGAATAATAGATTTGGGTCTACTGTTTCCATTTACCAAGGTAAAGACGCTTTGCCCTTTTTTCAGTTCTTTCTCAAATTCACCTGTTTGAAAAGTACAGACATTGGTTTTGAACCTGTCCGGGCTTATTAGATTACATAGATTCAATACAATTTTTTCTGTTCCACCGGGACCAAATGTCGGGATGAAATATAAAACGTTAATCATAACGGTTCAGCTATTTTTTTGACAGGATGACAGGATAGACAAGATAATTTTGTGAGAGTTTACCGGAAAGGCCCGTTAAAATACGAACGGGTAGTCGCAAATTCACCCTGTTAGATAGAACTTATCCAACAGTCAACTACGTTTATCGTGATTAATGTGCGCTTATCGTACAACTAACGGTTATTTTAGATTATCTAACAGAGGAACCGCAAAGTATCAAGCCCGCCTGCCATCCCTGCCTTGCCGGCAGGCAGGGGTCGGGCAGGGATTATTAACAACTCGATTATTTCAATTTTAATAATGGGAGATTGGGTGATTCCGGTCGAGGACCAATTGTTTTGCGTGGAGTATCTACAACGAGATCCAATTCTTCAAGTACTAATTGACCGAGTAACGGTTCACACAAAGGTGGACCTATAATGCAATCAGTAACCATGGAACGATCACCAATTGATACCTCCAGTCCCCTTGCAACCCATCTTTCTTCTTTCCGCTCATCAGCATAAGCAACCACTACTTTCTTTGAAGGTTCCAGACCTAGTTTCTCAACTTCATCCTGAGGCAAAAAAATCATTACTGCACCAGTGTCAACAACCATATCGAGTTCTGAATGCTGGATATCAATCTTATTAATATATCCCTTTTCAGCAGCCCATACGCTTCCATAGTTTCTCAACAAAGCTTTAATTTTAACTTCACCCATTTTCCCCCCTATTTATATTTCTGTCAACTCATCCCTCTTTAAAATTATTTAGGCATATAATACGAAATCTGTAAATTATTTTCCATTGTTTTAGTAACTACTATGCCCACTGCATTCTATTTCTATATCTTTCGCACAATCCTGGCAGGATTTCCGGCAACAATGGTCATCGGAGGCACATCTTTTGTAACCACTGCCCCAGTGCCTACTATTGCTCCTTCGCCAATGGTAACCCCCTTCAGGACGATTGCCCTCTCACATATCCAAGCATCATCTCTTATTACAACTGGTTTTATAGAGTCACGAGATGGCGGGTTATTTCTGCGCAATATTGGATCAATAGGATGACCATCTTCACCAAAGATAGATACATTATTTGAAATCAATACATTACTACCAATGCTAACATTAGAACCAACATATATTCCTACCTGATATCCAATATATGAATGGTCGCCTATCTCAAGAGTTGGTTTGTCAACAACCTTTGTTCCATTGAAAGTTGTCTTTCCAAAAATAGTTACTTCTTCACCAATCTCTATGGTCAAATTACCAGTTATCAATGGGATTCCATTGATTAAATACAATCCCTTACCAACATTCTTGCATTGAGTCTTAAACATTGGTGTATAGTAGAATACTCGTATGATATTGTTCCAGAGATTAAGACGTGTTTTTCTCTCGTAATATAGAAAACTATAGAGTGGACTTATGCTGGGAATCTCAAACTTGCGCAAAGATTTAGCCGCTCGATAAATCCTGTCATAAAATGGAGTTTCTCGTCTTCTTACTCTTACACCAAATTCCTTGATATTCATTGCCTCAATAACGTTTTATAAATACTTAAGATCTTTTCTACCCTGCTTCCAGGTAAAAATCTTTTCATAATAACTTCTTTACCATTTTTAGCTAAATAAGCCTTCTTTCCTTTATCTGACAGGGTAGCTATAACCCCACTAGCTAAAGCCTTTGAGTCACCCTGTCTGACAAGTACTCCACTATGGTTGTTTACGACAACCTCTGGAATTCCGCCTACGGATGTAGCAACAACAGGTTTCCCACAATACATCGCTTCAAGTAGCACATTGGGCAAACCCTCACTAAAAGATGGAATTACCAATAAATCAATTGCCCTGTAAAATGGCAAAATATCAGCGCAGTGACCGAGAAACTTTACAGTACCGTCAAAACCCAGAGATTGCGAATAATTCTTTAAACTTTTTATATCTGGTCCATCCCCTATTATTAGGGCCTTTACACCGGGGATAGATGTTTTAATTTCTTTAAATGCATCCAGAAATATCCTCTGCCCTTTTTCAGGGCTTAATCTTCCAATAACGCCAATTACAAATTTATCTTTTGATAAATCAAGTTGTCCTCTAATATCTTCATTTAAAGTAATATGTTCTTCTGGATCAATGGCATTATGAATGGTAACAACCTTTTCTGGTTGTATTCCCATTTCAATAAGTCTGTTTCTATAAGAATCTGAAACAGTAATGACCATGTCTGGAAAACGCAGTAAATAACCATCTATCTTATTGTAGAGTTTTATCTTTGCATCTTCTGCCGTCCATCCATGAACAAAAGATATCCATGGCAAACCAGTCAACATCTTCAGAATAAGGGCAATTACATTCGTTTTGTATCCATGAGATTGAATCATGTGTATATTATTTTCTTTGATTATCTTATATGTCTGCCATATCGGCGATGGGTCATACCGCATAGACTCCCTTAATGTAATAAAGGAAATACCTCTTTTTATTGCCTCGTCTTTGAATTCCCAGGAATTGCACTTCTCGTCAGTATCGCTTATTATCCACTGGAACTCACTACTGTTAGCATGCTTGATTAACTGGAACAACTGCTTTGCTGGCCCGCTAACTTTCTTTGTGCTCATTAGAACCAATATATTTTTCTTCATTTAATTAGATATGGACTTTCTTATTGTAGGTCCAATAACCCTGGATAATGAAACAGGCATTTTTTTCCATAATCTTATGGCTACTGAATTATCTTTACCCCGTAGGAATGCCTCGTTCGCCCGTCCAACCGTCAACGGGCGGGGAAGCATGGGAATGATAAAATTAGATAATTTCCGCTTTTTCGTACTGGGTTTATTGTCCCATGCGATATTCCAATGGGGATTATTACACTTCGAATCCATAATAACCTTCCTACCATTAGTCAGGAAATAATCCCAGTACAACTGTTTTGGTCTGGCTCCCCATTGCCTTTTAAATTCGTATGTACCCGAACCTCTTGATGACCTCCCAAAGTCAAGCAGTTTATACCCGTTATTACATCCATACTTAATCGCCTCCCAGTAAAGTATATTATTAGGATATAATTTAAAATATTTACGAAGTGATGAAACCCATGGAATACTAACGCTATCTTTGAAAAAAAAGCATAATCCAGCACCAATAGTATTGGATTTATACTTTACCAGGACTATCTTTGTCTTACAGGCAAAGGTCTCCATAATATTTTTAAAGAAATCAAGACTATGTACTGGAGAACCCAGATCTCTCATATTCACCACAAATACCCTGTAAAACTCTTCAAGCGCATCTGCTTCGCAAAAGGAAGCAGTAAGGCCATTTTTTTGTGACTTCCGTATCCGATTCCTTCTCTCAGAAGGCAGTGCCTTCCACATAGAATCCTCATTATGTTTCAATTCCATAACCATGGTAACCTTTTCCAGGCTTGTTTCCCACTGAGTAAGTGTCTTTTCGAAATGTCTAAGGTCTACACAATCTACCTTTAACTCTTTTGATAAAATTAGAACCTCATCGGCGAGAGCATTTGCAATTTGACCATTCCACTCACTACTATGTTTTGAGCAAATGCCGCCATAGTCAAGAAAAGGCATTGAAACCAACTGCTTACCGAAGATATGACTCTTGATTAGTACCAGTGGTAAAATACCAATTACTTCTTCTCCTTCCTTGGCGGATAGGTAAAATGTCCTGTGCCCATAAGACTTTTCGATAACGTCCTTCCAACCATAAAGATGTGACATGGAGGCGTCGCCCGATATCTCTACGAAACTATCCCAGACTTGTTGAGTTATTTTATTACACGTTATATGCATCGGTGTTTTTGGTAGGCAGTGCCCACACTACTTTCTGAGATAGTGGAGGTTTGTAAAGATTAGAATATCAAATTAAATAGGACACACAATTTTCGCAGATATACGCAGATAATAGACAGTTTCCTTATATTTTTTTTATCATGATAATCTGTGTTTATCTGTGTCCAAAATGGAAATTCCTATACAATCGAGTTAGTGCATCCTGCACAACTCTTTCAAAATGGCTACAACGACATCCATGTCGTTGCTTCACGCCCTTTTGGATATGTGCTTCCGCACAAAAAAATGTAATCCATTGATTCATTTACACTTAAAATGGAAATTCCTCATACTATCAAGTTATATGGATTATTCCCCATCATATTGTTTTTCTCTGCGTCCTCTGCGCACTCTGCAGCAAACTATTACATTAGTTCTTCCTTGGTTCCCAGGTTATATAAATATTTCCAGAAATAAGCTTGTACAAACCCAGTAATGCAGCGAGATGAACAAGGCAAAAATAATGCGGTAACCTTAGAATGCCCGCGTTCAAATATTTACCCATCATTGCAAGTGTAATGAATACAATCTGTGGTATCAAAACCATTTGATAAAACGTTCCCTTCGCGCAAAGCACAATTGTTGAAATAAAAAAAATCAGCATCCATGGTAGTGAAAACCATCTCATAAATTTGTGTGATGTTAACTCCACGGCGTAAAGTAGTTTCCTCTTTGAGAGCAATTTAAGTATCTGAGAGAAATAGATTAGGAATGATTGCGCCATAATTCTTGTTTGTCTATTAAGCTCTTCTGAGTGTGATTCGTCAATTTCTTCCCTGCAGATAGCCTCTGTTTCAAGGATTGCTTTATATCCTTTCAATACAACCTGGATGGGATGAATAAGATCATTTATATATACTGCTTTTAAAGGTTCATACAATTCCTTTCTCATGGCATATATCGCTCCATCTGCTCCTACAACAGTTCCAACCTTACTCTCTTCCTTCTTTAACACTTGTTCGTAACGATTGTAAAAACCACTTATTACTTCCTCACCTTCATCTGATGACCTGTAATAGACACACCTACCAGTGACCAATCCTACATTCTTATCCCTGAAATGCCTGACTAACTTTTTGACTGAATCTTTTTGCAGCATAGAATTGGCATCGGTAAAAAGCAGGATGTCCCCGTTAGATGCTAGGATACCTCTATTAAGGGATTCCGTTTTACCTGCCCTTTTATCCTGAACAATCAATTTTATTCGGTCACTGTTAATAAAACTAATAATGCCTTCTGTATTATCTGTAGAATTATCAGAGACAATAACCATATCAAGAGATTCCTTTGGATAGTCAAGACTGAAGAAGTTTTTTATCTTCTTTTCAATTATTTTTTCCTCATTATATACCGATAAAATAATGCTTACGGTTGGAAAGTATGCGTCCTCTTTGAACGGTTCATTTCTTTTAAAAATGCAAATAATCCTCAATAAAAAAGGATACCCGATAAAGCTGTAACAGATAATCAGGACCGACAACCAAAATACGATTTCCAATAAATTCGCTCCTTTCAGCCCGCCCCAACAATGAAGTCGGGTAGGTCACTAATTTATGTCTATTTATCTATGCAAGACGAAATTGTATTCATCCCTGTTAGGTAAAGATTTTCCAATGGTATTTAATTCTACGTTTCGACAGGCCTAGTCCTAAAATAAGCTCGTAAAAAAACCTCGCTTATTTTAGGACTAGTATACGGAGAGTTTATGTTATCCTTGGCTATATCGGAAGTTTTATTATTTATAATAGGCCAGAGATTTGTAGTCTTTTCTTCAGTTCATCATCTTTGTTAACTATCTCATTAATGATTTTTTCCAATCTTTCTTCTCGTTCTATAACATCTCTGATCTTTCGACTATCATCATCAATTTTCTTTTCTTTTGTTTTGCCCAGAACGGAATAAATTGTTGTACCAACAAGAATTACTATTAAAGCTACAAGTAAGTTTTGTATAAACTCAAAGCGCTTATCTACCTGTTCAAAGCGCTCATCTACCTGTTCAAAGCGCTTATTCATATCTTCCCTCAAGATTCGGATTTGCTCTAAAATCATTGTTTGTGTCTGTTGAAGAGAATTAATCTTTTCTAATAATACTTCATTCGATAATTCTGCATATAACGGCATTAAGGGAAAAATAACAAAAAATCCGACTGCATAAAAATGAAAAACATAGCTTTTTAAATTAATCTTCACATTTATTTTCCTGATGGAAGTTTTGGTTAGCACGCTATTAACGTACTTTTGGGGGAAATTATTATAATCATATATCACATTAGTTTTTTTGTCAAGGGTTACGAATCTAAATTCTACAGTAACAACACATCATGTAATCTTTTTAA
The DNA here is from genome assembly GCA_001723765.1 of Candidatus Scalindua rubra. Taxonomy (GTDB): domain Bacteria; phylum Planctomycetota; class Brocadiia; order Brocadiales; family Scalinduaceae; genus Scalindua_B; species Scalindua_B rubra. The sequence continues at coordinate 22,296 of MAYW01000034.1, forward strand.
CCAGGACAATCAATTCTTCAGTAAAGAGACTTAATAACATCTTCGTGCTGACAATTTCAAATCCAGCAATTCTTAATTCATTTGACAACTCTTCTTTGGTTGCCGGAAATCCACCATTTGAGGAATATCCCAAAAATCCTTTTAGAAATCTTCTTAATCTCTGGTAACGATCAGCAGCAGAATAAGATAATAAGGCATACTTTCTGGAAACACGTGCAACTTCTTTGTGAACTTTCATTCTTGATTCAGGTGGAATCAAATTTATAAAACGGAAACATGTAACTAAATCAAAACATTCAGCCTGAAAAGGCAGAGAAAGAGCATCTGTCCTCACTATGTTTAAAGAGCCATTTGTGCCAGAGAATTTTTCCTTAAGTACGCTTAACATTTCAAATGAGAAGTCGCCGGATACAACTTTACATTTTTTCTTTAGTAACCACTCTGATATTAAACCTGTTCCGCATGCAAGGTCAAAAGCCTTACCCTTCAAGCAAAATTCGCTCAAAAATCTGTTCATAATTCTAGTCCGTAAGATCTTAAATACACGACCACGAATTGTCTTAAATCGTGTTTTATCATATTTCCTGGCGGCAGCATAATTTTGGTAATAACTTTTACTATCGTGTTCCATAAATTAGCTCCTTTTAGTCACTAATTTTGCACACATACTCCAGTTCTGTACGCATGAAGTATTTTTAATATCACTTTACAGGTCTCTGTGATATGTCTCTCAAACAATCTTATCAGCCTAAACCTTGAATATATCTCTGCTGCAAGTGGGTGTATCGCTTCGCTTATCCTTGCATATTGTTCATGAAAAGTGATTACCAGGTATTTGAGTTTATGTAAATACGACAACAAAAAAGACTCATCTCTTTTGATATCGTTTTCATAAAAGTAGCCATTCAGAAATTTTTCACTTAAAATACCATTAGCAGTAGAATGATCGAAAAAAAGATATCTTGGAAAGTTATTAACACTTGACATTGAAGCAAGCCAGTGACCAATGTCTTCGTAAATGGATACTCCCTTTATGCCAAAAATATCAATAACATCTATCCCATCCTTATTGATAAAGGCATGACCCGGCGTAAAGTCAAAATGCCACATAGCTAATGGCATCGAAAACACTCTACCTAAAGATTCTAGATTTTTAAGTAATTTTTTAACACTACTAACAATACTCGATTTAAAACCATATTGTTTTAAACCTTCAAGTTCTTTGATAAAGGAATTTGAAAATTCACTTACATGAAAAAGCCCCTCTTTATCTTCTCTAGTAAGGGTGTGAAATATTTTTAACCACTTTCCACAATTAGAAACTACAGAATAAAGTTGTGAAAGACTCTCTTCGGAAGATATAAATGAATTCGTTTTTAAAAGATAATCCCTGAAACATACACCACTAATTTCTTCTATCAAAATTGCATTTATATCGTCATAAAAATCAATTGGGCGTGGCACGTTATAGAATGGGTCAGATAAAGACATCATCGGATGCAGATATTTCAGGGCGTTATACTCCATAAGCCCCATATTATTCTCCCCATATATGGGAGAGAATTTTACAAATATTGTTTTATGTAAACCATTATTCCCAGAATTAATCTGAAATCGAAACGTTTTTGCAGTGCCTTTCCCACCCCAACGTCTTCCCTTAATCTTAATACTATTTCTGTTTAGGTCAGGATAATAAGTATCAATTCTTTCTCTTATTCTATTTGCTAAGTTATCTACTTCTGCACTGTTATTTTTTAACATAAAATTAGTTCACGCTGTTATATAGTCGGCTATCATCGACACTCAATTGTCTTCTGCATTCTGCTTATTGCATCTTATTGGTTGCCTGCCCGACCGATGGCCCGTCCGAACGGCATTGCCGGGCGGGCAGGCGGGCGGTTATGGTACCCTAGGTAATAGCCCATGCATCACCATCAGAATCACCCAGTGTAATATACCAGTTTTCTATATTTTGAACATAATCTCTGGAAAATACACCTTCCCAGTTAGCAATCATGAAGGGCTCTGGATTTTTTGCTTGAAAGAAGCCATACCTCCTTAATAACTTCCTAAATGGAGGATATGTAACCAGACAGGTTACATATTCTGATTTAGCCTTGGAAAAATAATCCAGTGTTTTGACTATTAATCCTTTGAGGACATCCAATCTCTCTGGATAAGTTAAGACGTCCAATATTATGCCCTTGCGTACACCCTCATATTCATCTATACGAAAGACGATGTAGCCGAGGAGTTTGTTATTATTGATTGCAGTGTAGATATTATATTGTGTATACGGCTTCTGGATATATTTCCAATTGAGATATTTACTGTTCCTCAGGGAAATTATCCCAAATTCTTTAGAGACCTCTCTAGAAAAAGAATCGAATCTATTATCAAAGGATGTTATTTGTGTTATCTCGTATCCTTTATTTCTATAAAACCTGGTCCTGAGGTCTAATAACTTGATCATACTATTCCCTAAAAACGTCAGGATTTTTTTGCTCACACCATTCATAAGTTTTCTATGAAGAACACTAAAAACAACAGAGAACACGGAGTAATGGCGCTCTTTAATTCTACCTTTCTGATTTGTAGTCTTAATTCTGAATTTCCTATCCATAAAGGCTTTTAAGTTGTAAAACTTCACCATAGGATAACAGTTCTTGATGTCCGTCCATCCACATCTGGTATGAAGTTTGTAATTAGCTTTATTAAACCACAATGCACCTATAAACGAATCTGCTCTATCCTCAAGCGTTTTTTACCAGCTTATCAGCTATACCCTTGCCCCAAAACCGTGGATGTACCAATACATCATGACAGAAATATGTATCCATAACTTCTCCCTTCACTACAAACCGCGTGGGTATTCTTCCATAATAAGCCAATAACTTTTTACCTTTGAACACAACATGGTATGTTGCCTTACCCATGAGGTACGGGTTTCTTTCTGCTATCCATGAAAAGATTTCCTTTCTTTTATCTATAAGTTCTGGCCTAAAATGCGTTCGCCACAATTCATAGATGCTTTGCTTGTCTTCAAGTTGATACATTCTGAAGGAGAAATCTTTCATGTCTAGATCTTCCGTATTTTGAACCGCACTAAATGACCTTTTCGTTCACATCCTCACGCTTTCTTGCGATTAATAAAAAGTGTGTTTATTAATCGTTCGGGTTCTCTCATGGCAATCATGTTTCCATTGAAAGGTTTTTCGAAAACCTTTACTCTCAGGAACTCCTGTATCTCGTGACTTCAGGATATTTTTGCCAGGGGCAGAAAAAAACGAATGTTAATATCTTTAACAAATTTGTTAGTATTACCTTTTAGGCCACCATCAAAACCTAATAAAATTATAGGATTATTTTTATAATATTTCACATTTAATACCTTTTAATTCCAATGAGGCCTCAATATAGCCTGACATTTCTTCAGCCTTTCTATTCCGGCTCTCCCCTATAACTGCCATTTGTCTTTCAATAACATTGCCTTCATCAGTAAGTGCAAATTCAATAGTATTAAGGAATGCCTCTTTCCCTGATGCAATATACACTACATGTGAATATTTTTCAGCCTCTGGCAAAGCTGATGAAACAATTGGTTTACCTGTTGCAATATATTCCCTGAGTTTTAAAGGATTTATATTTTTAGTGAGGTTATTTACCTTATAAGGCAGAATGCAAACATCAAAATAAGATACATAAGAAGGAAGGTTTTCATAAGATACAGACCCTAATAAGTATAAATTATGATACTTTTTCAAACTCTTTATATCGATAATCACTTTCCCTATTATGACTATAGACCATTCTGGATGGACTTTTAATATATGTTCCAGTATTTCCAGATCTACTCTCTCGTCAAAAAGGCCATAGTACCCAATAATGGGAGTCTTAATATTTTCCATAACATCTACATTATTTACTTTATTAAGATTACACATTTTGAAATGTTCATAATCTACACCGTGCGGTAGTAAAAAAGCATTATATTTATTGCATCGTTTAGTTCTGTATAGCGCATCAGATGTAACAATCATAAGGTCGACCTTCCTGGTTAACTCATCATCCATTTCTTTAACCAGCTCTTTTTCTACACCGGGCCACTCTGAAAACTCATCAACACAATAATATACGTCCAAAATTTCATCAAAAGCACCAATATAATCTGATGCATTTGGAAGTGTAGTAATAAGTATGGGTACTTTAAAAGATAGCTTTTTCATTTCATTGCGAACATTTCTCATGACAGAAATTCTGTTAAAATTACGAACAAATCTGATATTGTTGTAAGGTATCATAAACGGACTCATAATTGTCAAATTTTCCTGAATATTACCATTATGAGGAGAAATCCATGAATTTAGCTTTCCAATACCCCTACTTATATCATATAGGGTCAGTGTGGGTCTTCTTATCCCTATAGTATTTACCCATATTATCCTATTATCAGGCAAAAAGTATTTCATGATATGTTGACAGCTAAATGGATGACGGCCCCAATCATCTGAAAAAACTATAAAATCTCTATCTTTAATCATAATGGAATGGATAAGAATATCCCAAAAATTTAAAACCTTCTTCAGCCACCTCTTCTTACTTTATTATCCATTAACTGCACTTTCTCATCAAAAGTAATACTCTTTGCCATTTTTTGTATAGCAACAGAAAGTCCCACCATAAAGTAAAGATAATCGAAATAAGCCCTGGATAGAAAGAACCCCGACACGATGTAACCAAACATACCTATCTCAATGGCATAGGTCATCCATAATAAATCTTTGTACTCAGATTTATGTTGCCAGGCCTTTTGTAACTTTCGCATCTTTAATACAGTTCCGAAGGTAAAGAGTAAAAACAACACAAGTCCTACAATTCCTAATTCTACTCCTATCTGAATGAATGAATTGTGAGCAGTTGACCATTTTCCTCCTGCATCAAAATGGGTATAACCTTCTGCTGTGGTAAAATTATTTATTCCAACTCCAGTGAATATATTTTCTGAAAATATCTTCAGTCCTGTCTTCCATATATCTAACCTGCCTGCACCCGTAGAATCCAGTTCACTCTGTGGATTCCATATTGTAGAGATTCGGTCCCAATACGATGAGGGGGCTAATTGGGATATCAAAATCACTCCTGCAATAGCGGCAATAAGGATTAAACCTTTCTTTCCCTTTTTCGCCTTAAAAAGCAAATAGCCTCCTATTGCAACCAGACCAAGAAAACCACCTCTGGACACAGACAAAATAATTGCTTGCAGGCTGAAGAAGAAACATGTACCTATAAAAACCTTTCCAGGTAATTTAGTCTCCTTAAAGAAGTAAATGATAAATGGTAACGCACACACCATAACCAGCGCAATATCATTAGGATCGTAACTCCTAGTAACCAGTGAAGTATGTGTAAGTTGATTCTTAACAGACATCAATCCTATAAAAAATATACTGATGAGAAAGGCCCAGACCATTTTCCTTAAATCAGTAACTGTTCTGAGAGTCATAGTCATGAGAAAAAAAAGAACAAGTAACTTGAGATATCCACTAGTGAGGTATTTAACGCTGCCGCCCGGCCAGACTGACGTAGGTATGGTTATTATTGCAAGGGCAAAAATGCCAATAACATATTTCTCTTCCCTTAGCAAAGAAATCTTTGCTAAACCGTTTTTGGTTGCTTCAAAAATAAAGCAGATTATTGCACCCCATCCCGTCAAATCACCAATAGAGACTGGTAAGCGCAAAAGTACAGGGAACAATTCGTGAATACGACCACCAGATACAATTAGATAACTCATTAGAAATGTAATCGTAATGGGAAACCTTCTTAGGTTTTGGACCTTCCTATTATCGAAACTTTCTTTTACTGAAATATCCGCTATTGTCCCAGTCATGATTTAAGGCTTTTTTCTAACCACAGATGAACTTCTATTCTCTTATATATGTGGGAATGATTACGCTTACTTTAGTTATAACTTAATTTCCTATACTCTATTTTAAAAGTCAGATCAACTTGACAACTTACTATTCATTGATATAATCAAAATTGAATGAAAATTATCGAGTATCTTTTTTATCTTTCATCTCTGCAGAAAGACCGACTGCGGGTAAAGGCTTATAAAGAGAAAAATAAAATTTTAGAATTCCTTGTACAATATGAAGCCAATATTCATGGTGAATGGTATCCAATAATTCGTTATGATACCCGTCATGGATTTGCACATCGAGATTTACTCCATGCTGATGGTTCGGCAGAAAAAGAGCCCTTGTTATGGCATAATTATAATCTAGCTTTAACCTATGCCACTCAGGATTTAAAACAAAATTGGCGAAAATACCGCCAAAAATTTGAGGAGGAGTTAAATGAGCAAAAATGAAATTGTAAGAAAAAATCTTGATCTTCATGCGGAATGGATTCGTTATATCTTTGAGCATCCTGAAGTACTTGACAAAATTCCTCAAGGCGCACAATTGGTTATTCTTCCTAATAATGACCCTGCTCTGGCTAAAGAAAATAATAAGACTATTGGACGTCTTAAGGCAGAGGGACTGCCTGTAGTCATAGTTCATCTTGATTTGCCTAAACCACCCAGGCCCCAGATCGAAGTAATCACTGCCAATTCTTAATTTCTTTCATATATCTTAAATTCGATTGTGATATTCATATTAGTTTTACGAGTTTAAGGCCTTTATTTAGCCACAGACTTGCACTGACAGTTAAGCGTTATAAATAATAGGACGCTGATTCCCACAGATGCGCACAGATTCATAAACTATTTCAAGAAAACCATACCCAAGTTTTTATAAACCCTACAAAAGATTTTAATAATCTTCTTAGTTAGTTGTTTGTATTTTGCATTACTATGATCTGTGTTCACCACGTTAGATAATAACCTCTATACCCAACTAAGATACTTACAAGACCGTTATCTAACGGGGTTCATCTATGTCCAAAAATGAAAGTGTTGACATGCATATTTTCTTGTCATATATTAATTTCATATATTTTTAGCATGAAAATAAGGAGGATTAATAACATGCGCACAACATTAGATATTGACGATTTTCTGGTCAAGAAGCTTCTTGAAGTTACTCATGAAAAATCAAAAACTAAAGCTATTACTATTGCTATCAAAGATTACATAAAGAAGAAACGCATTAAAAAAATTATTTCCTACCAGGGCAAATTAGACATGGAGAATAACTGGCAACAACAAGAAAAAGAAGAAATAGAGGAATATGAGAACAAAAAATAATCCAAAGGTTATTGTCGATACTTATATATGGATAGAATTCTTTCGTACAAAATCAAAGATTTCAAATCACTTAAGAGACCTAATCTCCAACGATTTTGTAGTTGGTAATGGCCTAATACTCGCCGAATTAATACAAGGCATCAAAACAAATAGTGATAAAGAAGTTATTATTGATGTTTTCAATACCATTGAATATATAGAAATCACAAGAGAATTGTGGATAGAATCGGGAGATCTTGCCAGGGAGCTTCGATCCAGCGGAAAAATTATCCCACTTTCAGATGTCATAATCGCTTGCTGTGCAAGAAAGTATCAATATCACATCTTTACTATAGACAAACACTTTCAGGATATTCCCAACATTAAAATTATTAATTTCTAAATTAGTGAACGGAGTGAACTAATTTATTACAGATACAAGTTTACGTGTAAGTTCTCTTCCATTAAATCCTTTAATACCATTTTCTTTATCTTTATAAATCTCGCTTACTTATATTATTTCTCCCATTCTTCAAAACCTTCTGGTAGAGAGCATCGTATTTTTCTATCTGCATGTCCCATGAAAAATTATTTACAATATCATTTCTTGCCTGTGTCCCTATCTTTTTTCTCAATGCTGCATCATTTAGTAAAGATAAGGTATGTGTGGCAAACTGTTCTGGTGTATTTGCGATCAATATATTTTCTCCCTGCGCGATAGGGAGTGATCCGCAGCTTACGGGGGTGGCAACCACTGGCTTAGCCATAGCCCATGCCTCAAGCACCTTATTTTTTATCCCAGACCCACTTAGAATTTGATATCAGGATAGGTTTTCCTTATTAATGGGAGAACTCGCTCAAAAAACCACAATACACCTTTTACATTAGGAATGAAGTCCATCACACCGGTAAATACAACGGAAGGCTCACTACCTTCATTTAAATTAGGCCTATAATAATCGTAATCTACTCCATTTGGAATGATCGAAATATGAGCATCTTGAACATTCTTTCTTAGTGCTTCAGCATCATCTGGTGCTACCACTGTGAAAAATTTAAACTTCTGTAAATACTGACGTTCATATCGCCAAACGTTAAACAACCGTTTTACTTTTTTGAGTTTAATCACAAATCTTTTTTCTGCTGTTATAGATCTTCTGAGAGTAAGAAAGGTACTATCACAAATATCCATAATCACTGGACGGCAAACATCAATGAAATTTCTGGACAGGCTATCGGATGTGATGTGAATTAGATGGGGATTAACCCTCTTAACAACATCCTCGCACTCTTTTTTTGTATCCAGTGAATACCAATAATAACCTGAATTATTTTTATCACTTTCTTTTTTTCTAATCTTATGTACTGAGTTAAAATAGTTTACATCTGGCGGTAAAACATCAAAACTCGTCAAGAAATGAAAGACAGGCTACGTGATGGAAACGTGAAATCCTCTTAAAAAGTTCATAGATACGCAGGTTATATCCGTTAGTAATAGGATAAAGGTGATTACGCGTAACTGATAGAATCTTCATTATTACCGAACCCGGCTGTTTCCAATCTTTAAATAACAGCCGTTCTAAATTTTCTAATTAGTTGTATTAAATTTTTACCTAAAAAAGATGATGTCCAATATAGCATTGCTTTTTTGTTGGGTAAATGCGACAAACTCAAAAGATAATTTTCCCTTGCTTTGACAAAGTCGTTTCTCTTAAAGTAAAAGTAACCTAACATATTGTAGATCTCAATAAATCTCGAAGAGAAGTCAATATGTTCTTTTTCTATGATATCTGAATGTAGCGAAATAATCTTTTGAAATGCCTTAATCTGTGATGTAAAACTTTTCTCCATATTAGATCCTATATTGCTACCATGATTTCTTTTATGCACCAATACTTTGGGAATTAGTGCAAAATCACAATGTGTAGAAAGTCTCAACCAGAGGTCATAATCTTCCGCAGAAGGTAATGACTCATCAAACATACTTACCTTCTCAAAACATTTCTTTCTCACCATTACCGTACTTGTTACCACAAAGTTTTCATTGAAAAGTATCCTGAAGGGTCGATGAATACAATTTTTTCTTTTCAATAAATATTCATAACATTTCCTGTTTTTATATTTTCTTTTATTTAAAAAGGTTTCTTTTTCTAACTGTCCTTTTTCGATAGTTAGTGAATCTGTAGATACCAGGCCTAAATGCAAATTGTTACTTAAAATTTTAACCTGTTGTTCAATTTTTTCATCCAACCATATATCATCAGAGTCAAGAAATGCAATGTATTCACCATTGCTATTCAATATTCCTGTATTTCGAGCCTTAGAAGGCCCAGAATTATCCTGATAAATATATCTAATTTTTCTATTATACGGTTCAAGTATTTCTTTAGTATTATCCGTTGACCCATCATCTACAACGATAATCTCAATATCTTTATATGTTTGATTCAAGACAGACTCAACAGCCTCAGAAATATACTGTGCACAGTTGTAAGTGGGAATAATAACGGAGACCCCAAACATTCTTTTATTTAGATTCAAATTTGAGATGTTTAATAAATGATGAACTATCCGTTAGCTGGTTGGTTACCTCCTATCACATCAGCTATTCTTTGCACTGGAACATATTTCACTTTTGGTCGTTATTGTAAGTAAAGCGAAGAATCTAATCCCTGTATCGAGAAGCAGATAAATTCTTCATTCCACTACACTAGGTTTAGTAACACATCTAACGACAAAGCTCCGTGACGGCGATTATACGTCCGCTGCATAGTCTCTTTATGCAGTTTTGGTAACAAGGCTTACTTGAATCAGCATAGTTCAAAGAGATAATGGTATGCAGGGTTTATTCCGTATTCCTGAACGGTTGCATCTCTATATTTCGGTTCTTTAGCGATTAATTTATATCCGTGCCATTCGACAACATCGAGAAAATCCTGAAAATCAATCGTTAGCAGAAGTTTCCCCCTCCCATGATTTAAACTATTGGGCACAATCATTAGGTACTTAATCCTGTTTCTTTCCAGGACAGTTAGCCACCAATCGATAGCTGAAACCTTGCATTCCGAAAAGCTGTGAACATTAATTGCAATATCAACACTATGATTTGTCAGCACATCTTCTATGTCGTACAAAGGAATAACCTTTGCTTTGTCATGCACGTTACGGAAACGGAGATAGTATTCGGAAATAAAAGTCGAAATAGATACTGCATCTGTACACAAATAGTAATCGATATTATGGAAAGCATTTACCATACGATGTGCTAATCTACCATAACCTGCGCCAATATCTAGGATCTTTAGGTTGCTCCATCTTGAAATGTTTAAATGTTTTTCAAGAAAATATATTTCAATAATCGAATCTAACAGATCACGGGAAATAGGCTGATCATCGATCAAAAATGTAAAAATACCAAAGTAGTCATCTTCTGCCAATTTATCGAAAAGGCAAAGATTGTCTATTGCTTTTATATAGTATGTTGACAAAGCGTAGCTCATAATATTCATGTTCGGCCCCCTTAATTGCCAGACAAAGGCATTATCTCCTCGAAAATTCCTTATATCATCAGAGCTTACATGATTGTTTGTCCACACTAAAGGCTCCGTAACATCTTGATTAAATATGGAGTATTTCTCTCTTAATTCCCTGAACCTGGGATTTTTTTGTTGTAAATAATCTTCTGCTCCTTCTGGTAGTTTGGCTTTCTTGTAGCTCGATCTGCGTTGAAAGGATTTCTGCCAGTCATACAATAAGCGACTTGCTATTATTTCATGATCATACCGCTTTAAAAGGGAGTTTAGGGAGTTTTTTATATGTTTTTTTATTCCCATATCTATCACTCAATCAGAAATATACTGTGCACAGTTGTAAGTGGGTATGATAACAGATACCTTTGGCATAGAACTTTTCGGATAATAGGGACAGCGCCCGTTTTTTTGGATAATAGGGACAGCGCCCGTTTTTTTGTAAAAAGTACTTTTAAATAGTCGCTGTCCCTATTTTCCTACATATTTTCTATTTTCCTATTTTTATTAGTTTCTTCTTTTTTTATTCGGAGAATATAAAATATTTGACATACACTGTATCACATTGTATTATATTAAATGAGCTTGTAATCGATTAGGAGGTAACGATGTCGACTATTCAAAAAAGCATGAGAATTCCAGAAGAACTTATCAAAGAACTTCAAAATATTACGCAGGAATCCGGAAAAGATTTTTCTACTACTATAAAAGAACTTCTTCAGGAGGCAATCAAGATGCGGCGCTGCCCAGGGATAGTTTTCACAGAAGGTGTAAGTGGTCGTAGAGCCAGAATTGCTGGTACTGGTATAGAGGTCTGGGAGATTATTGCCAACTTTAAAAGTATAGGTAAGAACCTTAGACGTTTGCGTAATATGTATAACTGGCTTACAGAACAACAACTCAAGGCAGCTATAGGGTATTGGAAGACATATCCTAAAGAGATTAATCAACTTATAACTCAAAATGAAAGTTGGACAAAGGAACGTATTCATAAAGTATACCCCTTTCTAGAGAGAATTGGCTCTTGAAGTATTACCTGGATGAGGACATAAGTCCAAAGATTGCCGATATCCTGAAAAGTTATAAAATAGATGCTAAAAGTACTCACGAAGCAGGCATGATTCAGGCCACTGATGTAGAGCAATTGGAATATGCATCTTCTGAAGGTAGGTGTATTGTAACCAGAAACCGAAATGATTTTATAAGACTTACCATCAAATTCTTTAATGAAAACCGTCCTCACCATGGAGTACTAATTATTCCCTATACTATTCTTGGAGATAAATTTTCCCGCATCGCTTCTGCCCTTAAAAAATATGCCTTTAAGCATCCCAGTGGAATGGAACCTTACACCATTGATTTTCTCTCTTGACTTTTTTCAGTTTTTCTCTATCTTAAATTAGCGCCCTTCCCGCCTGAAGGACTTTGTCGGGCAGGCAGTCGCTAATTTATATGCGTTAATCTGAAAATACCATTTTTGTCTTTACGAGTACATTGAATCAATTACGACCTTTAACCTTGTAAGATTGGTATCTACCCAATATCTTGTGGGAGATTGATATACTTCTGAAACTTCATCATCAGAATCACCATTTCCTTAAATTCACAAAACACTTCCTTTTCAAATTCTACATCAATAGAATTTATTCTTTTTAGCAATAAATTGCAAATATTTTTCTTGACTTTATCGCAGACCTGAGGGATACTATTTTT
>MAYW01000035.1 GCA_001723765.1 Candidatus Scalindua rubra
GTATTGAATGTTTTCCCAAATGGAAAGAAAAAACCAGCAACCCAGTCGATTGTTAGCAAAATGGATAAGGTGCAGAAACGAATCTTCGACTTATTTAAAATGAAGCATTACTTGCCAAGTTAGGGGGAAGGACTGGATGCTGTAACTTGTTATAGTATTATAAGTTGCAGAATTAGCCACGGCTAATTCGTAAACTCACGCTAAGACTTCCTTTAATCTACCAACATACTAACCATCATCTACTATATTTTTTTAATATATTATTTTTTATGGAGGCTGTAAAGAGATAATTGTTGGTTCGAATTGCATCACATAAAATGTTACTGAATAGAGTGAATAGCCTTTCACATATTTCCAGAAGACCTTCTGATACCGTTTCATTTTCATAAAAAAGAATCTAAACCATAGCAGAATTCCACATGTTTGGTTCTGGCTTGCCCTGTTAGATAGGTTTTATACAAATCCCGACTTGTTATTAGAATACTTTTTGACTTATGTTGCTTAAAAGATACTCACTTATTATCTAACAGGGCTTGTCCAGCTTAGGGACAGTTGCCAATTCTCTTGTGTGAATACCGCGAAGTCTTAAGACTTTAAAATTACTCTTGCAGTACACACATTAGTATGGTTAGATTAAATATTTGAAAGTGGAAATGAGGTTGTTTTTGAGATCCCCCTTCACTTCTCTAATAGAGAGGAAAAGGGGGATTTCAGTTTATTATTGAAGAGCACAATAAAGGAACATTTATTCATGGACGTTGATGATCTTTCAAGGCTTCGCATTGAGAGGACGAAATATCAGACACAACGTAATAAGCGGAAAAGGTATTTTAGCTTGATTATGGTATTGGCAATTTTTGCTGTTGGTGGGATTTTATATGGGACTGGTATTCTGAAACCAGCAACTAAGGTGGAGATTGTAAATGTGACGACAATATATCCTTCTCAGACGTTTACCCTACTGAACGCCAGTGGGTACGTGGTGGCGCAGCGTAAGTCAGCGGTTTCCTCGAAGATTACCAGTTGGCTCGTCTCCCTGTTTGTGGAAGAAGGGAGTATAGTGAAAAAAGGAGAGATCATTGCTACATTGGAAAACAAGGATGTTCTGGCAGCCCTTGATAAAGCAAAGGCCAATATTGAAGTTGCCCGTTTTGAGCTGGAACATGCTGAAGCTGAACTCACCGAGGCAGCTCTTGCTTTCAACCGTACCAAAGAGTTATTGGAGAGTGAATTTGCTGCCCCATCTGAATTTGATGCTGCTGAGGCCAGATATAAAAGCGCTATTGCGGCTGTAGCAGCTAAGAAGGCAGCGCTACAGGCTGCCGAAGCAGCCTTAAAGGAAGCCGAGGTAAATCTTGAATATACCTATATACGGGCGCCATTTGATGCCGTTGTGCTTACTAAAACCGCAGATGTCGGCGATATAGTAACGCCTGTGGGTGCAGCGGCCAACGTTCGTGCCTCGGTGGTTACAATTGCGGATATGGATTCCCTTCAAGTGGAGGCAGATGTTTCAGAATCAAACATCAAACAGGTCAAGACAGGTCAACCTTGTGAAATTCAATTGGACGCGTTACCGAATGAACGGTTTCGTGGAGAGGTGCATATGATCGTGCCCACGGCTGACCGGAGTAAGGCATCGGTGCTGGTCAAGGTTGCATTCATAGATAAAGACTCCTCCATCCTTCCAGAAATGAGCGCCAAGGTGGCATTTCTCAAGCGAGAGGTTACAAAAAAAGAGCAAAAACCTGTGAAGGCGGTACCAATTTCCGCAATAGCCAAATACAAAGGACGGGATGTTGTCTATGTTGTAACGAGCAATCGCGCGGTGGAAAAGAAGATTGAAGTAGGGAGAAGGCTAGATAACATGGTTGAAATTCTATCGGGTCTTGAAATAGGGGATAAAGTTGTGTTGTCACCGCAGGGCAAAATAAAAGACGGGAAAAGGGTAAAAATCATTGAAGAGTAAATGCAAAACAAAGAACTGATCGTCACTATTCATAACGTAAGCAAGTCATATCAAAAGGGGAGCCGGATAATACGGGTACTTGAGAATATCTCGCTTGAAATCGAGGGGGGAGAATTTCTTGCGCTTATGGGCCCTTCAGGTTCTGGGAAGAGTACACTCCTAAACCTCATTGCAGGATTGGACAATGTGGACCGGGGTACAATAGAAGTAGGCGGATTGGGTATTACAACACTTTCTGAAACAGATCTTGCTCGTTGGCGTTCGGTTAACGTGGGCTTTATTTTTCAATTCTACAATCTCATTCCAGTGCTCACTGCCTTTGAGAATGTTGAATTACCGCTCCTTTTGACCGGGCTTTCCAAAAGTGAGCGGAGAGAGCACGTGGCTGCGGCCTTGCGAATTGTAAATATGGATGACCGCATTGGTCACTATCCACATCAACTCTCCGGTGGTCAGCAGCAACGAGTTGCTATTGCCCGAGCAGTAGTTACTGATCCTACCATTTTAGTGGCCGATGAACCTACAGGTGATCTTGACCGGTCTTCCGCTGAGAATGTGCTCGAGCTTATGCGTCGCCTAAATCGTGACCTGGGCAAGACTATTATTATGGTTACCCATGACCCATGGGCAGGAAAATGGGCATATTCCATGGAACATCTCGACAAAGGTATCCTCAGTCATGATCTTTAAGATCCTTTTTAGGAATGCTTTCCGGCATAAGCTACGTACCTTTCTGACCGTGTGTGGTATGGCCATAGCTATCCTTGCCTTTGGATTGCTTCGCACAGTAATTGATGCGTGGTACGCTGGGGTAGAGGCATCTTCTGCAAATCGCCTGGTGACCAGGAATGCAATCTCCCTGGTCTTTAGATTACCACTTTCCTATAGAGATACGATTCGTCGCATTGAAGGTGTTGAAATCGTCTCTCACGGCAACTGGTTCGGTGGCTATTATATCGATGAGAAGGATTTTTTCGCCAACTTTGCCGTGGAACCGAGGAGTTATCTGGAGCTTTATCCTGAGTATGTAATCCCTGATGACCAAAGGGTAAAGTTTCTCAAAGACAGAAAAGGATGTTTGGCAGGTAAAAAAATTGCAGAACGATTCGGATGGAGTGTTGGAGATACCGTAACACTTACCGGAACCATCTTTCCTGGCAAATGGGACTTTCTCGTATGCGCCATTTATGAAGGAAGGGATAAGAACATAGACGAGACCTTGTTTTTTTTTCACTGGGACTATCTCAATGAGTCACTAAAGAAGAATAAGCCTGTTTCCCCGGACTATGTTGGTTTTTATATTATCGGCATAGAAAATCCCTATATAGCTGCCAGAACAGCAGAGGCCATCGATAGAACCTTTAAGAATTCCCTTGCAGAGACGCTTACCGAAACGGAAAAGGCATTTCAGACGGGCTTCGTTACTATGAGTGAGGCCATTCTTAAAGCCATTCAGCTCGTATCGTTTGTTGTCATCTTTATTATTCTTGTTGTAGTGGCGAATACCATGGGCATGTCCGTGCGTGAACGCATTGGGGAATATGCCGTATTTAAAACCCTGGGTTTTCGTGCCTGGCAGATTACTTTGCTTATTATTGGTGAATCCATGGTGATTACGTGTTTTGGCGGGGTCACGGGTATCCTCCTGACGTTCCCTGCAGCCAAGGGATTTTCAATGGCTGTGGATAAATTCTTTCCGGTGTTCAATATAACATGGGAAACGATGTATCTGGACATGGCGGTTACCGTGATCGTTGGGCTTGCAGCAGGGATATTTCCTGCCTCTAGGGCTGTTACCGTTCGTATCGCCGAAGGCTCAGGAGGATTGGATAGGTGAGTCTTATCTTCTTTTATAGTCTACGCAATCTCCTCACAAGGCGTTTTACCACGATTCTTACTGCATTGGGCATGGCGCTCGTTGTCTTTGTCTTTGCCTCCATCATCATGCTTGCCGAGGGGTTGCAACAAACCCTCGTCGAGACAGGATCGAGTGATAATGTGGTCGTCCTCAGGAGGTCTGCTGAGACAGAGGTGCAGAGCAGGATTGATAGGCACCAGGCATCTATTGTGGAGACCCAACCAGAAATTGCCCTTGGTAAAGATGGTCAAAGGCTCCTTGCCAAAGAACTGCTGGTGCTCATTACCCTGCAAAAGAAAGGCAGCAAGGGTATTGCTAATGTAGTTATCCGCGGAATCGGCAAGCAATCGTTATCTTTACGGCCTCAGGTAAAACTCATGGCCGGGCGTATACCCGGGTGGGGCACGTCTGAAATCATGGTCGGCCAGAGTGTGGCAAAACGCTTCAAAAATGCAGGGTTATTGAAGACACTTTTCTTTGCCATGCGCTCATGGAATATAGTTGGTATCTTTGATGCTGGAGATACGGGATTTAGTTCAGAAATCTGGGGAGATGCAGATCAGCTTATGCAGTCATTTCGACGACAGGCGTATTCTTCCGTCATCTTCCGGTTGCGGGATTCTTCTCATTTTCATGGATTCAAGAAACGTCTTGAAAGCGACCCCCGACTAACCCTTGGCGCCTTACGGGAGAAAGATTATTACCTGAAGCAGTCGGAGACGATGGCCACGTTCTTGCGTATACTTGGCATTTCATTGACACTCATATTCTCCATCGGTGCAGTGGTCGGAGCTATGATTACGATGTATGCGGCGGTGGCCAACCGTACGGCTGAAATTGGCACCATGCGCGCCCTTGGTTTTCAGCGTTCGAGCATCCTCTTTGCTTTTCTTCTGGAGTCCCTCATCCTTGGTTTTTTTGGAGGATGTGCTGGTCTCTTTTTTGCTTCTTTACTTCAGTTTATGACCGTTTCCACGATGAACTTTCAGACATTTTCCGAACTCGCCTTTAGTTTCTCTATTACGCCGGGAATCATCATCAAGGCCATGTCATTTTCTCTATTTATGGGTTTTGCAGGAGGAATACTCCCTGCCCTCAGGGCTTCACGTATGAATATTGTGGATTCACTTCGAGAGGTTTGAAGAAGCATTTTATATGGACTGGCAATGGGGAGGGGGATTAATGGTAAAGAAAAGGTTACAGATATCCACATAGTTTTGATAGTAAGGAATTAGTTCAGACTTACAAAGCAATAGAATCTTCTTCTTTAAGGATTCCTGTGTCATTTAGTACGATCTGGATCATCGTCATATATGTCTGCGACGCCATCACCATCCTTGTCTCTCAGAAAATCCGTATCATTGTCATTGGTTAAAAATACTTCCCCAAAGGGATAAGGGGTCTTGCAAACGCTTCTATACGAACCTGGTGATTCTTGAAAACCAGTTTCAAATTCCGTTACAGAGATCTCTCCGTTTACGACAAAACTGAAGATACTGGAACGATTGCCCGGTTTTATTGTTTGATCCGGTTTCTCAACTGTATATTTAGTGGTTTTTGAGCCAAAATATCCATCAAACGTCCAGGTAATTTTTTGATCTTTACCATGTATAGTAACTTTGGAGTCCCATAGGTCTGGACCCGTAACATTATCCCTGAATAGATGGTCTGCCGATGTTGCATCCTTGGAGATATATTTTAGAGTCAGTAATGCAATGTGTTCAACATGATGCTTTGGGTTGGGTTCATTTTGATCGTCATTGATTACTTGAAAACAGTATCTAATAAAGCCAGGAACCTGAGTAGCGCCAACGTCAACCCTGATAGAGTCAGCAAAGGCGCTCTTTGCTCCTATAAGGATGCAAATACAAAGCGAGATAGAGAGTAATGTTTTGTTAAGTCTAAATTTGTTCATTAAGGTATCTCCTTTCTAGTAATTAAACTTGCTATTAATTTTAATGATAATATACAGTTTCTTAAGTTTTGTGAGGTGCATAATAGTACTGAAAATATCATGAATTGTAAAGAAAATCAAGGGTAGGTAATAAAAAAAGATTAGAGATTGGGTCTTGACATTCTTTTAAAAATATATACTATTACTAACCTTATCCGTGAATAACTACATACCGGTTAATCAACAAATTGAGCGCCAATCGTACTAGCCAAAACCGATTGGCTCAAACCCAGAGGAAAATATTACTTTTATAGTTAGTTAATTTTTACAGGCTTATGACAAAAAAGGCAGCGTTAGCAATTTTAATCTCTCTTTTAACCTTTTTTCTAATCGTACCGTTCTTAAGTTACAGGTCTTTTAAATCGGCAATAAAAGAGGAATTTTTGAATCACCTTGTTACTACCAGGGACCTTGTAAAACTTCAGATATGGAATTATTTTAACGATAGATATGGTGATATAGACATCCTCTCGAGAAATCCAGTAACTTCTCAAGGTTTTATTCGATTACACAGTGCTTTTCTAGCTTATGGTATCGAACACGCCCAATTTCAAAAAATAAAAAATATTTATCAGCCATTAATGGACTATTACATCTCTGACTACGGCTACACAAACATATTTTTCATTGATAAAGATGGAAACGTAATATTTACAGCATTGAGAGAGGACTTTAGCGGGACTAATTTAATTACGGGGGATTATAAACAACATAGTATTGTTCCGGTGTTCAAAAGAGCTTTGGAAGACGTAAATTTTGGGGACTATACATGGAATGATAAGGCAAATGATTATACGGCTCACTTTGCTGCTCCAGTCTACAAAGATGAAAATTTATTAGGTGTAATAATAACAGAAATCCCTTTCGCTCACCTGGATACTATGCTGACACAAAGGGCCGGTATGGGACAATCTGGCGAAGAGTACTTAGTGGGTGAAGACGGTCTTATGCGGTCGAATTCAAGATTTTCTGTAAAACCTACAATACTTCAAAAAGAGGTAGATACAGAAGCAACAAGAGAGGCATTTGAAGGATATGTTGGCACAAAGATCATAGACGGTTATCGAGGCGTTCGTGTATTAAGCGCATATACACCGCTCAATCTTAATTTTATTAATTGGGCCCTCCTGGTTGAGATTGATGAAGCAGAGGCATTTGCCCCCATACGTGCCGTGGAGACTAAACTGAAAATAGTTGCATCCATAATCAGCGCCATAGCTATAGGATACATCTATTTAACATATAGAAGTTATAAGAAAGAAAATAAACATAATATCTCAGAATCTGAAGTACAATCCGAAGCTTAACTGGATTGTATAGGGATTTCCATTATAATCCTTTGTGCAGCAAGATACATCCTTGTCATTTTTATCCGCCAATCTTTGTGGCGGGCTGAGCCCTTCGCCCCCTGTCATTCTGAATCCTTCGCTCTTTGTCATTCTGAGCGAAACGGAGAGAAGCGAAGAATCTTTATTTTGTGCACAGAGAATATATACTAATACTTAAAATGCAGTGCTCAGGATAAACTCCGTGAAGAATCTGATGTTTTCGGCTCAGGATAAATACCGCTAAGAATCTCTCGTTAGTAAGCCAATGATGTTTTGTGAGGTTAGTGAAGTCTCCATAAAGAGATTCTTCGGTCGTTCCTCCCTCAGAATGACATGCTGAAATGTCATTCTGAATGTAGCGAAGCGGAATGAAGAATCTAACTTAAATATCATATCCCGAAATCCATACATCAAGCTCATGCCTTCAAAATAATCGTGATTAACATTGATTTATTAGCGCACTAAATATCTTTTTCATTTTATCAATATTATTAGTGGATACTCATAAATATTTTACAGGTGAGGTAGCAAGAAATTGTTTTATTTAATTCGCTTACTAATGAAATTATGAATTTACTGTTGATTCTATTAATAACCTTCTTAACAGCAGGACTCACCCTCCTTACCGGGTTTGGATTGGGTACTGTGATGACGCCTGTCTTCACATTTTTTTATGATATAAAGGTAGCAATCCTTATGGTGGCCCTTATTCATTTCTTAAATAATCTTTTGAAGCTAGGATTGTTCTGGAAAAACGTTGGTTTTTCCATAATACGTCGGTTTGGAGTTGTTTCGATTATGGGTGCATTACTTGGCGCATATTTTCAATTTTATGTTTATTCAAGTACTCTTAAGATTTTTCTTGGCATTGTGCTCGTTATATTAGGCGGAAGAGAACTTTTACCACAAAAAAGAAGTGGACATTACCTAAAAGGATTGACTTCCTGGGTGGATTTTCGTCCGGGTTGCTGGGGGGTCTTGTAGGTAATCAGGGTGCAATTCGTAGCGCTTACCTGCTCAATTACGATATTTCAAAGGAAACGTTTATTGCTACTGGAACAATGATTGCCTGTCTTGTGGATGCAAGCAGGATACCGTTATATATGATTCATTACAAACAGTTACTTTTTGATGAATGGAAAACTCTGGCTATAGTTACATCTATTGCCTTCCTTGGCACAATAATAGGTAAAAGATTATTGAAAAGAGTATCTCTGGGGAACTTTAAGAAGGTTGTGGCTGTGATGGTTGTAATCCTTGGTATACTCCTTGTTTCATCAATTGTATAAACTATAAAGTGTATTATTTCATTGAGCGAACTGGACGGACATAGTTACTGGCATTGTCGTAGTGCCAGCATACGTAACCACCGTAACCACCACTGAAGCGTACGTTCCACGCTCCATCCAAATAACTAGCAGTATCATTTTCGTCACCTGTCCAAATACCGCTTTGTTTTATATCAAAAACAGTATCTATGTATAGGTCGCCATTCTTTTTGCTCGATTCCAACAAAGACGCAGCTTCTTCCACAGTAGGTAATCTCCAGTCGTAATACCCGGCATATCCCCTACTGTTTAAGTCCCTTACCCATTGTTTCGCTTTATTCCACTCCATATCTTTATCAGAACCGGATTGATGCCACATCATGCCTGTGGCATGGTCTATTACCACACTGTCTCCATTTATAGACTTCTCCTCATAGCGATGGATGATTGTACTGTGTCCATAAAATCCTTTATTATGATTATTAAGTATAAAAATATTCGAGATTGATTGCACTTGAAAAACAGATAAATCTCTATAAGATGAACGCAGGGTTATATGCGGCTCTTCTGCTGCCTGTATAATCGGTGTATATAGAAATACAAATGATATGATTAAGAGTAATAGTTCAGCCCACCGCAAAGACGCAAAGGCCTGTACTGAACGTAGGTGAAGTGACGCAAAGAAAAAATTTGAGAAAAAAAAACATAAACGTTAATTTTGGCCAACATTTCAGATCATTGATCAGGGATTTCAGTATTATACGTCTAAAAAAAACGGTTTTGGGGTCTTTTCACTATTTTTTTAAAAATCTTTGCGCTCTTTGCGTTTTTTGCGGTGAACTATTACGGTATTTTCTCACATTATACAACTAAGCTAATTGATTAGACTAATATGGAAATGGCTATGAGGTATAGATTATAAACACGTGAGACAATTAGGCAAGTGTTTTTTTGACTCAGACTTCGACGTGAGCTCAGCCGAACGATTTACCAATTACGTCTGATATGTGAAACTTTTAATTGATGAGACAACAAAACGCCTTTTAAATTTAGTTATCCCACTCTTAATTTTATGTTTTCTTTAAATTACTTGATATCAGTTGTAAGATTTCTGCCAGTTTCACCTGGCCTTTTTCTAGTGTTTCGAAGCCTTTACGCTGGCCTTCTTCTATTTTCGCTAAGATATGAGTTTGTTCGCTTAAGATTTTAGATTGTCCTTCTAGCAGTTTAGACTGATTTTTAAGCTCTTTGCTGTTTTGCCTTCTTACATCACGTATGAACCATGCGATAGCAACAGATGATCCACATATTTTTGCTATGATTGCGAGTGTATTCATTTATAACTCCTTTTTTAAGGAAACAGTTTTATAATAGCCACAGCAATACCTACGGTTCCTACAATGATGCCGAAGATTTTAATAAGCAAGTCTTTAAGCTCCCTGCTTATTTCTACACGAAGACTGCTTATTTCTTTGTCGAGACCGTTGATCTTTGAGCTTAATTTACTATCGAGACCGTTGATCTTTGAGCTTAATTTACTATCGAGGCCGTTGATCTTTGAGCTTAATTTACTATCGAGACCGTTGATCTTATTACTCAGTTTATTTTCAAGATTGGTATTTTCATTATGTATAAATTCCTTCAGGCTTTCCTGGCTTTCGACATGTGACTTCTCAATAACATCCGCCAGGGTTTCGGCTTGTTTGTGATTAAAACCGACTGCTTCTAGTTTCTTTAAATTATCAAGTTCACTGGTTATTGGCATGGTTATGCTCCTTGTTAATATTAATAATACATATGGTATTTATTCTGTCAATCAAAAATATCGAGAAGGAAAGCCCAGCGGGGAAATGAATAAGGAAGGAAGAAGAGATTTATTCTTTTGCCCGGTGATGGCTGGAAAGCCTGGACTTTCCTTCTCAGTTATATTATTACAGGAAATTGGAGGGTAACATATGTTTAGTTCCTTGTTGTATCAAAACCTACGCTCAAGATATTCCACTACCCACGATAGCGATTGACTGACATGATGAAGTAATTCATTAGCAGCTACCAGTTTCTGAGACTTCTCATCATCCAATTTTACCAGAATCCAACTGATCAACCAAATCAGGTAGTTTTCTGGTTAGTTCCAGTAGTGATTCTGCTAAGTTTCCACCAACATTGTAATATTCCTCTAAAAGCAAAAAAGGCTTACACTTAGGTCATAAATGTAAGCCTTTTTGTAATTTGACCCCATGGGGATTTGAACCCCAGTTCTCAGATCGAAAATCTGATGTCCTGTTTTGTAAGTTATTACAAACATTAATCTTATAAGAAGTAAATTTAAATTGTGACCAAATTGTGTCCATAGTTTTCTAACTGTAGTACTTTTTCATCGCCTGAAAATTGTGCATAACTTAGTTTTTTGATAGCATGCCTTTCTTCATTTGGTAATACTCGTGCATAAATCTCCATTGTAATTTTAATATTTTTGTGGCCTACCAAACGTTGAACTACTTTAGGGTTTGCACCACCTCTTAATAAGGAACTTATGAATGTGTATCTTAGTGAATGTATATCAAGACCGTCTTCGTTAAGACCAGCCTTTTTCAATGTTGTCTTAAATCTTGTAAGAAGATGACTCTTTAAAGGATTACCATTAAAGTTTACAAAAACATATTTGGATTTAGATTTCTTTTTAAGCTCCTTCAAGATTTCATAAAGGCCATCTACTATAAAAATTTTTCTTGTCTCTTCATTTTTCGTGCTGAACCCTTCTTTTGATTGTATGAGTAATTCCCGATACTCCCAATCTATGTCATTCCATGTAAGGTTAACTAATTCTGATTTTCTCAAACCTGTAGTCAAAAATGTGTACCATACAGGTTTATATATTTCCGTAGAAGCCCTTAAGAGTACTTCTATTTCCTTATCTGAAAGAATACGCCTAAATTTTTTATTCCTGGTTTCAAGTGGTTTAAAATTAGTAATAGGGTTGTTTTTGATTTTACCGATTTCGACACCATAATTTAACATTTGTTTCAATGTTTGAATCTCTAAGTTTACCGTGCGTTCTGATACTCGGCTTAGTCTCTTCTCGACATAAACGTCTATTAGCGACGAATCAATATCTGATACAAGTTTTAGATTTAATTCTCTCAAAATCAAATCTAAATCTTGTTTGTACCCTTCAAAAGTTCTAGGCTTCAAGGTAAGTTTCTTATGTTTTAAGAAGTTATCTTTTAAGGACTGAACAGGGTACTTATTGTCTTTCAGGTTATATTCTCCCCGTACACCACGTCCCTCTAGTTCTTTGAGTATATCTTTAGTTACCTGACGATCTCCAGATACGGCTTTTCGTATCCGTTTACCACCTGTACGAAAGTCCACATACCATTTATTATCCCTTTTATAGATATTACCCATTATTCTGCCCTCCAATAGCAGTTTTGGCTAATAAAATTTTAGGGCGTGATTTATACTCCTGTGATGGGATATTTGCAACTCTTTTTCTTCTTCTAGATTTGTTTGCAGTTCTCTGGACGGCCTGATGAACTTCTTCAAGAATAAACCTGGGATTACCACCAAGACGATAAAATCGCAGTTTTCCTTTAGCCATGAGACGGCGAACCGTCCTTGTACTGCAGGACAGAAATTCTGCCGTTTCTTCAAGAGTTATGTAGCGTTGAGGTATTTCTGGTCTCATCTTTCATCTCGATTCGGTTCAACTATACATTGACTCCAAATAAAGACATTTTTTTTTCACCCTTTGCATCTCCAGCTTGATAAATTTCAAGCCCTGTTCATCGGCCACCTGTCCTGCTCGACTCAATTCAAGATAATAATATAACAACCAATCCAATATTTTTTTATTGTAAGCTTGCTCACATTTTTTTAGAATATCCATTGTGTAGTACCTTTCTTGGCTCCACTAGTCTAACACGCCAATACCAGACTGGCGGAGCCGTCTAAAACTGTTCAAAAAATTATATTAAATATTTTTTCCATCGAACTTCATCCCACAATTCCCTTTGACTTTTAGGGAAGATTCTTAAATCATCAGTTTCACAAAATTCGTCATAGACAAGGATAATACTTTTAAGACTTTCTAGATTCATTTTAGTCAGCAGTCTCGTAAAACATTTCAAAGGCTTCTTGAATGAAACAAAGCGGACAATATTATTATCTAGCACATTCTTATCCTTGCACTTCTCAAGCATGATGATACAAGCTTTGATATTTAATTTTTTAAAGAAACTTTCTACATGGCTTTCGATGATTGCGACAATTTTGTAATTCTCTAAGAGATATTTCTGAAGATTTCCATTGTTGTCCAGCCACGAATCAGAAATAAAAAAGTTAAGACTGTTTCGCTTTATTTGGTTTGGATTCATTGTGGTGTATTACCCTCCCAGTTCTCTTACAGTGCTCTTGAAGTCAGTGCCATTGAGTTTCATTGCAACATCTATGACGCTTCCCTTGAAGCCACAACTGAAGCAGTACGCATAATTGTTCTTGATGCTCATTGAAGGATTTTTGTCCGGGCTGTGTGCTACGCAGTTCGTCATATTCCGTCTCGCAGGATTCGGAAGAAGATTCTCAATGGGATATTGTTTTGCCTTTTCTATCATTTCATCGGTGATACCGTTACTGTTTTTATTTTTATTTGGTTTTAATAAACTCTTTTCTATTTCATAATTTTCGATGATCTTATCCCAATCATTTAAGCCCTTTATTATTAATTCTCCTTCTAGTTCGTTACTGTTTGCAAGGTAAGTAAATAATTCCTTTTTCTTGCCTTTACAATGCCCAATCTGATTATCAAGGTAGGTACGTCTTCTTTCAATTGCCCAATCCAATTCAACGCACATACTCTCAGCATCTTTTTTAATTTGCTCATAGATATATCTAGTCACCATTTGTCTTTTCCCCCAAAAGACCATTAGGATTTTTTATCAATGGTATTTTTTTCTCCCATGTTCCTGTTCTTCTTGAGTAACAGACTTTCAACCATGCTTGATTATTTGTGTTTTTCACCCTCCAAATCAACATGCCAGTGTCGGATTCCTGAGCAATGAAAGAACTATCCCTAAAATTGTCATGTGTGGGTTCCTTTTTAAGGTCAAATTTATGCAGGTGGCATAAAAGAAATATTACCAGATTTCCCTCAATTGCTATTGACTTTAAAAACCGAATTACCTGTCCTATTTCAATGCTTTGGTTTCTTGAACGTGCAAGGTCGAACAAAAAATGGAGATGGTCTATAAATACAACACCAATTCTATATTTAGCAAGTGCCTCTGCTATCCTGTCTTCAATCCACTCAAGAGCGTAAGCTTTCAGCTTTTTTGGTAACACAAAAACAGGTGGATTTCCCTTAAACGCCCGGCCAAATTGCTTGGGAGTTAACTCGTATGAAAACCATAACGTTTTAATATCTTGCTCAAAAAAAGATACTGTCATAGATTGTCCTAATAAAGTTTTTCCACCTTTAGTCGGTCCCGATATTATTACGAGCTCACCACCTTCAAAACCTTCTATTGCCTTGTCAAGTGTTGGGATTTTTGATTTAAAGTTTTTACCTTTGGGTTGATCATCAATAATTGCCTCCATTTCTGCCCAGGGAATTACTGAGTCATCACCTTCATAAGACCTTAAATCGGTGACCTTGTTCATCAAATCTTTTTTCTTCTGATTCATGTTCTACCTCCAGCCATTCCTTCCAAAATTGATTACCTTTACCATCTCTTAAAAATCTCTTCGGATCTCTAATTCCAATACCGTTTTTAATATCCGGATCATTCGCATAATTCTTCACTGCCTTCAGAACTAAAGGTACTTCGTCTTCCTTAAGTTTTCGAAACCTTATTAAGGTTTCGCCCTTTTCTAACTTCCTGCCATTTCTGGCTGGATAGGTTTTCCAAAATTTTTCAAATTTACGCATAAGTAAATTCTTTAATTCTTTATCATTCTTGTTAATGGATGGAATACTCTGGTGTTCATCTGGTGTTTTCGTGGGATTCTCATTAGAGTGTTCACTGGTGTTTTCGTAATTGCCTAAGACTTGGTAACTATCATAATTATTTATAGTTATGAGTAATCCTCTTGGTTTTTTCATTGTAGTAACCATTAGGGTGCTTCGTAGGTACTTCATGAGGTTCTTCGGGGTGAAATCACCATAAATCTTACTCCTGTATCCTATTTTGTATTTTAGTTGATCTCTAAGCTCTTTGTAGTCACAAAAATACTGTCCTCTCTCGCAATAGTAACCTCGGTATTTCCTGCCTTTATGGTTTGCCTTTCCGATTAGATAAAGCCAAATTTTCAAATATTCAGGGGGCTTTTGCCATATGTCACTTTCAAAAATTGAACGTGATACAACAAATGCGCCATTTTCAAAATTCTGTTTCTTGCTTTGTTTTGCCATGTTGGTCTTTAGATTTTTATGAAATTGATAACAAAACGAATCAATTTTTCGTACTCAGCACAAGATGATGCAAGATCTTCCACGATCTTTTTCACCTGAATATAGCCGTGGTAGTCTTGACAATTTTGTTTGATTCCAAACTCTTGCATCTTCTCCAATAGAAGCTCTGATTTCTTTTCTAAGATGTCTTGTGTGGTTGCTGTCATTTATTTTCCACCTGAAAAAGTGCTTCCCGAATTTTTTGTAGATCACCAGGTCTAAAAAAGACGTTGTCCATTATCTAATGTGATGAAATTCTCCGATTTCAACCTTCTGCTCTCAAACAAGTACGTTAGCTTATGGCGTGGGAGGTCTAGGATTCGTAAAATCTCAGAAACACTCAGTAATCGTTCATCGGGCTGGTTTGTCATATCAACTTCCTGTGTGAATATTGAAGGACAAAAATTAAGTATTCACTAGCAATGCGCTACTTTTGAGGTAGCAATCGCTACTTTTCGGGCAGCTAATTAAAAAAATAAAAATATGGGGGGTTTTTGCTTTGAATATTGACGGAAAAGATATTATTGAAATGCTATAGTATGGGTAATTAACTGAATTGAGACAGCGTCAGAGTTTCCAAGGTATGGTCTTTTCAGGTTTATATGAGCAAAAGCTTCCTGTTGTGAGTGTGTTTTTAAAGTGCTTCCAAAGTGCTTGATGTCCACTTTGTTCATCCTTAATTTTATCCAAACTTTCATTGATAGCCTTTGAGACAGCCTTTCGGGCTTTCTCAGCTTCATCTGCAAACTTTCGTGAACGTCCACGTTTACCACGTCCTGCAGTAAGTGCTTTTGTAATTTGTTCCATTTCTTTTTCAATTCCAGCTATTCTTTCATCACTTTTGGGTATTGTTTCATCTTCAAGCTCACTTTTAAGGTCATTATAATGATCCTCGTATTCTTTTATAGCCTTTTTATCTATAACCTCACCTGTACTCCCTTTACTCAAACCCTCTTCTATTAATTGTCCTTCTTGTTGTTCTTTGTTTATTTCATTATAAATATCTTCATATGGTGGGTTTTTCTTTATTTCACGGACTAACTTAAGGACATGAAATTCCTTTCCAGGATTATTCAATAGGGAATGAATGTATTGCAGGCCTATGCTATCTTTAAGATTAATAGTTTTGTCTTCGTAAGATATTGTCCAATATTCACCTTTAAGAAGAAAGAACTTATAATCCGTTGATTGTTTAACTTTAGGTGATTCTGTAAAACCCTCCATTCTTTTTTTCTCAACCCCACCATCAAGTGAAATTATTTCAAACTGTTCACCGTAAACTGTCAGCAAGTCCTCTTCATTTTCACCAGGTTTTGCTATAGCAATGACGAAGTCTGGCCTACCCTCTGTAATTTCGAGTCCGATTTTGTCTTCTTTTGAAATATTTAATAGTATAGCAATTTTAAATTTGTTATAACTACCATCATAGAAATGTCCAATAAGAAACTCATTGATACTTTTATCTGTAATTTTTGTTTCACCAAGCCCATCAACCACTGCATGAATGGATCTTTCAAGTCTTGCAAATCCTTTATCCGTGATCGCTCCAAACTTGTAATTATGTCTGGATTTGAACAAATGTGAACACTTTTCCTTCCCCACTTCGTAAAATAGGGTCTCAGGGGTTTTTTGGCTTCTTATTACACAATCCCAATATTTCTTTAGCATATCCGCAATACGTACCATATCTTCCTTAGTATCTTCAAAAACCAGTTTGTATATATTTTCACAACTGCTATTCAAACAATCAACTCGCCTGAAGGAGAGAAAATCAATAATTTTTTTTCGATACCATGTAGTTCTAAATATATCATCAAGAATATATTGTATAACTGAACTGCATTCTTTTATGTTAAGACCGCATAAAAGAAGATATTTCTTATTACTCTCAATATCACGTAAATAATTAGCTATTTGTGAATAATTTAGAGAAAAATAAATATCCTTCCGTTGTTTGTTTCTTGTTACATAATCAAGAACGTTTTTCTTTGCGAAAGTAAAAAATATATCATCTATGCTTTGGATGTTTTTAGAAATGCTTTTTGCGGCAGATTCAGATAAGGATTTGTTTCTTTTTTTGTGAGACACGATGTTACCTCTCCTCGTAACTCTCCAAGAGTAGAAGGCTGAGGAAGTCGGTGGAGATATCCGACTTATCAGGATGCATGCCTTATCCTCAGCCTATGAAGTTAATAAAAAAAGGAGAAGCAGGGATAATGCTCCCAGCCTCTCCTTTCACTCAAACATACTACCATACCCAAAACAATATTTTCAAGTTAATTATATGAAAATTTTTAGTCCTTGATAATCAGTAATACTTATTGTATTATGTCGATGTTTATTAAAGTTCAAAAAAGGAAGGTAGATAATGGAAACGAATGTCTTAATAAAGGAAAGTGAGAAATATGGAGGACAATATGTAGCGACAAGGTCTTTTGTTGATAAAGATGTGGTAAGCCATGGGAATGATCCTGTGAAGGTGTTTAATGAAGCAAAAGATAAGGGTGTAAAGGAGCCAGTGGTCTTTTATGTTCCTAAGAAAGATGTAGTCCAAATATACAAAAATGCCCTTAGATAACTGTCCATTTACATGCTTCAATAATATTGTCTATCGGCCTGTCCTTTCAGTAAGGATAATCAATCCTCATACCAAGAAAAGCTTTAAAACCTATGGTATTATAGATACTGGCGCAGATGAATGTGCAATTCCTGCTGCCTATGCTTCTTTGTTAGGCCATAATCTTCAAGATGGTGAAACCAGGACAATTAGTACCGGCAACGGTGAAACTATAGCCTATGTCCATACAACCAAATTTGAGATTTACCATCCTGTGTCTGAAAAACTTCTATATACCATTGATGATACACCTATAGATTTCATGCCAAATCTTTCTGTTGTTTTGTTGGGAGTTAACAGCTTCTTAAGCAGATTTATTTTAAAAATAGATTATCCTGATAAATCATTTTCGATAAAGTATCCTCAAAACAATAGCGTATAAAAGAAATGTTACACCACGTGTTGAATATGACATGATAGAGCTTTCTATAGCAGTGTGAATACTACAAGAGACTATAGTTTTAAACAAAGCTGGTGTTAATTATCTAGTTGAGTCCAAAAAAGATTACGATACTATTCGTATTTGTCAAATAAAAAATACGAGACTTTTCGTAAAGAAGATGAAATCGTGGGGCAAAATGTCCCACTTGAAAGAACTTCTGAAAAGCCAGAGAAATTCTACAACGTTGATGAAAAGACCATCCGCCGTGACGAGAAATATGCAGATGATTTATTTCTCTTTACTCTGATTACGCATATCTGCAAGCAAACGAATATTTATGCATATCGAATTCAAGGCATGAGTCTCATATCGTGTAAGCTTCTCCATATAATCTTCACTAAATATTTGTTGCCATTTAATCCCATAATCCAAATCAGTATTGCCATCTACAATCGCCCTATCAATCTTACGACAACGTCTTATTCTCCAGAAAGCAAAAATGATTCGATCCACTAATTCAGCCTCGAAGCCGTCACGTGGACAAAAATTATCTCTGATTTCATCAGCAAATTCATTAAATTCATTTTCCGTCTCGCCGCGTATAATTATTTGATTTGCCCGGAGTCCGTGTTTTAAGGCATTAAACCTGGTTTTTGACGTGTCCTTTGGCCCTGTGCTGTGCTTAGCATTTTCCCTGTTAGCTGTTAATTGTTTGTGTGAAATCATTACCATTCCCTCTCTTATTATTTATTCTGATAAGAAATTAGCTATTATGGTTTTTCATACCGGGATTATGGGAGCCAAATAGATTTTTGTAACCAAACAAAACAGAAGACAGCCCTCCCGTCATTGCACTTGTAACCTTTTCCAATTGTATTGTATTTCTTTCCACTGCTCCAGCAAGTCCTTCGTTTTTATTGCCAATAGCCAGCGTGAGATCTTTCATAACTTCAGTAGGCTCTGTACCAGGATCTTTGTAGCCAATTGTCTCTGTCTGGATATCTTTGATCCAGTCGGAGGCTTGTAGCTGACTATTAATGTCAGTTGGTGGAGTGCGGAATCCACCGGTGTTTTTTGCGGCAAAAGGTTGTTAAGTAAACCAGTTGCCGGGCTAATCATAGTTGTTAGAAGTGATGACATGGAATCGTCATCTTGCATAGAAACACTACTAAACGGCGTTCGGGAGTGCTCTTTAAGTAAGTGGCTGCCAGCTTGGACAGATGCTAACAACTCTTGCAACTCTTCCTCACTGCTTCCCTTTAAAATATCGTAAAATCCCGTTTCTTCCTTTGAAAGCCCGGAAGGTTCTTGTTTTATTGATGCTGTGATTGCTTTTGTAAGCTGTCCTGGTTTCAAATGTGCGCCTTTGTTGATAAGTTTTTCTCCTGGACTCTTCATGAAATATGCCAGTAATCCACCCATTGGAGTATATCCCAGAGCTCCAGCATCCATGCGGTTGTACCATCTTGCGCCAAAATCCTCTATGCCTTCCTCCATCTCACGCATTAATGCGGGAGGCGTCGCCCCTTCTTCTGTTGCAAGTTGAACACGCATATCTTGAATTCTTTTTTGGAAAGCGCCTGATCCTAGTAATTTATCAGACAACTCTGGCATATCCATTTTAGAGGGATATCGTGTAACGGTTTTCCCGCGCATTTTATAGTATACAGTGTCCATTAATTCCTTGATGTCTTGCTTGGCATCACCCACCAAGTCTACCACATAATTTTCAGGTATTCCCAGATCAGAACGAAGCCTGCCCAGCCCTTCCTTCACTCTCGATATCAACCCGCCTTTTCCCATCTCTTGTTCCAACCACACCTGGCTACCGGCCCTGGCTCTATCTCTAAGCATCTGTGGCAGTGCGTGCCTGCCTTGCAACATTTTCCATGCTTCTTCAGGTGTGCCTGTTAATAAATCAGCAATTTGTATGTCAGTCGCCCTTGAAAACCGATCAGAATGACGCATTTCATAGAATATTTTTTGTCGTAGAAAATCTAATTCCTTTGCCGGAATCTTTTCAATTAATTTTGGTGTCAAATATTTTGTCATATACCCTAATGTTTTATCTTCTACCATACGATCTTTAGCCTCTTCAAAAACTTCCTCATAACCGATCTCATCATTTAAAAACTTATTCCACATATCTCTGTCAAGCTCGTAATCTCCTTCTGAGCCCTTCATAAATGCGGGCAAAATCTTTTTCATATACAATAACCTGGAAGTCCCCATCAGTTCTTGGGCATAAACATTTCCGAACCCTTCTGTCCCACCATAAACCGACAATTCTGCCCTTGTCATAGCCCCAGACCTTAACACGCTTTCGCCTACCTGTGCGCCAAACCATCCAGCCTGCGCCCCATAAGCCTGTGAATAACCAAATTGCGGGCCCATCTGTGCACCCATAGACGCAATTTGCATGGCGCCCTTAGCCGTTGTACCCAGCATACGTCCTACCACTGCCGCATGTTGGGCAAATGCCGGTTGTTGGGCAAGCGGCACGCCCCACTCTTGAAACGTAGCCATATCTCTGATAGCTTCTCTCACATCAGGCTCACGCAATACCATCATAAGCGATTTAAGGTTTTTTGCTGCAACTTTCATCGTATCTGTAAATTGTTGTGAATCAGTAACGCCTCGAAACAGCCCTTCTTCACTACCATAAAGCATAATATCGGCAAAATCACCCATGCCAAGATTTAGGTCCCGGCCAGCACCCCTGAGCTCTCTGGTGATTTCACGTCTATGTGAACGGTTAAATCCGGGATGGAATAAGCCTTCATTAATACCTGCTCTGCTCGATACGTCACCAATAAGCCTGTCAAATTCCAGTCCTTGATTTATCTTCCCCATCAGATGTTCTAATGGATAAGCCGCCGCCGTATATCCTGTAATACCACCAGCCAGTGTTCCAAACATGCCTTTGCCAAACAATGGCTTTAACATCTTGGCGCCGAGGTAGCCCGCACCCATTTCAGCGCCTACACTTGCAACAGAGCCGCCAAGCAATGTAGTACGTTCAGCAAAATCCCTGGCCATCATCTGTTGATAATCCACGGCAGACATAAACGGAGATCCGCCCATTCCAAATGCGCCCTTCATACTCTGAAAATATGTGGGATAACCAACATACCTACCGACTTCTGACATATCTGTAGCTTGATATGGAGAGCCAGAAGATACCGGAGAATAACCACCAGGGGTAAAGCCGCCCATTGCAGGAGATATTGGAGCGTAAACGCCGGGAGTGATGCCACCGCCAAAAACAGAGCTAACCGTACTGCCTATACCCTGCATCCCGCTGACAACCCTCCCCAATACATCAGTAACCCGATGGAGCGCATTCTGGAAGATATCCATAGCGCCTTCAAGCTTGCTGGTGTCTACATCTACAGAATATGTAGCATCGCCTGGTATTCCATCAAAACTGCCGGACATATTTTGATCATAAAAATCTGCCATATTATTCAAAAAAAGGTTTAAGAAATTCTTTATTCCTTGACTTCAGGATACTTGTGATAATGATAATCATACCTAATCGGCTTCTGGTCCAGTCTCTTACGACTATGTTCATACATTCCCCCACCTGCTCCGGCAACACCACCTATAAGGCCGCCTTGTAACAATCTGGCCACTAGCAACTTCTTCCTCAGTGCTTTTGGTAAGCGTGAAGCAACGTTTGAAGCCATTCCTAAACCAGCACCAATAGCACCACCTCGCACAACAGAATCGAATACAGAATCACTTGCACTGTCCTTCGACAATCCAAGAATCTTACCCTTCAATACTTCAGATGAATTCTTCTCTTTTCCTGTAACATTCTCACCTTTAAATGTGCCTTGTACAAATTCTCTTGCGCCACGGTTTAGAGCCTGTCCTGCAAGCCTGCTCTTTTCAGTGAAACGTTTATTATCCTTATCCCTGACCAGGGCAACACCCAAACCAGTGCCACCTAAAAAACCTGTACCCAACATCAAGCCTTCCCTTTTGGTTTTTGGGATGAAGTACGGAAAAATCCTCTTAAAAAGGGTTGGGTTGGCCTTCTTCACAATACAGTCTATGAATCCTTCCATCACAATCGCATTCATGAATCTTCCTCCTGTTAAGTTTTCAAAATTTAATGTCCCTATTATTTAGTTTAGTTGAAATGGCTTCGTTTGTCAAAATGGCTTTGTTTGGCAATTTAGGGTTTTCAAATCTTCAACGCTTCTTCTTTTACTTCTTCCACAATATATTGTTTTTTGGTGATGTTTTCTGGTAATGTTTTCTCACTGCCACCGATAGTTCTCACAAAGGAACTATCGGTGGTTCTTATAGGTTTAGTTTTAGTTTGCTTTGGTACGTGAGTTCCTTCAATGGAACCCACGTATTTCGGCCCACCTGTGGAAGTTAAGGTATTTCCTGCAATTGGTGGGATTGCTTTTTGGTGATGTTTTCTGGCAAGGTTTTAATTTTCTTTGGTACGTAGGTTCCTTCAATGGAACCTACGTATTTCGGCTTTATGCCTTCCAACATCTCCCCCTTCTCGTCACGGCGGATGGTCTTTTCATCAACATTGTAGAATTTCTCTAGCTTTTCAGACGTTCTTTCAAGTGGGACATTTTGCCCCACTTGATCGTCCTTTTCACTCTTTCTATCACCACCCCAGTTTTCGCCTTTATTCTCTTTATATTTCTTCCCTCTCATATACGCTTCCGCATCGGGCGTGAATTGCCGCCTGTTCACCGGCCTGTTTTGGTAGGTTCATTAAAACCATACCACTAACCGTCAATTTACCCACTTTTCCTGTAATAATACAATTGAAAGGGAAATGTATCTTTTTGAAAACCTTATTAGAAAAGGGGGTGATTAAAGTGGCATATGCAAGGTATGCATGGGTAGGCAATCGAATTGATGATGAAGATATGGCAAGACTGTATTACCACAAACAAGAAACCAAAAAGCCTATTACCATGCAAGTTCAAGAAGCAGTGAAATTATATCTTAAAGAAATCGAGGAAAGGAAAGGAGATGATAACAATGCGTAAACGTGGATTGGTTCATTCAGACTTCATGGATTATGAAATGGCTATGATACCACGTGATGAGTATGAAAAGTGGCTAGATGACGACTGTAGCGTGCCTGATGAGGATTATGAAAGATGGTTAGAAGATATGCATAAGAAACTCAAGACAGAAAGGAGTTCTCTATGAAATTAAAACTACATTCAAATGAACCAGAGACTCAGAATTGTATCTTATGCGACTCACACATTGAAGGAACCTGCTTAAAGATACAGACATCTAAAAGGGAATACTGTCTACACCCAAGTTGTGTCGTTACCGGGATCGCCATGGCCGTTAACGGCATTAGTATATTGATATCATGGTTCAGAAATAGAAAGGAGACTCAAGATGGATAATACAAATCGTTTGCCAGATGTTATGTCGCAAGATACAAGCAGTCTTGCAGATATTGTAAAGAAAGATGATTTTGTGGTTATTAACAATCGTGTTGAGATTAAACGAGACTTAGCCTTAAAGCTGTTTGCTCTTAGTAAACTCTCTTACAATGTCGAGTTATTACCGGCCAGGCTTATTGGTGAAGACATGGTTTATTATACGAAGGCTAAAGTATTTCTGGACTCTACAAGGGTTATAGAATCCCTCGGTAGTTGCTCAACTAAGGAAATTGATTGTAAAAACGGTAGAGAACATCATGACGCAATAGCAAGGGCTGAAACAAGAGCGTTCAAGAGAGTGCTTGAGGCTGCGGTAGGATTGCCATTTATTAACCAGATCATTGAAAGGGTGTTTGGATATCAACCGTGTGGCAGTAATGGACGGAAGCCATACTCAAAAGGATTTAAGGCCAAATCAGGCAATGGTAATGGCAGGATAGAACCCGGCAGCTTTGTACGGAAGATATATGAAGCAAATACCATTACTCACATAAACACGCTCTTTGATGATAACCGTGACAGCTTCGATTCTTACCCTGACAAGGTTAAAGATGCAGTGTTTGACGCAAAGAAAAGGAAGATTGCACAACTAAGAACTGGCAATGACTTCGTTGGTAACATTGATGACGGTATTGACTTCGAAGAAGAACGAAGGGAAGCTGAGAGATTTGAAGAAGAATAATGAGAAGTTGAACGTCAAGGATGAGAATGTTGTGTAAAAAGGGATCGTTGTTGTGATCCCTTTTTTTAGGTATTAGTTATTTTCTTGCTTTTTGGTTAAGATTTCCAGTATCTGATCCAATTTCTTCTCTGTGTCATGCCTTTTAACACCATGGAAGATCTTCAATGCTTCTGTAAATTGTTTTTTAGCTGCTGGTTCTAACCCTGCCATGTACTCTGTCGTAGCTTCATACATAATGCCCAACCATTCATCCAGGACACCCTTAAAGAATGCCCACATGCGCTCATCGTCTTTTTTTTCTATCATCTTCCCTATTTTCACCATTAATAACTTTACCATTGCCACCAGGATAATTATTGCCTGAATGTCCATCACTATTGTTCTCTGGTTTCATTTTGATAAACTTTCCTTCTCTTATTGAAATTATTATTATAAGATCGCTTCAATTTTCTATTTTTCATGTATCTGGTACTACCAGGGTAACAGCCTGCATGTCTTCGAAGCTGTTTACCTTTTGAGATTGGTAAGACCACCATACTTTCAGCCTTCAACTTTCTTTTACATACATAACATTTCATTTGACGCACCTTAAAAAAGTATATAGTTTTTGTACTTTAAACTTTTTTGAATGGCTCACAGTGGATTCTGTGGCCTTACAAAGCCATTTACTTGTTCCATCTCATAGAGTAGACCCTTCAATCTTTCAATAGTTTTGACGAACTGATGAATATCAGTGATTTTAATTTTACCTGTATCCATGTCAGCTATTATTTGGCTCAAGGTTTCTATGTTGCGCCTATGATCTAATTCTGATCTTATTTCTGTAACAGTAGACATTTCTTAACTCCTTTCTAAAAATTAATATTCTGTTTAATCCAAACCCAATTAATACTTATTGTATGATTCACACACCATTTTTACATGAGCTAAGCTCAGCTTTGCAAAACTAAGCTAATTCTATTTCTGTAATGCAGCGTTTATGGCAATGCATTAATTATACCTTTTACTATACCTGACCTGATAGGACATCATCAATATTCCTTTCTGCTGCATGTTTGATTCTGTTGATATTATGTGCATAAACCAGAGTTGTATTGATGTCTGAATGTCTTCCTAAAGCCTGAGCTTCCTGAATTGTCGCGCCGCCTTGTAGAGCTAATGTTATGGATGTGTGTCTGAGGCTATGAGCAGTTAACCGGCTATCATCTAAACCAATACCTCTTAGATGCTCTTTTACTATCCAGGACACGGAACGTGTAGTAATTCTCTCGTCTGTATTCCTATCACTCAAAGACGTAAATAATGGATATGTGTCTTTAGCCTTCCTTGCGCTCAGATATTCCCTTATAGGATTCAATGTGGCGGGCGTGAGCATGACAAAATCGTCCTTTGTATCTCTACCCTTGCCCTGTATCCAGAGAACGGCTTCTCCGCCTTCCTGTCTAATATCATCAATATTTGCCCTGACAACTTCTATAGTCCTTAACCCTGTCCTTACAAGTAGATTTAACATGGCAAAATCTCTTTTTCCCTGTATCGTTGTACGATCAATACTGTTGAGCAGTTCTTTAATCTGAGAAACAGTTAGCGGGTCCTTCCTGAAACCTTTAACCCGCTTCATCCCTTTTATGCCTTTTGCAATGTTTGGATAGTACTTCATTCCTTCCATCCATTCAAAGAATTTACGGACCACAACCATATAATTTGAGACAGTAAGAGATGATAGCTCCTGATCTGCTAGATAAGCCTTGTAATCCAATATGTCTTCACGTACAGGATTCTTGATTGCTTTCTGCTCGAACCATGTAAGAAATTGTCTTAATCCACGTTGATATGTGTTTTTTGATGTCTTTCTTACATCTTGAGACAATAAGAACACATTAACCATTTTAGACCAATTATGTGTTAATGTTGGTAAGTTGTCGTTTTGTACACTTAATAGTCTGTTTTTCATGTTTAGTTCCTTTCACCTTTTAGTTTATCTTTTTTACCTTCACCATCCTTTAGCTGTTGAATATAGTCTTTGCATGTGTTCCTTAGCTTTTCTGCCCTTTCGTCATACTCTCCCTTAAGCTCTCCCTTAGCCGTAATTTCGTTTAACTCAACGATTGACTGTTCCAGTTTGCTTATTGCAATTTCATCTGTAAGACATCTCAAATATGCTAACTCTGCAATTGTTTCCAACCTCACGATAGTTTCCCTGTCATCCAGTGGATCGTTAAGATACTTCTTCAATATACGATCCAACTCATCAATCCATAGCTGTATAAGCTCATTAAGATTGAAACACATCTGATATGCGGGTTCACCATACGCAGCCGTTCTTAAATTTTCGTCATACTCTTTCAACATCTCAGCGAAGCCTTGTAAGGTAATAACGTGATAGCTGACTTCATCGTATATTTTTACAGCCGTCTCTAAACCTTCATCTTTAAGCTGTTCTTTCATAACTATTCCCTCCCAATAAAAAAGCCCGTGTTCACCTGCACTAGAAAGTCATTACTTTCTCGGAGTCCTTTCGGATACTCCCAGGTTCACGGGCTTGATAACAAAAAAGGCCAACTCCTAGAAGGAATCAGCCTATTGTTATCAAATGCGATTCGTTGTAATGACTTCTAGTGTTGAACAAATTTTACACCAATTTATCAAGAAGTCAAGAGGGAAAATGAAATAATTTTTGAAAAGCACTCTTAAAAAAAAAGGGGATAATCCAAGTAACTTCACCCACACCCCCTTATGGAGAGATGGCGGTGCCATATTTGTGCCACGTGGTGCCATATTTGTGCCATATTTTATGTCCCATTTTGTCCTTAGCTGTCCTTATCTGCCCTATTTGTCAATTCCTCTAAAAGCAAAAATGGC
Source organism: Candidatus Scalindua rubra (assembly GCA_001723765.1). Taxonomy (GTDB): domain Bacteria; phylum Planctomycetota; class Brocadiia; order Brocadiales; family Scalinduaceae; genus Scalindua_B; species Scalindua_B rubra. The sequence goes on from MAYW01000035.1 coordinate 26,810, forward strand.
TTGCACTTAAGTCATAAGTACAAGCCCTTTTTATACATGACCCCATGGGGATTTGAACCCCAGTTCTCAGATCGAAAATCTGATGTCCTAGGCCAGACTAGACGATGGGGCCAGAAATTCGCTATTTCTGTGAGGGCAGAAGGATTCGAACCTTCGACACCCGCCTTAAAAGGGCGGTGCTCTGCCAGCTGAGCTATGCCCCCCTATTGTATCTTTAAGATTTCTTCGGATTTCTTGGCTAGAAGTTCGTTCAGCTTAACTTCATGCTCATGTGTAAATTTCTGTATTTGATCTTTTGTCTTCTTTGCTTCATCCTCGGTTAATTGAGAATTTTTTTCTTCTCTATCAACGTGCTTATTGGCTTCACGTCTTATATTCCTAATAGCTACTTTGTTTTCTTCTGTCATTTCTTTTATTTGAGCTACAATTTTTTCTCTCCGCTCTTCACTCAATGGTGGTATGGGAATGCGAATAACCTTTCCATCAGTGTTTGGCGTTAATCCCAGTTCTGATTGTAAGATAGCTTTCTCTATGTCTTTAATGATAGAAGGGTCGTAAGGACTTATAACGATTAATCGTGGTTCCGGCGCAGCTATGTTTGCAAGTTGTTTTAATGGAGTATGAGAACCATAATAGTTGATTTTTATATTTTCAACAAGACCTGGTGTGGCACGACCTGTCCTTATACTCTTTAACTCCTCTTTCATTATTTCAATGGTTTTTTCCATCTTTCTTTTTGTTTCAGTTTGTATTTTTTGAGAAATCATTTGTTGTTTCCTATGTATGTGCCGATTTTGTTACCCATTATGGCTTTTTCTATATTGCGTTTTTTTCTAAGATTGAACACAATTATGGGAAGATTATTTTCCATGCTTAAGGATATCGCGGTTGAGTCTATTATGCGAAGATTTTTTTCCAGTACATCCATATGTTTCAATTTTGTATATTTTTTTGCTTTTGGGTTAGTTAATGGATCAGAAGAATATACACCATCTACTTTTGTTCCTTTAAGAAAGATATCAGCGCCAATTTCTATTGCCCTTAATGCCGCTGCAGTGTCAGTTGTAAAATAAGGATTTCCCGTACCACCAGCAATGATAACTACGATACCTTTTTCGAGACAACTTAGGCATTTTTGTACAGTGTAGGGCTCTACGATGTTCTGTATTTCAATTGCACTCAAGACACTTGATGGCATTTTCAGTTTTTTAAGTGAATCTTGAAGAATGATGGCATTAATGTTTGTAGCAATCATACCCAATTGATCAGAGCGAGTACGATCAACACCTGACTTACTTAATTTCACCCCTCTTATAATATTGCCACCACCAATGACTATAGCAATCTCAACTCCAGTATTTTTTGCATTGCTGATTTCTCTTGCTATAAAATTGCACTTCGCATTATCTATACCAGATGAATTCTCAGAGCAAAAACCTTCACCACTAATTTTTAAAAGAACGCGTTTGTACTTTTTAATTGCAATGGTATTATTCTCCTATCTTAAACCTTACAAACCGGTTGACCTTAATGTTTTCGCCTAGCTTTGCAATTGCGTTATTTAGTAAATCCTTTACAGTTTGATCATTGTCTTTTATGAAAGGTTGTTCCAACAGGCATTTTTTCTTTATAATAGTTTTCCATCTTTCCTTCAATAATTTTTTCTTTTACGTCTGGAGACTTATCCTGAAATTCTTCAAGACAGGCCTTTTTCTGATTTTCTATAGTTTCTTGAGAAAGAGCTTCTATACTTGTAGATAAAGGATCAGTTGCTGCTACTTGCATGCAAAGGTTTTTTACCAGGTCTCCAAATACATCGTTTTTGGCTACAAAGTCAGTTTCACAATTTACTTCAACCAAAACACCTATTTTACCATTGGTATGAATATAAGAACCTATCCTACCCTCTGGAGTACCGCGCGAATCCTTTTTTGCTGCTTTAGCAAGGCCTTTTTTTCTTAAGGACTCTGCTGCTTTTTCAAAATTTCCACTCGATTTTTCAAGTGCGTTTTTACAATCTAAAACACCTGCGCCTGTTTGATTTCTTAATTCCTTTATGCTTGATGCATCTATTGACATTACAGTAACTCCATAAATATCTTTCTTAAATTTATAGATAAAAAAAGAACTTTTGTGAGGAGGGATTATCAACTACTAGAAAGGTGTTTCTTTGCGGGAAAAAACACTTTAAGCGCTTTCTTGCAAGACCTTGCTGTCTTCTTCTATATTGTTTGAAGGTTGTTGTCCCTCTATTATGGCATCTGCAATCTTACATAAGAAGAGTCTTATAGCCCTGATAGCATCATCATTTCCCGGCACACATATATCTATCAGAGATGGATCACAATCTGAATCAGTCAAGCATACGGTTGGAATTCCCATCTTGTTTGCTTCTTTTACTGCTATGTGTTCTTTCTTAGGGTCTATGATAACCAACACAGATGGAGGTTTTTCCATCCTCTTTATACCTTCAAGGTTCTTGCTAATTCTTTTCCTTTCACGAGTGAGTGATGAAATTATTTTCTTACTGTATTTTTGAATTGAACCATTATTTTCAATTTCTTCCAATTCTTCCAATCGTTTCAATCGTTTGCGGATGGTTTCGAAGTTTGTTAATGTACCACCGAGCCATCTTTCGCTAACGTAATGCATATTAGTGCGTTTTGCTTCAGTAACGATGGCATCTTTCGCCTGCCATTTTGTGCCTACAAAAAGGACTTCTTTTCTGCTACCAGAAACCTTTGAGAGAAACTTATACGATGTAATTAATCCCCTAATTGTTTCCTTTAAATTAATTATATGGATTAGATTGCGTTTCCCAAGAATAAAGGGTTTCATCTTTGGATTCCAACGGCTGGTCCTGTGCCCAAAATGAAACCCCGCATCAACTAATTCTTTAAGATTTACAATTGACAAATATTACTCCTTTTAAATAGTTTATTAGCAATTAACCAATGACATCTCTTTTGATATGTTGTCATATCTTTCTATAGCTATAGGCAATCTCATTTCCTCCGGGATGGTATCTATGTATTTTCTCCTGTAAGCCTTACTTTGCATACGACATGTAGGGTAACGCTTACTGAAATCTGGATGCGAAACCATCTTTTTCCATATAGCTTGTATTGGCATATCTCTTACATTACCAAAGTTTATGGGATTGAAATCGCAAGGATTAATGTCTCCATAAGCAGTCATATAGAACTGAGATTGAGCTCCGTAACATCCAACCCCTTTTGGAGAGTTTATTAATGCCATTGCATTTACGCCCATTGGGTGATCCATTTCATGATATTTCTTTGATAGTGCAATAAGCTGTTTTCTATCCTCAGAACTAAGGATTTTGGAAGTATCCTTTAAAAAGCGGCCCGAGGGTATGCAGTCAAAAATTGTAACTTCTGAAAATCCCTCTTTTTGTGCAATTTTTAATAATTTTTCAACATTACCATTTCTAATCCCTTCACTGGTAGCGTAGGTGGAAATTCCTGTCAGGATTCCAGCTTCTCTACATCTTTCAGCACCCTCAAAGGCTCTTTCATAACATTTTGGCACAACCCTGAACTCGTTGTGTAACTCAGGTTCACTACTATCAATAGATATATTGAGTGATGCCAAACCAGCTTTTGCCATTTTTTTGACATTTTCATCTGTTAATAAGAGACCATTGGTGAAGATCATGGCAATGGCTTTTGTTTTATCTACATATTCGATTAGTTCGAAGATATCTTCGCGTAATAATGGTTCTCCACCAACTAGAATTATAAGGCTGGCGCCAAGGTCTAAAGACCCGTCTATTACTGTTTTAATCTCGTCTACAGTAAGTTCTTTTCTATAAGGATCGATAAATGGATCTGCACTACAATGAATGCATTGGCATTGGCATTTGTGAGTTATGGCCAAATTTGCCGTTACGGGAAATGACATCTTATTTAGCATCATTCTAACCCTTCTAGCAAGGAAGCGCATCCCTGCCTCACTTGGAAACGGGGGGTTATAAAGGTTATAAACATTACCTCCGTTGACTTTTGCAATCACCTTTAACGTATTAAGCTTATTAAAAAACTGATCAACAAAAGATTGCATCATTTCACCTAACGAACCTCCTGCTTTTCCAACTATTTTGCCATTTTCAATCCTGGCATCTATATGCAGAAAATCGAAAGTACTCATACTATTCTCTCCGAAGCATTAATTTTTGCTCGTTTCAGATTTTTATTGATTTCTTCTTTTATAATAGCAGCTGCTCTAATAGCCTTGATACCTTCTTCACCTGAAACGGCAGGTTGTTTGCCATTTTTTATACAGTCTATAAATGATTCAAGTTCTTTTTTCAACGGCTCCTGATTATCCATTTTTATTCGTTCAATTTTTAGCAAATCTCCAAATACGTAGTTTCTTAGATCTTTAATTGTTGAAGCATCCGTATCTTCAATATCGATGGATTTGAGTGTTAACTTGGGAGACTTTTTATAAATAATAGCTTCTTGTTTTTGATAATCAAGTGAAATATAGGAATCCTCTGAAAATAAGCGGATTTTTCGCATCGGTTCAAAAGAAACTCTGCTTGCTGTAACGTTTGCCACACAACCATTTTCAAATTGAATACGCGCATTTGCAATATCTTCTTTGTTGGATATAACATTTACACCAACAGCATCTATCTTTTTTACCTTAGACTTGGATAGATAAAGTATAATATCTATGTCGTGAATCATCAAGTCTAAAACTACGCCTATATCGGCAGAACGGAAGGTAAACGGGCTTAATCTATGACACTCTATGAATTTCAGGGACACATTAAGTTCTTGAATAGTCTGTATAGCAGGATTAAATCTCTCTATGTATCCTGCTTGCAAGACTATGTTGCTTTTCTTGCTTAATCTTATTAATTCTTCTGCCTCAGATATTGTACCTGTCATAGGTTTTTCTACTAATACATGAATACCATCCTTAAGTAGTTCTCTGGTAATTTCATAATGAGACCTGGTAGGTACAACAACACTAACAGCATCAACGTTGTGTGGGATCTCTTTGTATGAACTATAATGTTTGGTATTATATTGTTGGGCTACCTTTTCACCTTGTTTTTTGTTAATATCCACAATCCCGGTTAGATTTACTTCTGGCATATCGTTATAGATGCGCGCATGTTCTTTACCAATATGACCTACCCCTATGACTGCAATCTTTAATTTTTCCATAGTAATTTTTTTATGCTGTTTTTGTTGGTATTTGTCTTAAGGATTCTCTGTATCTGCCGGATTTCCCTTTATCAACGTTTCTGAAAAAATCTATTAGTACTTTTATTTCTGGTATTAAGTTCTCTTGACTCTCCAATTCAGATAATATTTGTCTTCTGTTCAATGTTTCAGAACGGAATAATTGTTTGAATGCTTCCTTTATGGCATTGATCTTATCTTGTGAAAACCCGGCTCTTTCTAATCCTATTGTATTAATCTGTCGCACCTTTGCAGGATTACCTTCTACTATCATGTAAGGTGGTACATCCTGAACAATTCTTGTTAGTCCACCAACATATGAGTATTGGCCAATAGTTACGAAAGGTTGTATGCCTGCAAGCCCCATCAACTTTGCATGCTTTTCTATTTTTATATGTCCTCCTAAAAGTACACAGTTTGCTATAAGAACATTGTTTTCAATAATACAATCATGCGCTATGTGTGAACATGCCATAAAGAAATTATCGTCACCAATAAGTGTTTCGCCTCCTCCATTTTCTGTTCCCGTATTGATTGTAACAAATTCTCGAATAATGTTGTTGCTTCCAATTATTAGTTTAGTTTGTTCACCGTAGTACTTTAAATCTTGAGGTTCAGAACCTATCACGGCATTGGGGAATATTACGTTGTTATTGGCTATTGTGGTATTACCAATAATTGTAACATTATTCTTTATGACGTTTCCATCATCAATTTTTACGTTTTCGTCTATTACGGAAAATGGCCCAATCTCAACGTCTTTACCGATTTCAGCCTTTGAGTGAACTACGGCGGTTGAATGTATTTTCATTTTTTTTATACTTATTTATTACATTTATTATACAAGTTAGATTCCCGCTTTCGCGGGAATGACAATTTCGGGGCCTGTCATTCCCAACTTGATTGGGAATCTAACAAACATTGAAATTTCTATACATAAATTTAAGGCTGAAAAAATTTTTGTTCAAAAAAGAAATTTTAGTGAATTTTATGACGAGCTGGTCGGATTGTGCAATAAATATTTGAGTCGGTGTGATTAAATTAATTGTTTATTTGATTTTTAGAGTTTTCAAAAATTTTTTCCGCCATGCGAGCGTTAAGATAATGTCCTGATTTAATTGCAACTATACGAGCATGCAATGAAAGGTTAGTCAGATAAAGATCCCCGATAATGTCCAATATTTTATGTCTAATGCATTCATTTGGAAATTTCAACTTAGCAGGAGTCATGGATAGCGGTTTTGTTATTGTACCGTCTTCGTGTAAAATAAGACTGTTTTCATCGGTTACTCCCTTTCCCAACCCTTTCTTTTTAAACTCTTCAACAATGGTGCTTAATCCAAATGTCCTTGCAGGCGCTATTTGAGTGCTAAAATTACTTTCCGTCATTTCAATTTCAAAACATTGCCTATTTAAGAATGATCCATTGAAATCAAGGATATAAGAAAGTGATAGTCCTTTGTCGTATGGTCGGGCTATAATACTTGCATCACCATTGCTTACTTTCAATTCTTTTTGTAAAAAGAAAGTCTTTTTTAGCTTTTCCAATGGGACTATTCCAGTACCTTTTAACAATTGAGTAAATAGTAGAGAACTGCCATCTCCTGCCGGGACTTCATTACCATTGATTTCTATTTCTATGTTATCAATACCAAGTCCAGCCAGTGCAGCCATTAGATGTTCTATACTTTTTATTTCTACTCCTTGCTTTTTCAATGATATTTGCTGTTTACAATCAGAAACCGTTTCCACATTTGCTGGTATCTTGGGGTTTCCTTCAATATCGGTACGGATGAAATTTATACCAGTGTTTACAGAAGAAGGTTTAAAGCGAAGTTTAACTTCTTCACCAGTAAACAACCCTATCCCAGAATACTCCACAACCCTTGCGATTGTTCTTTGTTGGTTTTTCAAGATTATTTTATCTCCTTTTCTCTGAGATAACGCGCATTTAAATCCTCAATTACTTTTGATGTAATGTTGACAGCCTTTGAATGATACAGTACCGTTCTAATTCCTATCTTAAATTGCAAATCAGAGATTTGTCCACTCTTTAACTCTGGTTCTTCTTTTTTGATGATGAGATCATAATTTTCTTTTTTACCAATAATTTCTACTTCTTTTACTACTTCATCATAGATTTTCTCGAAGAAATCTTTATACCTTCTAAGTAACTGTCTCTCTGCAAACTTTGCATAACCTTCAAGTTCTACATTTTTTCTTTCCAACGAGTCTTCATTTTTCCTTCTACTTTCGCTACCTAAATCTAGTAACTGGGTCTCTTCATCTAAATCTATTATTTCTTTCCTTTTTTTATTTATTTCGTTTTGGAATTCCTTTTCTAAATTTTTTAACTCCTGGTCAAGATCTTTCCTTTTCTCATACTTCTCAAATACACCACTTATATCCACTATGCCGATCTTAAGCCCTTCTGCATTGGCATTAGCTGGAATCATTTTTAGGATAGTGAAACTTGTTAAGAAAGCAAGTAGAAAGCTTATAATTGGCATTCTAATAAGTAAGGTTTTCATGACTGTAAATTCCTTTCTTGTTTTTTTTAGACGTTTTTTGTAAGGGCGTATTGCAATACGCCCCTACTTAGATTCAATGATCCTATCGTTCACGCTCCAGCGTGGGAACGGAAGGGGTGATTTTAAACGGTTTTTATTGTTTTTTTT
>MAYW01000036.1 GCA_001723765.1 Candidatus Scalindua rubra
GTTTTCATGTTACTCTCTTCTTTCATATCGATGAAATCAATTATTATGACTCCACCAATATCCCTTAACCTGACTTGGCGGGCGATTTCCTTTGCCGCCTTTAAGTTGGTTTTAAATGCAGTTTTCTCCGGATCACTTTCTTCTCTATATTTACCACTATTTACGTCTATTGCCACTAGTGCTTCGGTTTGTTCAATTACTATAGAACCACCTCTTGTGAGGCGGACTTCCTTTTTATTTATTTTCTCAATTTCTTTCTCAATATTGTATCTATGAAATAATGGTTCAGGCTCATCATAAAATCTTAGTTTCTTCACACAACTTGGCATTATTAAGCGTAGAAAGTGTCTTATTTTTTTAAAGACTGATTCAGAATCAATAGTTATTTCATCAATATCTGTCGAGAATATATCCCGAATCGTACGAATTACTAAGTCACTTTCCTGGTATATTACAGATGGTATATCTCCATTTTTTCCTTTACTTTCTATAACCTTCCACAACCTCTGGAGATAATTAAAATCTCTAGAAAGTTCACGCTTTGTTTGATTTTCTCCAGCAGTTCTTACAATCAACCCCAAATTTGGAGGTGGTTTTAATTCCTCAATATCCTTTTTAAGTCTTTTTCTTTCAGCTTCATCAACAATTTTTCGTGAAATTCCTATAAGGTTTGATTCTGGCATTAATACCAAAAATCTTCCTGGAATGCTAATGTGTGTTGTTAAACTAGGCCCTTTGTCGCCAATTCCCTCCTTAGTAACCTGTACAAGTATTTCTTGATTTGGTTTAAGTAATGACTTGATCTTTGACTTATTCTCTTTTGGTTTGTTAGTACTAGCACCGTTTAATCGATTTTCGTTATGATGGGGACTCTTAACGTCTGAAACATGAAGGAACCCGTTCTTTGATAATCCTAAGCTTACAAACGCAGCTTCTATGCTTGGTTCTATATTGACAATTTGGCCCTTGTATATATTTCCAGCAATTTGCTCACGGGAAAACCTTTCTATGTATAATTCTTCAAGAACCCCATCCTCTAATATAGCAATTCTACTTTCTTCAGGTTCTACAACATTTATCAACATCCTCTTCTTCATTATCTTCCTTTTGATTGCATTAACAAGTTGTTTTAGGAGAGGAAGTCAGATTCACTCTTGTTCTAACTATTTCCGAAACTTTGTAGTCTTCGCCAACTTTTAATCCCAAGTGTGATAAAACCTCTTCAGGCCGAGCCATTCCTTCAGGAGTCATGCTTAAATCCAAATCAATAGATTGGGAATTAGTGGTAATATTGTTTATTGATGAACGTAGGTTAAAAGCCAATTTTTTCCCTTTTCTTTTAGTAGTTATCACATCTTTGGATAAAAGTTCATCTGTTTTGCTAGCTTCTGGCATTTTTCCATTCTTTGTTTTTACCACATAAGTTACATCTTTTACAGAAGATTTCTGTTGGTTGGAAATTGATTCGACGGAAGTAATTTGTATGTTTTTGGGAGTTGTTTTTTTAGTCTTGCTTTGATTTCAGAAGCCTGCATCCATTCACGAAGTTCCAACTCTAATTTCTCGTCGATTCCCTTAATTCCGACTGGTAGCGCTAAAGGAAAAGCAATTTTTAGTCTTGGATTAAATCCTTTAGACATTTTAACAGAAATCTCTGCCCTACGAATTGCCCTCTCGAAGAGTTTCATTAAGTTATGATGAGAGATGAATCTTAAACTTCCTTGTTTTATGAATTTTACTTGAATTCTCAAGATATTAATATAAAAATTTCTTTGTTAAAAAATTTACCAACCTCTTAACTTTATTGTACTTAGGTTGATTCTAGTCATAATTATCCAATCTGTCAACAGTATTTTTTGACTTGGAATGATTACAAAGGAAACGAAAAAAGGTAAGATTATGGAAAACAAACTATAAGGCAAGATAATCCATTTTGATCCTAATATATTACTTCTGGAATGATTTCTCGCGCAATGTTTCGGAGATACTTTGTTGTTTCATCTGGATCGCTGAGGGAACAAACAGTTTCTGCAACTTCCTTTGCTCTTTCAAATGTAACAGATCTAATAATCTTTTTAACTTCTGGTATTATCATAGCAGGAGCAACACTAAATTCCCTTAAGCCCAATCCTAACAATAACATAGTATACTCAACTTCACCACCCATTTCACCACATATTCCAATTCTTATATTATTATCTTCAGCAACTTTAATAGCCATCTTTAGCATTTTTAAAATTGCAGGATGTGCAGGAGAGTATAAATGTGCAACTTTTTCATTATTCCTATCTACAGCTAAGGTGTATTGAATGAGGTCATTCGTGCCCAAACTAAAAAAATCAACTTCTTTCGATAAAACATCTGCTAACATGACAGCAGAAGGAACTTCAATCATAATTCCGATTTCTATATTTTCGTCAAAACTTATACCCCTTTGACTTAGTTCGTCCATAACTTCCTTCACAATGTCCTTTGCTTTTTTTAGCTCTTGTAAAGAAGAGATTAAGGGGAATAGAATTTTTACGTTACCAGAAGCAGAAGCCCTTAAGATTGCTCTAATCTGAGATTTAAATACGTCTTTGTGTTCCAAACAATAACGAATGGAACGACAACCCATAAAAGGATTAACTTCCTTATCGTTATTTGCTGGGGAGAATTTATCACCACCAAGGTCAACCGTCCTAATAATTATTGGTTTATTTCCTAGTTCTTGTATTGATTGCGCATAAGCATTGAAATGTTCCTCTTCAGTTGGTATATTTTTAGAGCCGAGGTACAAAAATTCTGTTCTATATAAACCTATGCCATTGGCTCCTTGACTTAAACTTGCACCAATTTCACGAGGAAATTCAATATTACCCAAAATCGCAACTTCTCTACCATCTAGCGTTATGGCAGGTAAATCTTTGAGTTCTGTAGCAAGTTTTTCCTCGAAGATATGAAAACTTTTTTCTATTGACAAATATTCTTTAAGGGTTTTTTCGTCTGGTCTCATTATTACGATTCCACGATTGCCATCTATAATAATGCGGTCTCCACCAAATGCATCTACTGTGGCAGTTCCTAATCCTACTACTGCGGGGATTCCCAAAGCTCTTGCTACAATCGCAGAATGAGAAGTTCTACAGCCAAGGTCTGTAGCGAAGCCTTTTACTTTTGTAGTATCTAAAGATGCTGTTTGAGAAGGATTAAGATCGTGTGCAATTACAACAACTTCTTCAGTAAGGTTTTTGAGTTCTTCCCTCTTTTCCCCTAATAAATTTCTTAATAGTCTTTTTTCGATATCAAATATATCACCAACTCTTGCTGAGAGATATGGATCATCCACACTTTGAAACTTTTTCACGTATACACGTAAAGCTAATGAAACAGCGTATTCAGCACTGAAATTACTTATTTCAATCTTTTCGATAAATTCATTCATCAAGTTCTTATCTTGAAGCATTAATTTATGAGTAGCGAAGATAGTGCCAATTTGGGAGCCTAACTTTTTTGAAACGTTATTCTCTAATTCTTCTATCTCTTTCCTTGCGGATGCTATTGCTTCCTTCAATCTGGTTAATTCTTTAGGAATTTCATCTTCTGTGACGATACGACATGGTATACGATAGCCTTCGCTTTCTAAGACAAATGCTTCTTTTATTACTACACCTGGTGCTACGGCAATTCCTTTTTTTATCTCCATATTTTCCTCATTAAACCTATCTTTGACAAGGCCTTCTAATACATCTAAGGCCTTTTCTTTGTCTTCACCTTCGGCTGTTATTAATATTTCTGTTCCTCTTTTTGCGCCCAACGTTAAGATGTCGATAATACTCTTTCCGTTTACTTTTTCCTTATTTTCTGTTCTGACAAAAATCTCGGAGCTGAATTTATTAGCCATTTCTGCAAAACGTGTAGCAGGCCTTGCGTGTAAACCGTTTGTGTTTATTATCTTTACCCTGCGTTCTATGAGCATTTGTTATTTTAGTTAAAAGTAGTATTTTTTTATTAAGCTTTAACCTCATCGACTTCCTTCAAGATTTCAACCATTTCAGATTTATTAGCCGCATTTTTTACGAAATTGCGAAAATCGGGGTTTCTAATTACCGATGATATTCTTTCCAGTGCAGCAAGATGTACATCTGTTGAATCATTAGGTGATAGCAACAGAAAAAATAAGTGAACAGGTTCACCGTCAAGTGAATCAAACTCCACTCCCTTCAGCGAACGGCCAAACGCTCCTGTTATTTTTGTAATAGATTTATGTTTGGTATGAGGGACAGCAACTCCCTTGCCAATTCCTGTGCTTCCCACCTTTTCTCTTTTTATGAGTGCTTCCATCACATCGTCGACATCATTTTCGCTGATCTTATTTAAATCTTTTAATAAATCTACCATTTCCCGTATGACAGATTCTTTGTCTGTAGATTGTAAATTATCTATTACAACGTCTTCTCCTATAAAGTCTATTAATTTCATTAGTAATTTTTATGATAGAAAATTTTAATTGAAAAAATAAACAATAAAACTTAAACGCAAAAGCAGAATATTAAAATAAAATGTCGCAATTTTGAAAGTCGTGTGGACGTAGATGAAACTTCTTATTCCTCCATAGTTGTTTCACCTTTTCTATTTCTTCTGGGTTTTCTCAACTTTCCTTTTTGCCGAATAAATTGTTTTTCTAGTTTATCCACTACAAGGTCTATAGCAGCGTACATATCAGAATTTGCATTCTCAGCAACGAGTGTTGTTCCTACAATTGAACATACTGATTCTACTATTTGTTTTTGGCCTTCTATCTTTAGGGTAAATTGTATTTTGTTTATTTTATTGGAATATTTAGTAAGCTTTGAAGCTTTCTTTCTTACATAGTTTTTAATTGCCTCTGTTGTATCCAGATTCCTCCCATGTATGATAATCTCCAAATTTTATTTTCCTTTCTTCTATAAGAGTATATTTTTATCTTGGATATAGTAAACCCCGAATATCCCTGCCCTGAAGGACAGGGCTTTTTCTAATGTATCTTTTACCTTACCATTCATCTCCATCCTGATGTCCGGAGATTTCTGGATTTTACGGGGTAAAAAAATACAAATAGATAATACTTGTTTTAATTAATGTAGTCAAGCGATTAATAGCGTTATTTGTTTTGATTAACATTAATGCGCTTATGGTTTTGACCTTGCAAGCGCTAATAAATATACTTTTTTAGCTCCCGCATTTTTTTAAATTCCTGGCACATTCTGAAGCCGTTATCCCGGTTGTTAAAACGTCGTCGATTAAGAGCGCTTTTTTTTTGAAAAATAGCTTAGGGTTTTTTATCTTAAAAGCACCATTAACATTCTTCTGTCGTTGTGTACGCGAGAGTTGAGTTTGTGATAACGTATTTTTAATACGACACAGATTGCTTGTAGAGATTGGTAAAGATAATTTTTTGCATACCTTTTTTGCCAATAGTTCTGATTGGTTAAACCCCCTTTCCAGCTTTTTCCTCCAATGAAGAGGAACTGGAGCGACAATGTCTATTTCAGGCATTATGTCTTGGTGTATCAAGAGGTTTATTAATAAATCTCCTAATGGTTTTACCAGACACATATGTTTATTATACTTGAATTGATGAATTAAATTTTTAAGAGCCCCCTTATTATCAGAGATAAAAAAACTCTTTTCAAATCTTAAGTTAGAATTTTCACATTCAGGACATCCTTTATTGGAAGAAGTTATGCCTATGCCTAATTCAAAACCGCATTTTACGCAGCGTTTGGCGTCAGTTTTTTTAATTTCTTCCAGACAATTCTTACATATATAAGTATTTCCTTCTTCATGGAGACTATTGTCACAGGCGAAACAATAACGAGGATATAGAATGTCTAATAAACCAGAAAAAGTATTGCGTATTGCTGTTAGTACATATGTTTTATTTTCTTGATGCAAATTGAGCATAATTTTATAATACTTAAAGTTTTGTTTTTTTAAACATAATTTTATTACAATCTGAGATGAGCGATTTGTATGGGTAATTTATTGTAGCCGCAGGCTTCCTGCCCGACTGCGTCATTCAGGCGGGTAGCCTGCGTTTATTAGCGCCTGATGTTTTGGTTAAAAATCCTTTGAAATTACGCAACCTAAAGGTTGCGGCTACCCGCCCGAACGTAACGTTCGGTACGGGCGGGCATCAATCGTTCAATTTAGGTGCAAATTTAATCTATAAATGAATTTAAACATGCAAAATTACAGAGAGTTTACAAGAAAAAATCTTATTTTAATAATGATTTTCTGTTTGATTATTGGGTGTTCACGTAAAACCGACGATCACTATAATGAACTGGGCGTTAACTACATTAACAATGGTCAGTATGAATATGCAATTAAGACTCTTAAAAGGGCCATTAAGCTTAATCCCTCCAATGCAGAAGCACATTTTAATCTGGGTCGTGCTTATGACGGGAAGGGAATGAATGAAAAAGCAAAGGCTCAATTTTCCTTATCTTTTAATATTGATTCTGAGACATTCGATGAATGCGTAAAGAAGTATAAAGAAAAAACAGACTACGAATTTGTTGATACGCAGCATCTTAATGAATTGGGAAATGCTTACTTAGAGAAAGCTATGTTCGATGAAGCGATTTATGCTTTTGAAAAAGTCTTGTTAATAGATCCTGAAGACTTACATGCGCATTATAGCCTCGGAACTATTTATTCAAAGAAAGGGATATACGATAAGGCTATTGACGAGTTCATGAGCGCAATAGAGGCTGATCAAGGTATGCCGGAGGCTCATTATAATCTTGGTTTGGTTTATTACAAGCAGGGAATGTTTGAGAGAGCTGTGTCGGAATATAAGACTGCGTTAACGCTTCTTCCGGAGACTCAGAAAAGAAGGAGATCTGGTGTGCATTACAAACTCGGAATAGCTTACTATGATAATAAGATGTTTGAGGATGCAATAGATGAATTGCATAAAGCGCTTGAATTAACGCCTAATGAGAAAAGGGTTCATCACCAGCTTAGCGTGATATACAAAAAAGCCGGTATGCTCAAACAAGCAGAGAAGGAATCAAAAATATACGAGAAATTGAAGAAGCAAAAATAGGTGTTGTAGAAATTCCGAAGTTAATTAACCGTATCGGGATTTCAAAGTTAAGATTCTGTGAAGATAAAATCATACGAGTTTGGAAGGATAGAGATTGATGATAAGGTGTACACTAGTGACGTTATTATCTATGACGATCATGTTAATTCCTCATGGTGGAGGAAAGAGGGACATTATCTTCAAACAGAAGATATTGAAGAAATACTGAATGTAAAACCAGACGTGATTATTATGGGCACAGGAAAATTTGGAACTATGAAGGTGAGCAACGAAGTGAAGAAAGAATTGGAATCACGAGGTATTGAGCTTATATATGCAAATACAGACGAAGCTTTTAAAAGACATAACGAAATTTTCAATAGTGGCAAAAAGTTAGTTACCGCACTCCACTTGACTTGCTGAGGCCTAAATTAAGCGCTTAAAGATTTAACAACTGCCTTCGGATTTTCAGAGGCTATCTTGAGTAGTGCGCGTGCAGGACCTTCCGGTTTTCTTCTACCTTGTTCCCAATTTTGTAGAGTAGAAACACTTACGCCAATCATCATGGCAAACTCTGACTGCGATTTGTGTAAACGTTGACGAATACTTCTAATGTCGGCAGGTTTAAACTTGAATGTTCTGCTGGCTTTCATTTCCCCTCGACGAATTTTTCCTGCTTGTTTTACACTCTTAATCAGGTTATCGAAATCTTGTTTTTTCATTTGAATTCCTCTTTTAGGAAGCTTTGCAGTTCCCTGGTGAAGATGGGTGTTTCGACAAAATATATTACATAGTATACGCCATTGACGTACGATAGTCAATTGATATTTTTGGTAATCCAATTAATCATTAATCCCACATGGTGGAGGAAAGAAGGACACCTTTCACCTTTTATTCCTTATTTTTATTCTTAAATCTTTTATGCTTTTTTATTTGCTTATATAGTGACAAATATTATATATTCTTACCAGTAAGACACTAACACTTATTGAGGAGAATTTCCATGTCTAATTTGGCCACAACTAAAATGTCATCAAAAGGGCAGGTTGTTATACTAGAAGATATAATAAACCGAGGGAATCGTAAAGAGGCTATATTTGTAGATAATAAGGATCGAGTTAGGTTTTATGAAATCATAACAAAAGAAGACTTAAAGAAACGCACCTACAATAATATTGCAAGGATGACAATGATTTATCTTGCGTTTAATTATTGTGGGTTAACATTAAGAGAGATCGGGTAAAGGTATAGAGGTATAAGTGATTCTGCTGTCAATAAGGCAGTGAACCGTTTTAGTACCCATCTTTCAAATGATAAAACGAGTTTATATAGAGACAACAATACCGAGTTTTTACTACGAAAACAGATCAAGCAATTGAAGAAATTAGAAAAGTTCGTCATATGGTTTCAAAAAAAGTTCAACCATGATACAAAAACAATTCTTAAGCATTATAAAGAACTGGAAAGCAAGTATGCTGATAGAATTTTAAAAGGAAGTGAAACTAAAAGAATAACGTAAATGTTTAGTTAACCGAAGACCATGACCAATGCAGTATTCATGTTCACCTTATCTTGGGTTAACCTAAAAACTCCTCCTCATTAATCGAGGGGGTCAAATATTTAGTAACGACAATATGCCTATAGCAGACATATTTTATGACTCGTTTTCTTCCTTTCTTTGCAATCCATAAGATTGGATAATGTCAGGCCAAAGATACGTTGACTGAAATTTGGAACCCATGCCGTATCATCCTGTAATTTCCGTCTAAAATATGCTTTTCTTTGTGCTCGGCTATTAACTATTACCTTTAATTTATCCAAAAATCAATTTAGATTAAAACCCCACCCTTATTTATCACATCACAACAAGAAAATTTTAGATTATGGTTCTCCAGACTAATGAACATAAATAGAACAGATGTCCCTGTTTATCAATATTTATCATCGAGGATGTTAATATTTAATCTTTCGTATATAATATGTGTAGAGAGGGCGACTTCTTTAAAAGGACAAACGATATGAAGAAATATATAAATATTTTCAGAATACAAAGTTGGTGTAATATAATTAAAATATTAATTATAGTTGGCGCTGTTTTTCTGCCCGAAACAGGGTACTCTGAATTTACTATGGGTGAAGATATCAAATGCCGGAATTACTGTTGCACTAAGTTTATAAAGGCAATTGGTGTTGTAATAAAACATGAGGGGAAAGAGGATGAGAAAATCCTGCATTCCCGAACTTGTGAGTTATTAGAAAATTCTGATTCTCATGATTATCTGTTCTGTTCTGATCTCGAATTAGCATTTAGTAAAGGGTTTGTAAAATGTGAAAGTTGTAACTTGAAGTTTGTAGACAATGATCCCTGTACAGCAAAGTGTTGTAAATACTACGGATGGATAATCGAACCGATTACGGGCATCCTGCATAGAAAGGACTGTCAATTCCTGAGGATAGTAAAGGTGAGGTTTTATCAGGACCTTGCATTTATTTGTTCCCGTCACAATACCGAGGAAGAACTTGTGGATAAGGCCCTTGTAGAGAGAAAAGCTAATTACAGGGTATGTAATCACTGCTTTAGAAATATAATCCCCAAGAGGTACAAGCTCCAGCCAGGTCTGTTAAAGTATTATGATAGCGGTGAAATTGAGTACAGTTTAGAATCATTAGAATTGTGTTTGACCACCATGTACAGATAACGGCTATTTTCTGCAGAGCTCAGCTTTACCGAGATCGATCAAAACATTTTTATTAAGCCCCTGAATATGCTAAAATTAATTTTATAGTATTCTGAAAAAAGTGGAGAAAAGATGTCATTCCCACCCCCACTTCTGTGAGGATAAACTCCAGCGGGAATCCAGAAAATCAAGAGTATGTAGACTCCCGCCCGCCTGAATGATGTAGTCGGGCAGGTAGCCGCAATCTTCAGATTGCGTAACTTAGGTGTAATTTCATATACTCATCAGATGATGAAAAACGCAGGCTAAAGCCTGCGGCTACTGTAATATAAAATCCTCAACATAATATAACTATGGAAAAGTTTTTCAATACATGCCCCAGAGATTGTTACGACACCTGTGCCATGATTACAACGGTTGAGGAAGGAAAGGCAATAAAGCTTCAGGGCAATCCCAGGCATCCTATAACGCAGGGATTCCTCTGCTGGAAGATACAAAACGCATTAAAGTTCGTATATTCACCTCAACGTCTGAAACACCCCCTGAAGAGGGTTGGGAAAAAAGGGAGTGACAATTTTCGGGAGATTACGTGGGAAGAGGCTTACAAGGAAATTGCTCACCAAATCGAGGATGTACAGACCAAATATGGGGCTGGTGCAATCTTACCATTCCACTATTTTGGCCACATGGGGCTCCTGAACAAACAATTTTCCCAGCGAATCTTCAATGCCCTGGGAACAAGCGATTGCGCACCCACCATATGTTCAAATGCCGGACGATCGGCCCTGCAGTATGTATACGGGGGCTTCTGGGGTATCGATCCGGAAGAGATTAAATCCTCCAAGCTCATTATCTTCTGGGGACTGAATGGACCCTGGAGCAACTTACACGGTTACAATATGGTAAAGAATGCCGTACGTAATGGGGCAAAATTCTATGTCATTGACCCCTTGAAGACCTGCCAGCTTGGCAAACATCTCGCAATTCAGCCAAACACTGATGGCGTCCTTGCCCTGGGTATTGCAAATTACCTGATAACAAATGATTTATACGATAAATCACACGTCGAAAAATATACTCACGGATTTGAGCAATTCAAGGATGTAGCAAAGGATTTTGATCTTGAAAAGGTTTCCAGGATAACACACTTATCGCAGGAAGACATAAGAGAACTGACCGAAGACATGTATCGGCTGAGGCCAAACTTCATACATCTGGGTTTTGGTATTCAAAAACATCTATACGGTGGTGAGGCCGTCAGAACTATTGCCCTCCTTCCTCCTCTGGTGGGTGGTTTCAGGGTACATTACAGCAATACTGACAGAGAAATAGACCTTGGTTTCCTTCAGGGCAAACACCTTGTCAGCCAAAATCCTCCAGAAAATAAAAAGACGTACAACATGGCACAACTTGGACGCATACTGGAGACTGGAGAGATAAAATTCCTTTTTGTTTTCAATACCAATCCCCTGGTCAATCTCCCTAATCAAAGACTGGTGAAAAAGGGTATGGAGAGTGAGGATGTCTTTACGGTTGTGCATGACCTGTTTTTAAATGATTCCTGCAGCTATGCGGACATTGTCCTGCCCGCCCCAAGTTTCCTGGAATCATTTGATATCCATGTATGTTATTACCACAATCATATGTCCATAAACCAGAAGGCAATTGAGCCGCTTGGCGAGGCAAAACCTAACTATCAGGTCTTTAAGGAACTGTCCGAAGCCATTGGTATGAATGCCAAAGAGCTGTACCCACCGGAACATGAGGTAGCTGAAGAATTCCTGAACAGAAGCAGGGCAGTAGATTTTACACTGAAAGACCTGGAACGAGAAGGCTTTTGTAAGATGAAAGTCAGGCCGCAGGATGACTATCTCACGCCCACTGGTAAGATTGAAATGCATTCTCAACTGGCCGAAAAGGCAAATCTTCCACCGTTACCCGGTTATTATGAAGAGGTTAGAAATGAATATCCCTTCCAATTTTTAACCGTCAATCATAAACGTATTACGCGTTCTCAGTTTCATAACGTCTGGCAAAAGGAGATAGAACCGATTGTCCTGATTAACGATGAAGATGCAAAAAAGAAGGACATAAAGGAGGGAGATTGGGTAAGATTAAAAAATGATCAGGACACATTGAATATGAAGGCACTTCCCACTAAAGACATAAGACAGGGAGTTATATTAGCCTATGGAGGTCTGTGGCCGAAGCTATGTGATGGTAAAGGAGCGAACACCCTAATCTCAGATGCAGTTCAGGACTTTGGCGGAAACGCCGCCTATAATTCCACCTATGTTGAAATTGAAAAGTTGAAGGTTTAATCTTAATCAACCTCTTTTATATTCATTCTAATTGATATATCAACCATTTTAGTCACATCACTTATATCAAAGGGTTTATAAATACAACCAACAACTCCTTCTGTTTTAGCCTTTTCAATCATTCGCTCATTAAACCTACTTCCCGTAATAAACACAACAGGAAGCCTTGGTCTTATGGTTTTGCATTTCTTGAATAGTTCATATCCATTCATTTCTGGCATCTCATAATCTGTTATTAAGAGATCGAAGGTATGTTGTTTTAACAAATTGATTGCGACTTTTCCATCCTGTGCGGTTTGAACATAATAAAGTTTTGTATCTTCCAACAAACGTTTGATTGTATCTCTAAACATCTTATTATCATCAACAATCAATATCCTCCTTTTATTTTTCACTTTTTTTATCTTATTCAGATTATTTTGCGATGAATTATTCATATATTTTTTTCAACTTGAAGCTTACGCTAAGAAGTAATGAGACAGGATTACACATGACCCCCCTTGTGTCATCAGAAAAATTGAGGATTGTAATAAATCCCGCAATGTTAAATAATAATCTCTTTGTCCCACATTGTCAATTTATATTTTTTATTACCTGGATTTTCCCCATTGTAAAGAAATTTTGTTCTATATAATAATGTCAACTATGACAAAGAGAGCACATAAAGTAATGTTACCAAGATTTGGTAAATACCTTGAGTACCTAAGAAAAAGTAAAAACCTAAAACAATCTCAGGTTATTTACAAAAGTAAGAAGATAAAGGATGGGTGTAAGATTTCTAGCAGTAATCTTTCTCGATATGAAGCGGGTAAAACAGGAGATCCCTCATTACCATTATTAAAAACATTTTCTATTATTTATGATGAACCGCTTGAAAATATTATAAAGGTTTTGATGAAAGAAAAATATGGTGTGGATATTGAATATGAAAAGTTAAATCAATCTTATATAAAGGAATCAGAATCTATTTACATATTCCAATTGGAAGAAATTAATGAGATGATAAAAAGATTAAATAGTAACGGCCTGTTTATGTTAAAGGCTGTTTTAAAGGGTCTAACTACTCAAAAAGAGTTTTTAACAGATTGAGCTTCTCATGTAGTCTTTCGAACTCTTTCTGGAGTAACGGATGCTTCATCACGTACTACTTATGGTTAGCTGGTAAAGATATTTACATGAACACTGGCGTTCGTCCCATGGTGAGTGGAGGTCTACCCGCCCGTACCGAACGGGTACCTGCCCGAATAGGTACAGGCGGGCGTTCGGGCGGGAAGACCTCCGCTACATTATTTCTTTACCTGCCAGGTATTACTCATTCAAATCTTTAGCAATTTTATTTAAGGCAGAGCCTGCACGGAACCATTCTATTTGCTGCTCTGACATTGTATGCCTTGTTTCTATTTCCTCTTCTGTACCGTCATTGTGCTTGATCGTCACAGAGACATTTTTGCCCGGAGCTAATTTATCCAATCCTGTAATCAAAACCCTATCGTCCTCACGGAACTTTTCATAGTCCGATGGATTAACAAAAGTCAGTGGGAGTATCCCCTGCTTTTTTAAGTTGGTCTCATGTATTCTGGCGAAGGAACGCGTGATAACGGCCACTGCTCCAAGGTATCTCGGAGACATCGCGGCATGCTCGCGCGAAGATCCCTCTCCGTAGTTTTCATCACCCACAACAACCCATGAAACTCCACGTTCCTTGTAATCGCGGGCAATCTCTGAATACCTTATGCCGCTTTTACCAGTAAACAAGTTTTTACCTGTACCTGCTGAACCATCAAACGCATTCACAGCGCCAGAAAAGGCATTATCAGATATACGGTCCAGATGACCCCTGTACTTCAGCCATGGTCCCGCCGGGGAAATATGGTCAGTTGTACATTTCCCTGAAGCCTTTAACAACAAAGGGACGTCGACACAATCTTTACCATCCCATGGAGCAAATGGAGTTAATACCTGAAGACGTTCAGATTCGGGATCAATAACAACCTCTACTCCCGAGCCATCCTCCACCGGAGGCACATAGCCTTTGCTGTGGCCTGCAAAACCGGCAGATGGCAGTTCTTCTGCAGACGGTTCTGCAAGTACTTCCTGCCCGGATGCCCTTTTTAATTTATCTTTCAATGGATTGAATGAAAGAGAACCGGAGAAGGCAAATGCTGTAACAATTTAAGGAGAACCAATAAATGAAAGTGTCTCTACGTTGCCATCGTTACGAGCACGAAAATTTCTATTGTATGAGGTAATGATAGTATTTCTCTCACCCTTTTTGATATCAGTCCGTTTCCACTGACCTATACACTGCCCGCATGCATTGGCCAATACAGTAGCCCCCGCATCAGTTAAGGCCTTCATCTGGCCATCCCGCTTAATGGTATCTTCTATCAAGTTTGATCCCGGAGTTACCAACAATGGAATTGCCAGCTTTAAACCTTTGGCAACTGCATCTCTTGCCACAGCGGCAGCACGTCCCATATCTTCATAAGAAGAATTTGTACAGGAACCGATAAGGGCAAATCTAATGTTATCAGGATAACTTTCCCTGGCTACTTCATCACGGAAATCCGAAATAGGACGCACCTTATCGGGTGTATGGGGACCACAGACCTGTGGTTCAAGTTCCGATAAATTGATTTCTATAATCGTGTCAAAATATTTTTCAGGATCAGCATATACATCGTCATCGGCCTTGAGATATTCCGGGTATTTCGCCGCTAAAGCGGCTGTATCGTATCTGTCAGTTGCATCCTGCATTGCTACTCTATCCGGGTAAAGGTCTACATTAGATTCCTTACGAATATATGGTTTTATGTCTTCCGACTTCATATGAGAATAAAGGATTTTTTCTGTAAGGGTCAAGTCCCTTCCCAGTGTGTCTCTTGCTCTCTGGTGTTTTTTTTCTAAATCCTTATATAGTTTTTTACATATCTCAATAGACATATTTTCCTCCTACGTATCAACATACTATAGCACAAAGCCTTAACAATAATATAAGCATTTATAAAAACAACATATCAAACGTTCATGAGTTATGGAAACTATTTTTGGATTTAATCTTCCAGATTCCCGCCCGCTGCAAAACTCATCGGGCAGGCCTTCATGGGAATGACAAAAAGTATAAATTGTCATTCCCGACTTGCTCTGTACCATTATGGTTCAGGGCTTAATCGGAAATCTATTTTCATGTTAAACATTCATGCCACTACGTAGCACCACGAAGAATGAAAATTATAGATTCCCTGTTTCCTTGCCAAAAGAGCAAAACCACGGGAATGACAGTTTGTTACTATTTGTGTCATTCCCGACCTAGATCGGGAATCTATTTTCGGATCAAACCTTGTAGAATTTATCTGCATAAAATTACTTTTACGTCTTGTAATTACAAACTATTAAACATTATAATAATCAGAGTTAATGTTGATCGTGTAAAATAGTTTTGAGGAATATAAAACCATTTTTGACATGTAGGAGCCGATAATGAAGATCGGGCAATATGAACTACATCCGATTGATACCGGGAGGTTTGCCCTTGATGGTGGTGCAATGTTTAATATTGTTCCAAAGTCGTTATGGAGCAAGCTTAATCCTCCAGATGATGAAAACAGGATAGAGATGGCCCTCAGGACATTACTAATCATGGGCAATAAGCGTAAAATCCTTGTTGACACTGGCATCGGTACTAAATTTTCTGAAAAATATAAAAAAATCTATAAGATTGACCAGAGCAAATACAATCTGGCCTCATCCTTAAAAGAATACGATCTAGAAACCAAGGATATAACTGACGTAATATTAACACATCTACATCTAGATCATGCTGGAGGTGCCACTTATAAAGAAGATGACAAGCATAAACTTGCGTTTCCAAATGCAGTATATTATGTTCAAAAAAAACATTACGAATGGGCGTTGGAACCGAGTGAAAAAGACAAAGGTAGTTTTATCAGAGAAGACTTTAAGCCTATAGTAGAAGAAGGAAAACTTCGACTTGTTGATGGATATACTGTAATATTCCCAAATATTGACGTTATCCTCTCTGATGGCCATACTCCAGGCCTACAGCTCGTAAAAGTATCTGATGGAAAAGATACACTTGTTTACTGTAGTGATTTAATATCAACTACATCTCACATTAGAATACCATATATAGCGGGCTATGATATTTATCCATTAACAACAATAGAAGAAAAGGAAAAACTCCTGACAAGGGCCTGTAGTGGCGATTGGATTCTATTCTTTGAACACGACCCATCAACAGAAGCCGTTAAAATAAAAGAAACTGAAAATGGGTATGCTGTAAATGAGAAAGTATCTTTTTAGATTTTTTCTGACAGGATAAACAGGATATTTGTCATCCTCATAATCCTGTAAATCTTGTCTAAAAAAATGAGGTTATTACTTTGAAATTAAAAGGCAAAGTTGCAATCGTAACAGGAGCAAGTAGTGACAGAGGGAGTGCAATTGCTGAGCTTCTGGCATCTGAAGGCACATCTGTAACCATTAACTATTTAAAACGAAAGAAGAATGCAGAATCAGTATTGAAAAGGATAAAAAAAAGTGGTGGAAAGGTAATGGTATGGCAAGCTGATGTGACCTTAAAAGAAAGTGTGAATAAAATGGTTAAGAAAACCGTCAAGGAATTTGGTTGTGTAGACATACTTGTGAACAATGCACATGGTACCATAAGTCGAAAATCCTTTGAAGGAACTAAATGGAATGAGTACGAAGAAAACCTGAATGGCACGATAAAGGGTGCACATAATTGTTGCCAGGCGGTGATAGGTGAGATGATAAGAAAGAAGTGGGGAAGAATAGTAAATATAATGGATAATATAGTTAATGAACCCGTAAAAGGATACGGCAGTTACATAACGGGCCAATCAGCCTTAATAGGGTTTACGAGGAGCCTTGCAGTTGATCTAGGTAATTTTGGAATAACCGTTAATTTAATAAATACGGGATTTACATTATCAAAGAAAACGCCTCATGCCCCTCCTCACGTCCAGAAAGCAATAGCAGAACAAACACCATTAAAACGTCTTGCCCTACCCGTAGACATTGCTAAAGCCGTACTCTTCTATGCCTCCGACTGGTCTGACTTTGTGACAGGGAATTGTTTAGTTGTAGATGGCGGCAAGGTAATGCGTTGATTTTAAGACACATCATTGTAAATTATCTTCTCCACCAACTTTTCTCTGCCACCCGAGAATTATGGACTCAAAGTAGAAGATATCAACAAACCAAAATGATCAATTTTAACATCGCTTTGGGATGATATTCATGGGCTCCTGCTTTATAGGGCTGGATCAGAATACCTAATTCTTGAAGATCAAGCGCTTCTACAAATGCATCATAGACTCTCACGGGATCTTCTGAACCTATGTACTTATCTATAATTGGAGGAAGAAAGGTCATTTTGCCTTCGGTCTCCTATTTTATAAGCCATGGTATTTCTCCTTGATTAGATGAAAGGGTTGCAGAAATATTAAGGACAAAAACCGGCCAGGAATTTGATAAATATCAATTTATTCCATTACCTTTAACTTCCTTAAAAAAACAAGAAATATGAATGTCTTTGATTGGAGTATTATCATCGTCTATTTACTGGGAATGATTGGACTGAGTGTGTTCCTGGGAAGGAAACAGTCAAATCAAGAAGATTATTACGTTGGGGGACGTAAACTTCCCTGGTGGGCAGTAGGCATATCAACCATGGCAACCCAGACTTCAGCCGTTAGCTTTATTTCTGTTCCTGCCTTTGTGGCCCTTGCCCCTTTAGGCGGTCTTACCTTATTACAATATGAAATGTCTGTACCTCTGGCCATGATTGTGGTTATGGCTTTACTCCTGCCTTTCTTCAGGAAGCTGGAACTTGTGAGTGTATATGAATATCTGGAATTGCGGTTTGGGCCTTCGGTACGTTACCTTGTGAGTACTGTATTTCTAATCAGTCGAGCGTTAGCCACAGGTGTGGGTGTTTATGCTATTGCCATTGTACTTTCGGTTTGCCTCAATACGCCCCTGTGGTCGAACATCCTTATCATCGGTGTCGTTACTATTATTTACGACACTATTGGTGGTATGGCTGCGGTAGTGTATTCGGACGTCATTCAGATGATTATTCTTCTGAGTGGAGTAGTGCTATGCATCATTTACGCTGCAAACAGTGTGGGTGGATTCGATGTGATACTAACGTCCTTTCCTATAGAGCGTTGCAAGACTATTGACTTATCAACGTTCTGGGGATTCCTGATAGGTGGTCTTTTTCTCTACATTTCGTATTACGGTACAGACCAGAGTCAGGTACAGAGAGAACTATCTGCACCATCTATGGATGACACCAGGCGATCACTTCTATTTAATGGTTTCGCCCGCTTCCCTTTGACGATTTGTTATATCCTGATGGGAGTAGCCGTTGGTGCAGTTTTCGTAAACTTTCCTGACCTGAGGAAGGGAGTGCCTGCTGATCATCTTGACTACCTTGTCCCTCAGTTTATCCTTCTGCATATTCCAACAGGAGTGCGAGCTCTTCTATTTGCGGCAATCCTGGCTGCAGCCATGTCCAGTCTGGACTCGGCCCTCAACTCTCTTTCAGCTTCAACTATGCGAGATTTTGTTGAGCGAGGCCGTAACCTTTCTGAACGCCGTATTCTCATTCTCAGCAAACTCACAACAGTTCTTTGGGGACTCACTATTACGGGCTTTGCGTTTCTGGTGGGTAACATTTCCAAAACAGTGCTGGAGGGTATCAATAAAATCGGGTCGGCTTTTTATGGCCCGATTCTGGCATCATTCCTGATAGGTGTTTTATCGAAGCGGGCAAATGCTAAAGGTATTTTTGTTGGTGTTATAACGGGTGTAGTATTCAATCTATTTCTCTGGTTGAACATAAAGGAATTATTCTGGATGTGGTGGAACCTGCTTGGATTGCTGGTATCCGTAGTAACAACTCTCACTATAAGCTGGATGACGACATCTCCACGAATAGAACAGATAAGCAATTATACGCTTAAGGGTAGTGGTATGTTGAAACAAGAACGTCGCTGGATAAAGTCTTATGCAATACTGGGTATTTACTTCATCTTTATTATATCATTCATGATGCTTGTTCAGAGATTTGCGATAAAATAAAAAATATCATGATATCCTTATAGGCATAACAGAAGATATCTTGAAAGACGCGAAGGCATTAGGAAGGGTAGAAATAAAGGAGCTATAAAATGTTTCATATTGCAAAATCAAAACACTCTTTTATAATGACTAACAATAGAAAGCAGTTACAAATCACTTTTATCACATTCTAATTATCTATTCAAAAACAGGCGCTGTCCTATTTAAACCAAGGCAAGAAGGGAATATACAAAAACTGTATTTGACCTGATCTTTAAATTCTGATTAAATTCAAATTATGAATGATAAGATTATAAGTAAAATAGAGAATGCATTTATAGAAATAGGCTATAGGCGCAATCTTATACAGAAAGATTATAAATATGCTGATTTATTTTCAACAGGTGAGCCTGTTCGTTCTATTCAGCGAGCTGTTTTTGGCCAAGAACCTTTTGATTATCGTTCTGCTTGTTTTGGCGTTCAACTAGTAGATCCTAAACATTCTACTTTTACGATTGTCAATAATTTAAGGGCGCTTGGCGCACCACAGATTTTTATTATCAACAATAATAAGACAGAACTATGGGCTATAACTGAAGGACAACCTATCCTTCAGGGAAAGTATAATACATATCATCTGCATAACGTTATTATCCAAAATGAGCAAGATTGGCAGCCTCAATCTATCATGCGGGCAAAATCTGGATTTGCCAAACCTGGTCCTAGACAATTGGATTTTGTTGATATCGGATTACTTCCTGCATTAGAACACGAAGCTGCTGAAAAGATTGACTATTTACTCCGGGATATACTTAATTATATTGAAGATGAATTTAAGCAACGCAGGTTACATTTTGATGCTTTTGCCGTTTTTAGAATTGTTTTCAGCCTCCTGGCTGCGAAATTACTAAAAGACCGCAATATTTCAAATTCAAGAAATATTGATTTCTCTCTCCCACAAACAGCATTAAAAGCGGTTCAAAATCACTATGGCCGTTCTTTAACAGCTACTAATGCAATAATGCCCAAAACAACACTAGAGAGTATTTCACAAAAAATTGGAAAAAGTTTTCAATTTTGTAATTTATCAGTAGATACTCTCACATATATATATGAAAATACTTTTGTTTCACCGGAAAGTAGAAGAAAATTAGGAATTCATAGCACACCATCCTATGTGGCAAACTATATCCTTTCACAAATGCCTATAGAAGATTTACCTAGAACACAATGGCATACCACAGATCCTATGTGTGGTCATGGAATTTTTCTTATTGCGGCTATGAGAAGAATGCGTGATTTATTACCAGGGCGTTGGAATACTCAACAACGTCATAAATTTTTTGTGGAACATTTACATGGAATTGAAATCGATTCATTCTCTATTGAAGTTGCTCGCATGTGTCTTATGTTAGCAGATTTTCCAGAACCTAATGGTTGGAACTTGGTAAAACAGGATGTCACAGGTAAGAAACGTAAGAATATTATAGCTCAAACTATGGTGCTTGTTGGCAACCCACCTTTCGAAAATGTTGAAGGTAAAAGACCTCAAACTCCAAAACCGGTTGAGCTTTTACGCAAAACTCTTCCTATACTACCAAATAATGCTTTAGTAGGTATGGTTTTACCACGTTCTTTTGTAGATAGTTCCGATTATAAATGTGTGCGAAAATCTTTTCTAAATGATTTTGAATTGATTTCTTTAACAGCTCTACCAGATCGTATTTTTATTCATTCTGATTCAGAAACTGCAATCATTGTAGCACGAAAACAGAAACCTCAAGGCAAAGGGTATGTAATCTATCGTGAGATAAAAGATAGTGATCGTGAGAGTTTTCGTATCCGATATCGTATTCCGCGTGAAGACGGTGTTTCGCAATCTTATTTCAACGATAAAATGCAAGGTTGTTTTATCGTCCCCCTTTTGCAAGAGGTTTGGGAAGTGTTAGAAGGATGTGCAAATCTTGGAAAAATGGCCGACATCAAAATCGGTGTGCAATATAAACCAAAATTACGAGAAGAAAAGTTGAGTAAAATAATACGTTCAGAACCTTTCCCTGACTCAAAACCTGGTATCACAAGTATTACAGAAGGATTTATGCAATATATTGCTGAAGATACTGTTTATATGTCAATACATAAACAATATCGAAGATTTAAAACATCTACAACATGGAGCCTACCGTGGGATAAACCAAAGGTAATTGTTCCAGCTTCACGAATGTCAAGAGGGTTGTGGCGATTTGCAGCAGCAATCGACAAAGAAGGTCGTATTGTGAATCGAAGATTTTACAGCATATGGCCAAAATCTAAAGCCTTTGATGTTGAACTATTAGCAGCATTGCTGAATTCACCAATTGCAGAAGCATTCACTTATGCACATAGCTTTCAAAGAGATATTCCAAAAAGAATCTATGAATCTATACCTGTCCCTGAAATACCTTCTGATATCAAGCAAATTATTGATTCATTAGTATATCGTTACTCAGAAGTGTTACAAAAAGATAAAACCGAGGCTAGAAAAATATTACTTCAAATAGATGCAGAAATACTAAAGTTATATAAACTTCCACCACGATTAGAACGTAAACTATTAGACGTCTTCTGGGGGCAACAACGGCCAGTACCCTTTGAATTTAGAGGTTACATTCCTCCAGATATCGATTCATGGATTCCCCTTCATATATACATATCAGAACAATTTAACGACGCAACACCTGACAAGATTATGAAACGTATTCCAATTATCCGTAATACTAAGTTCATAAACTATTTAAAAAGCCTCGGTAGAGAATAATGAGAAAATATTATTATCTTCTTGATACAAATACAAGAAAATGATCTCTGGATTGCAGCGGTAGCAATGGCTCATAATTTGATACTTGTCACTAATGATAAGATGGAGGCAATAAAAAAATATTGCTGGTGCAGATTTACGTTTTGAGGACTGGCTAAAATTATAAGATTTACATGTAGAAAGATTCTTTACCCAATGTTTTGAAATAACAAATTGCAAATAAATTGTAATAAAAAATAATTGCCATATTCAGAAATTGTGTTATATATATTGTGTGCCTTATCTAGCAAAAATACATCAACCCACAAACTCACCCTTTATATCTCATATTCAATTGTCGTAATGCCATAAGCAAAATCTTCCATAATCCATAAGAGAATACTGTTTGAATAAACAATTTAAATAGGTTACATTTACTGAATTATATTATTGATTTGTAACCCAAATTATGGGGAGTTAATGAATGAATATAAAGCCGATAAAGAATGTTGGATTCATTTCAACAAGAATAGCTGGAACGGACGGTGTTTCTTTAGAGATTGAAAAATGGGCAGAGGTACTGAAACGAAATCGATTCGATTGTTTTTATTTTGCGGGGGAAATTGATCGCGATGAAGAGATTTCGTTCAAGGTCGAGGAAGCTCATTTTGAACATCCAGAAGTATATGATATAAGTAAAAGCCTGTTTGGTACTACAAAACGAACTAGAAAAATTTCGAAAAATATTCAAAAAATTCAAGAGCAACTAAAAACGGCACTATATGATTTTCGTAAGAAGTTTAAGATTGACTTAATAATACCCGAAAATGCATTGACCATACCTTTGAATATTCCATTGGGTATCGCCATTACGGAGTTCATAGCTGAAACAGGCATTCCAACTATAGCACATCATCATGATTTTTGTTGGGAGAGAGATCGTTTTCTAATCAACGCTTGTCAGGATTATCTGGATAAGGCTTTTCCACCTGATCTTCCTTCGATTCGGCATGCCGTAATTAACTCCCCGGCATCCAAACAATTGAGTCATAGATTGGGAATTTCAAATACGATCATTCCAAATGTCTATGACTTTGCTAAGGAACCAGAAGGTTTAGAGAATTTTCCCTGCGAGCTAAAAAGTAGAATCGGCATTAAGGAAGATGAGCTTTTTATTTTACAGCCCACTCGAGTTGTGCCAAGAAAGTGGATCGAAAGGTCAATTGAGATTGTGCAAAATTTAAAATTACCCGACCCTACTCTCGTAATCTCTCATACATCTGGAGACGAAGGAGATGATTATTATCATCGGGTTATGGAATATTCAAAATTTATGGGAGTTAAGATCATTACTATCGATCACCTCATAGGAAATCGTAATGCAAAAAAAAATAAAAAGTATACTATAGCTGATGTATATAAATGCGCTGATATTATCACATATCCAAGTGGCTATGAAGGGTTTGGGAATGCATTTTTGGAAACTGTCTATTATAATAAGCCGATCGTTGTTAATAGGTATTCGATCTATATTGCCGATATAGAGCCTAAGGGCTTTGATGTAATTACCATAAATGGTGTTGTCAATGTAGAGACAGTTGCTAAGATAAAGCGAGTATTAGAAGATAAAGAGTATCGGGAAAAAATGGTTAAAAAGAATTATGATTTGGCAAAACAGTTTTTTTCATTCGAGATTCTGGAAAAAAAATTAATGTACATGATCAGCACGTTCGATTAATAAATCCCCTCCCTGCCCGACCTGTCCCCGCCTGTACCAGAACGGGCAGGCGAACGGCATTGAGACTGTGTCATAATCCTGAAAATGGATATTTTGTCATTCTGAACTTGTTTCAGAATCTAATAATTCCAATAGGTTAGCAAACTTAGAGATCCCGAAACAAGTTCGGGATGACAATTGTGACACAGTCTCATTGCCAGGCGGGCAAATGGCATGAGCTAAGCTCAGCTTTGCAGGCGGGTTTCCCTCTTTAAAAAAGGGGGACTATGGTTCGATGTGCTCACCATGCTGAGCCTGTCGAAGCAAGGGGGATTGGATGATATAAGATTAACAATGATCAATATAGCGATTCTTCATTATTCATGTCCACCTGTTGTTGGAGGTGTTGAAGAAATTGTCCGACAACAGGCATCTCTTTTATATAGATACTATCATCCAGTTAAAGTTGTTGCTGGCAGCGGTTCGCAATTTACCGAAGATTTTGCTATAGAAATAAATCCTCTACTCTCTTCCCGTCAACCTGAAATTTTGAAGTTACAACAAGATCCCACCGAAAATTATGAAGGAATTCGAGAAATGACGGGCACAATTTTTAAATATTTGAATGGTAGTCTCCAAAATTTTGATATCCTAATCTCTCACAATGTGCTTTCGATGCATTACAATCTACCTTTAACGTTAGCATTGCATAAGTTGGCAAATACTAAAACTATTAAGGTGGTAAATTGGAATCATGATTCGCCGTATTTTTATAAGAATTATTCAAAGGAAATTGAAGAAAAACCGTGGTCAATTCTTAAAAAATACAATCCGAATATGTCTTACATAACTATCTCGCCAAGCCGGGCAAAACAATTTCAATCATTGTACAAAACAAAAAAAGAAATAACTGTTATTCCAAATGGAATAGGTCCTGTTCGGGTTTTTTCTTTGGGTAAAACTGCCATGCGCTTAATCAAAGAAAATAATTTATTTACTGCCGGATTATTAATGATACAGCCTTCGAGACTACACCCCCGGAAAAATGTAGAGTTTTCTATTGAAGTCTTGAGGGCCTTTCATGACAAAGGCATTCAGGCCAAATTAATTCTGGCCGGAGCATATGATCCACATGAAAGAAGGACATCACATTATTATAACAAATTAAAAGATTTAGCAGAATCCTTACAAGTACAAGAGCATTTCATCATACTTGCTGATTATGTTTTTGAGAGTGGAGAGAAAATGATAACAGACTGGGACACAATACGTGATATTTACCAAATCTCAGACTTCCTTTTTATGCCAAGTAAACAAGAGGGATTTGGTATTCCATTATTAGAGGCTGGAATGTTGAAATTACCGATTGCCTGTTCCGATATAGACCCATTTAAATCTATTGCAGGAAAGGATGCGTTCTATTTTTCATTAAAAGACCATCCAAAAGAAATTGCTGAGAAGGTCTTAGAATATTTGGAACAATTGCGGCCACATCGTATGTATCGAAAAGTATTTCGTAATTATTTGTGGGATAATATATATAATGATTTATTAAACCCTTTCTTAGAAAAAATTGTAAACACTTAGGAATCAGCTCAAATTTAAAAAGGAGACAAAATGGCAGAACAAAAAGCAACTAATATCAAATGGCATCATGGCAAGATTACAAAGGAAGACAGAAGAAGATTGATAAATCAAAAAGGCGTGACCATATGGCTTACGGGCCTGTCAGGTTCAGGAAAGTCAACAATTGCCGTTGAGCTTGAACATGCCCTCATTGAGAACAAACATCATGCATACATTCTCGATGGTGACAACATACGTCATGGCCTGAACAAAAACCTTGGCTTCTCACCAGAAGACCGCACTGAGAATATTCGTCGAATTGGTGAAGTTTCAAAGTTGTTTACGGATGCAAACATAATAACAATAACGGCCTTTATCTCACCATATAGGCAGGACAGAGATGATGTCAGGAAGCTGCTAAACGATGGTGAATTTATAGAGGTCTATGTTGAGTGTCCTGTTGACGTTTGTGAAGAGCGTGATACAAAAGGGTTATATAAAAAGGCACGCGAAGGTGAGATTAAGGAATTTACGGGTATTTCGGCGCCCTATGAAGAACCACTGAATCCTGAGTTAACGATTGATTCATCAAAGTTGTCGGTTGAGGAATCAACGAGGACTATATTAAATTATCTTGAAGAAAAAGGGTATGTGAAGTTTTAGGTAATTAATTTTTTGAATTTTGCATTCCCTGATATCCTGAAAATACTGTTCGTTCGGCAAAGCTGACTAAGCTAAGCTCGGCTTTGGCTTAGCTCTGGGAATGAACCCTACATTAATATTTGAAATTAGCTTTCCGCTAAATCCCCCTTTCAAATCCCCTATTTCCCCCTTTTCTAAAGGGGGACTAAGGGGGATTTGTCTTCTGCTGTACATAGGCTCTTACAAGTTTTGCCTCGTCATAACTTACGGCACCTTTGGAATGTTCAACAACAGGCCCTACATTCAACGTCTTTAATGTTAAAAACATTTCCTCAATTGTGTTTCGCTTTGCTGGATCAACGAGGCGGTCTATTTCGATATCACGGCCATCCCTTATCAGATTTTCAAGGTGTCCTGTGATAGTGGAAGTTGCGAGATTGCGAGCCTTTGCAATTTCCTTAATTGAAAGCCCCTTATTGAAAAGGTCATAGGTCTTTTCGATGGTTCCCCCTTTTGTCTTTTGCTGTGACATATTAACAGATGAAATAACAGGTTTTCTGTCAGGGATTGAAATGCCGGGATTTTCATCAAGATGTGCCTTTATCTCCTCTGTAAAATCAGCACCGTATCGCTCAAGTTTGGTATCTCCAACACCACTGATGGATTTCATATCAGTCAATGTTGCAGGATAGTAAATGCACATCTCATGAAGAGTCATATCAGAAAATATTATGTATGGAGGAACCTTGTGCTCTTCTGCAAGTCTCTTTCTGAGTACGCGAAGCCTGCCAAAAAGGACTTCATCATAAGGCTCAAACCCACTGACTTTTAATGCTTTGGGTTTCTTCTTTGCCTCTTCTCTTTTTAATCCCTCAATTTTTTCTCTACCATAGAGTATATCTGAACCTTTCTTGGTCAGCATTAACACCGGGTACTGGCCTCCATCCTGTACGATAGCATCCTGTGCCAGGAGTTCATCAACAATAAATTGCCAGTGTTTTTTTTCTTTGTGTTTGCCGGCGCCATAGGTCTTGATCTCGTTATGTCGAAGCTCACGAATACGCTTTGTATCAGCGCCCGATACAATATCAATGATATGTCTGATGCCAAAATACTGGCCGGTTCTTGATATGGCAGACATTACTATCTGCGCATCAATCGTTATATCCATCTTCTCAACATTACCCACACAAATATCGCATGCCCCGCAGTTTTCATTAGTATAATTCTCACCAAAATATTCAAGAAGCTGTCTGCGTCTGCATACATTATGTGAAGCATACTTGACCGTCTGATTCAGTTTTTCCATGGAGATTGACCGCTCATTATCGTCAGGTATCTGATCTATAAAATACCTGATCTTAGGAATATCCTGTCTGCCGAAGAAGAGGATGCAATTAGCAGGCTCTCCATCACGTCCTGCACGTCCTGTTTCCTGATAATAGCTTTCTATGTTTTTTGGTAAATCAGCATGGATAACGAAGCGTACATTTGACTTATCTATTCCCATGCCAAATGCAATTGTTGCCACAATTATGGTAACCTTGTCCCTGCTAAAGGCTTCCTGGTTTCCCTTACGTTCCTCCGTAGCCAATCCGGCATGATACGGCAGAGCGCTGATGCCATGATCTACCAGAAACTCAGTCAATCTGAAAACCGAATCACGTGTAGTACGATAAATTATGCCTGGTTCGTCCATATGTTCTCTGAGAAATTCCAGTATTTGTGATTCCACCTCTATTTTACTTTTTACCTGGTAAAAGAGATTCTGACGGTTAAATGATGCGCGTATTACATATGGAGACCTTAGGCCGATCTTGTTAATGATGTCATACTGAACCTTTGGTGTGGCAGTTGCCGTAAATGCTGTTACGGGGATGTGTGGAAATGTTTGAGTAAGACCGGAGAGGCTCAGATAATCAGGGCGAAAGTCGTGCCCCCATTCGGAAATGCAATGCGCCTCATCTATGGCAAAGAGAGCTATGGGAATAGTTTTCAGAGTTTCTAGGAAACTCGACATCGCAAAACGTTCGGGAGCAATGTAAAGCAGTTCTAAGGTATGGTTTTTCAATTTGTGGTATACAGCAGACATCTCCTGCGAACTCAACGAGCTGTTTATAAAGGCTGCAGAAATTCCGTTCTCAATGGCCGCATCAACCTGGTCTTTCATCAGGGAGATCAAAGGGCTTATAACAACCGTAGTCCCGTTCATCATCCTGGCGGGTAATTGATAACAGAGTGATTTCCCGCCTCCGGTAGGCATCACGGCAAAGACATCTTTCTTATCAAGTATGTTCTTGATTATAGTTTCCTGATTAGGACGAAAGGTCTGGAATCCGAAAACCTTTTTAAGTGTGTTATGCATATCATTGATTTTGTACTTTCATTTATCTTTTTTTGGTCTTGGCTTTGATAAACACATCTGATACCGGTATTCCTTTAGTGCCTGCATTTATTGCCATTCTTCCTTCCCGGATAGTTTTTATTGTTTCTGAATCAGTGATTTCAAGCAGCATGTCCAGCAATTCTATCGTATCGGCATAAGGGAGGCTAAGATTTCAATGACTTTATTTTATCTCTTAATAATGCTGCCTTTTCATAATCTTCATTGCTTACGGCCTTTTTTACTTCGATCTCAAGCTCTTCAACAGAAAGGTTTGAGCTTTTGAAAACATCTATAATTTTAGCAGTAGGTTCGCTACTGTATTTTCTGCATTCATTAATAAAATCTGGAAAATGTTTCTTTAAAAAGTCTATAAATCTTTTGTAACTGAAGTACCCAAAAATCAATACATCCAAAGTTTCTTTTTTATTACTATAAAGGTTAATATCTATTGATTTTCCTTGTTCAAAGAAATCTTTCAATTCATTTTCAATTAAAACATATTCATCGTCACACCTAAGGCTGGCTTGAAGAAAATGTCTACCATTTAAACCTACAGTATCAGGCAGATATTCAGAATAGTTTTTATATATGTCTTTTTTATTGTATTTTATTTCTAACAAATAATCATCTTTAGTAAGTCTTAAACTATCATAACTAAGCCAGCTATTAAATATAGCTTTATACTGTTCAAAATTTCCTTCCCATTTGAAAACTTCATATTGTTTATCAAAGCTTGTCATTGCTTTAATTTTGCTGTCTACAACCGAAGTTGTATTTGTTTTATAAATTATAGACAACAAATCATTTCCCGTAAAAAATTTCTTTGTCCAATATATTATAAATACTATTGGAAGAAAGACACCTATCAGTAATATAACTATTTTATTCATACGGTAAGAAAGAGTGTACTATGCATTTTCAATAATTTTTTAATTTTATTAAATATTTGACTTATTTCAAGTGTATATCCTTTTAGGACTATTTTTTTGGTTTCTGACCTTATTCTTCTAGATGTGTATTGCTTCGCCTTCTATAGTGTGGAAGGCTTCGGCGAAAACTTCAGAGAGTGTTGGATGCGGGAAGACGTTGGCACTTACTTCCAGATTTGTTGCCTCCAGATTCATAGCAAGGGACATTCCACCTATCAATTCCCCTACTTCATGGCCTATCAGGTGTACGCCGAGGATCTCTCCACTTGATGCATCGGTTATGACTTTTATGAAGCCTTCTTCTCCTTCACCAATTATCTGGGTCTTGCCATTAGCCATGAACGGGAACCTGCCAATCTTTACCTCATAACCTTCTTTTTCTGCCTTTTCCTGGCTCATGCCAACAGATGCGACCTGGGGATTGGAGTATGTAACGCCTGGTATTGTATTTTTATTTATTGGCGGGAAGTCCATACCGGCAATATTATGCACAACGAGCAGGCCCTGTGCAGAGGCCAGATGCGCAAGTAGAGGCGGGCCACTAACATCGCCGATTGCATAAATGCCGGACTGGCTTGTTTGCATATTTTCATTTATGTTTATGAACCTTCCATTAAACTCAAGATTAAGGGTTTCTAAACCTAAATCTTTCGTTTCAGGCTTTCTCCCTAAAGCAAGCAGGACTTTCTTACTTTGAAGTAATTCTGTGTTTCCATCATTTTTCTTAACCGTTGTTTCTACCGCGCTATCTTTTATTTCAATCCTGTCAAGGGCAGTCTGAGTAAGGAAATTTATGCCTTTTTTTGAAAGACTTCTTCTCAATGCACTTCCCATTTCTTTATCATCTATCGGAAGGATTTCTTCCATCATTTCAATCACTGTGACATTGCTTCCAAGTGCATTATAGACATAGGCAAATTCGATCCCTATTGCACCGCCTCCAATAATCAAAAGTGAAGACGGTATTTTTTCTAACTCCAAAATCTCGTCACTTGTTAATACGTTCTTTTTATCAAAAGGTATACCATCAAAAACTACTGGAGAAGAACCAGTAGCAATAACGATATTTTTTGTCGATATTTCTTCTTTGATTTTGTCGTCTTCTTTGACAAGAACTTTGTTTGGAGATGCTATTTGACCTATACCTTTTAACACATCAACATTATTTTTCTTAAGTAAATGCTCAATGCCGCCAAATAGTCTGTTTACGATTGTTTTCTTACGCTTGTGGAATTCACTGAAATCTGCACTTACACCTTCTGTAACCACACCGTATTCTTTGCCCCTTTTACATAGTTCGTATAAATGAGTCGATTGGATCAGGGCCTTTGTGGGTATACAACCCTTGTGTAGACAATTCCCTCCGACCTTATCCCTTTCTATAAGTCCTACACTTAGACCTAGCTGTGCACCCTTAATCGCAGCAACATAACCTCCAGGTCCGCCACCAATAATCAATAAATCATATTCTTTCATAATATGATATTTAACCAACAAAATCCCCCTTCTCCCCCTTTAGTAAAGGGGGATTTAGGGGGATTTGTTATTTGCATTGAAATCGGTTTTCCCTTTAATTTTGACCATAGAAATATTTCTGCTTCCGTCATGTTTTTTCGCAAATATTGTCTTTTCTTCACATATTCTTTCACATGCTATTGAGTAAGTACGATAATTTTACCTAAATTAAATTGTACTCGGTTTATTTTCTACTACTTTACCTTTTCTACCTTGGCAGCGCAGATTTTGTATTCGGGCATTAAGTTTGAATTGTCTTTTGCACGTGAGGCGCTACAAGGGTCTTTTGTAAGTAAGTTTGCTTGTGCGCTTATGAAGTGGAATGGGATCCAGATTTGTTTTGGTATTATTCTGTTTGTGATATTAGCGGAAAGAGTTACATGGCCACGTCTTGTCGTTATCCTGACCATCTCTCCATCATTTATCCCAACATCATCGGCATCCTTTTGCGATATCTCTACAAATGGATAAGGTTGCTTCTGTATGCTTCCCTTTGCCCTGTGAGTCATAGTACCGCTATTAAAGTGGTAAAGAGTACGTCCAGTACTGAGAATGAATGGATAACTTTTATCAGTTTTTTCAAGAGATGATGTACTTTCTGTTATGGAGAATTTTGCTTTTCCATTAACAAATTTTTTCTCATATAAAAATTTCGTACCGGGATGATTGACATTTGGACAAGGCCATTGTATCCCGCCATTTTCAAGTCTTTTGTAATTAATCCCGGCAAAGCGAGGTGAGACCTTCCTTATTTCGTCCCAGATGGCTTCCGGTGAATTATAATTCATGGGATAGCCCATATAAGTAGAAAGTTCAGAAATTATCTCCCAGTCCGCTTTTGCTTTACCCGGTGGTGACACGGTCTTTCTTATTCTTTGAACACGTCTTTCAATATTAGTAAATGTACCATCCTTTTCAGCAAAACAAGCTGCTGGTAGTATTACATCTGCATATTGAGCCGTATTTGACATAAATATGTCCTGTACTATCAATAGTTTTAGATTATTTAATGACTTCCTTACTCTTGCTATATCAGGTTCACTCACCAGGGGATCGGCTCCCATAACGTACATCGCCTTGACCTTTCCCTTATATGCATTGTTGAACATCTCCCTGATTTGTAGGCCATTATTTTTAGGTAGGTTAACTTTATAAATCTTTTCAAAAGTTTTGCGGACTTTATTATCTGAGACAGGCTGAGAGTCGGTATAAAAATCAGGCATGGCTCCCATGTTGAAGGCTCCCTGTCCGTTATTTTGGCCTAGAAGTGGGTATATTCCTGTGTTTTCCTTACCTATATTGCCTGTCAGCAGGGCAAGATTTACAAGACTCTTTACATTATCTATGCCAGATATGTGTTGCGTTATACCATTTCCATATAATATTGCGGCTTTATTTGCTTTGGCATAAATGCGGGCAGCATCCTTAATAGTTTCCTCCGGAATGCCCGTTAATTTTACGGCTTCTTTAATTTCATTTTTTGCAACTGCCCTTTTAAGTCCATTAAAATTTCCAGTCTTTTTTTCTATAAATTTTTCATCATAGAGTTTTTCCTTGATGATTACGTCAATCATGGCGTTGATAAGAGTGGTGTCTGTCCCATGTTGAGGGTTTAAGAAGGTTTTAGCAATCTTTGCTAACCATATCTTACGTGTATCGGTAACGATTAGCGTTTTACCATTTCGTACTGCTTTTTTTATCTCAAGCCCTATTATGGGATGTGCTTCTGTGACGTTAGCGCCGAT
Source organism: Candidatus Scalindua rubra (assembly GCA_001723765.1). Lineage (GTDB taxonomy): Bacteria > Planctomycetota > Brocadiia > Brocadiales > Scalinduaceae > Scalindua_B > Scalindua_B rubra. The sequence continues at coordinate 32,443 of MAYW01000036.1, forward strand.
TACAAATATAACATCGGATTTAGAGACTTCCTCGATTGAATTTGTTGGAGTACCTAAACCAAGAGTGCTTCTAAAAGCAGTTAAAGTTGGGGCATGACATTCCGTTTCTGATTGGTCAATGTTGTTAGTACCGATGACGGCCCTGGCAAACTTTTGCATTAAATAATTCTCTTCGTTCGTACATCGTCCTGAACTTATAAATGATATGGAGTCTTTTCCGTATTTTGATTTTATTTGTCTTAGTTTCTTGGAGATGACGTCGTATGCCTCTTCCCAGCTTGCCTTCTCGAGATTTCCATTTCTTCTAACCATGGGGGTGCCGAGTCTATCTGGATGATTTATGAAATCATAAGCAAATCTACCTTTCATACATAGATTGCCGTTATTTGGTGTGGATCCCACTTCTGAGGTTATTTTATTTATTCCTTTGTGATCGACATTAATATCAATCTGGCATCCGATACTGCAGTAGCCGCATGTTGATCTGACCTTTTTTATCTGGTAGGGACGACCCCTGCCCATTGCCTGTTTTTCGAATAGGGCGCCTGTTGGACATGTAGATACGCATTGACCACAAAGAACACATGTGCCATCCAGTAGTGATTCACCAAAGGGCGTGGCAACCCACGTTTGAAAACCTCTGCCACCAAACTCTATTGCATAATCTTGCTGGACTTCACCACATATCCTTACACAACGACCACATCTTATACACTTAGGTGTTTCTCTGTAAATAAGCTCATTTCTATCAGGGATGACTCCACCTCTTTTGTCATCACTTACATATTTATCTCCCTTAATGCCCATGGTATAAGCAAGGTCTTGAAGTTCACAACAACCTGTAGCCTCGCAGGTCATACAATCCAGAGGATGATCTGATAAGATATATTCAAGGACACCCTTCCTGGTTCTGCGTACATTCTCAGATTCTGTATTCACAACCATGCCTTCACTCACCCTTGTTATGCACGATACCAGTAACTGCCTTGCACCTTTAACTTCGACCAGACATATTCTGCATCCGCCGTATGCTTCGAGGCGTTTATCATAGCAAAGGGTCGGAATCCAGATATCATTTTCTCTTGCTATTTCGAGTATGGTCTTGCTCTGTTCAGCCTCATAAGTTTTATCGTTTATGGTTAATTTAACCTTTTCCATTTAATAAAAATCACCTTTCCGTTACCTAAATTGAGCGATTTTATATTATATGCCCTTGTAGCCGAAGGCTTTAGCCTGCGTTTCTCAGCATTTGATGGGGTTATGTAAGTTTCGCAACCTCAAGGTTGCGGCTACAAAATCGCTCAATTTAGCGTGAGTTTACGAATTAGCCGTGGCTAATTCTGCAACTTATAATACTATAACAAGTTACAGCATCCAGTCCTTCCCCCTAACTTGGCAAGTAATGCTTCATTTTAAATAAGTCGAAGATTCGTTTCTGCACCTTATCCATTTTGCTAACAATCGACTGGGTTGCTGGTTTTTTCTTTCCATTTGGGAAAACATTCAATACCTCCCTAATTC
>MAYW01000037.1 GCA_001723765.1 Candidatus Scalindua rubra
ATCTTTTTCATAACCCATACCATGACCTCCTGCTATTTTAGCTGGAACCAAGGATGATGTGGTGATGGCTTCTATAACATCTTCATCTGTATTTAACTCCTTTTTGTTTTCAAAAAACTTTCTGAGATTTATATGAAATTCATAGCTTTTTTTGTAGGCAGGAATCTTTTTGACATCTTCGATATCTTTTTCTGTAGTTTCATCATATTCAATAGAATTTGCAAATATTTGATTTATTTCGTATATATGGCAATCATCACTTTTTTCACAATCATCGCACGTTTTGTTTTTATAATCGCAATCTTCATGTTTATGACTCCATCCCATCTCTTTTGCTATGAGTTCATCACAATTGGGATGATTCTGTAGGGTTTCAAATAACTCTAGATATTTTGCTGTACGAACATCTGCTTTTTGCAGGAATCTTTCCCAATCTTCCTCATCCCAATCTTCGTTTTCATAAAAATCTTTATCTTTCATCTTTTTATTCCTTTTTATATACGAACATTATAGTAACAGTCCCTCTGCATTGCTTCAAAACCCAGATCTATTATTAATGATATCATCTCCTCTTTCTTCAAACGATAATCCACCCCGGCCGCTCTTACCACATTTTCTTCAATCATTGTGCTTCCTAAGTCATTTGCTCCGAACTTTAATGCAAGTTGTGCAATCTTAGAACCCTGTGTTACCCATGATGCCTGAATATTAGGGATATTGTCCAGGAATAAACGTGAAACAGCAAGTGTTCTGAGATAATCAAATCCGCCAATTTTGAAACTAGTTCTTTTTTCTGAAGATACTGACAAGGCCGTGTTCTTTGGCTGGAATGTCCATGGGATAAATGCCGTAAATCCTCCTGTTTCGTCCTGGAGTTGTCTGATTTTTTCTAGATGAATAATTCTCTCTTCTAGAGTTTCAATGTGCCCAAACATCATTGTTGAAGTACTTTTTATTCCTAATTTGTGTGCTTCTTTCATTACCTGTAACCACTCACTTGCAGAACATTTATGAGGGCTCAATATCCCCCTGCATCTATCAGTAAGTATCTCAGCCCCTCCACCAGGGATTGTATCAAGGCCAGCGTCTTTTAATAAAATTAGGACTTCCTTTATCGGTAGATTGTTCAGTTGTGAGAAATGAATTATTTCCGGGGGAGAAAAAGAATGAATATGTATAGTAAATCTTTCTTTGATAGATCTTAACAGGTCTATATAATAATCAATTTTTAAATCTGGATGCAAACCTCCTTGCATTAAGATTTGTGTACCGCCTAGAGATATTGTTTCCTCAATTTTTTTAAAAAGTTCTTCTTTGGATAACAAGTAACCCTCTTTGTTACCTTTATCTCTGTAAAAAGCACAAAATTTACATCCAGAAATACAGACGTTAGTATAGTTTATATTACGGTCTATTACGTACGTCCTGTATTGCTCCGGGTGAAGTTTTTGGCAAAATCTATCTGCTGCCGTTCCTAAGCCTATCAAATCGTGTGACTTGATGAGATTTATGCCCTCTTCAAAAGGCAATCTTTTGTGGGAACAAACTTTGTCTATTACGTTATTCATTGTAGAATTCGATCTTGATACCCTCCTTAACTGCTCCCATTTCCAGGGCATAATCATAAAAAGATTTAAGACCACGAATTTCCTGCTCACCTAAATTATATTTAATCGACTCTTTAAGATACCTGAGGCAATACCCCTTTTCCAGTTTAAGTCTCTTTGCCTCAATATCTGCTATTTCGTTTACAGACTTTAGGCCACGTTCTTTTGCATCAATTAATAGTTTGTCAAGTCCTTGTAACCTGGATTTTAACTTTGTTACCCAGACTGCGTAAACAAAAGGTAACCCAACTAGTTCATTCCATTCCTGTCCCAAATCTAAAGTGATAAAACCCTCTTCCTTTATTTTCATAGCATCGTCACCTATGACAAGAAAGGCGTCAGCGTATTCGTTGTAAATTTTGCGTTTGTCTTCAAGTGTTATATACTCCGGCTTCAATGAATACCTTTCCCAAAGAATGATTTTTGTAAGAACGCAAGAAGTTAAGGAATCCTTGTCCAGGGCAACAACCTTAGTTTTTTTAATCGAAGGAGTTTTAATAAATAGCTTTACGCTTTCTACTAGACCGTTTGAAGAAATAGAGCTTCCAGGGATAATCTTGTAACCAGTACTTCTAAAATAGCTCACAGAAGGCATTAAAATTACGTCTAAATCATCATTCTCAAGCATTTTTGGTAATGTTGCGGGGGCGCCATATACTAAATCTATTTTGTCAGTTTGTTCTTGAAGTCCATATATTAAAGGTTTTGCATTCATATATGGGACGACGCCAATCTTTAATTTAGCCATTGTATTGTGTTCCTAAGTACACGGTTTCATAAATATGGTGACATACCTACTCGCATGTCATTGCGAGTGAACAAAGTGAGCGAAGCAATCTCATAGAAGGGATTGCTTCGCTAACGCCTCGCAATGACAGGTGTCGATTTGACATTGAATACGTTAACGTAATTATGAAATAGACTACTAAGTTACTTTTCAATCATAGTAATCTTTTTTGAGGTTAAGCGAGAAAGATTTTCTGCGTATGAGAGAATCTCTTCTTTTTTAGGATGTCTGTCAAAATATAGTTTACCCAGTTCTTTACCCTTCAGACTCATCAGCCAATATCCAGCTCGTATCCCTTTACCTGTTCCTCTTGCACTTGCTCTCCGCATGGCAACTGTTTCACTCTTGCATACATTTTCTATTACAATTTCATCTATTTTAGTAAATTTGATTTTAGTCCTCCAAATAGGGATGAACATAAATTTAAATCGGATGTAAATTACCTCCAGCTTCTTATCAACTTCTATTTTCTTATCGTAAAATAGTAAAAAAAAGCCAAGAAGGGGAAAAGCAATAAATGAGATTATAATAACAAAGAATAGGGCTTTATCTATAATAGCACTTGAATAATACAGTAACCATATATATACGCTCGCTGCTTTATACATAACAATGAAGACAAAGCTTAAGCCTAAAAGCATTCCCCCCATCGCCTTGGGAAATCTGGAACGTTTCAAAAACATTCTATTTTCATTTATTTCTGCTATTTTAAGGGTTACAACCAATCCCATAATGATTTCCTTTCATTTTTTTATGTAGATTTTAGCCTGTATCTAAAATGCGTCAACTAATTTTTAAAAAACATTGTATTTTTATGTAAGGGAATTAAAATAGTCTTTTAATGTTTGCTATAAGGACCTTTGATAATGAATGGGATTACATGGATTGAAATTGATCTTGATGCTATTGTACATAATATAAAGGCTATTAAGAAAAGGGTAGGAAAAGGTATAAAGATTCTGGCGGTTGTCAAGGCTGATGCATATGGACATGGCGCTGTCAAAGTCAGTAAGACACTGGTAAAAAATGGTGTAGATATGCTAGGCGTTGCTTTTCCAGAGGAAGGAATCGAGCTTCGGGGAAACGGCATAGATATACCTATACTTCTCTTAAATCCTATTTTATCAGAACAAATAGAAGATGTTTTGAAATATTCACTAGGAGTGACAGTTTGCAATCTCAATATCGCAAAAGAATTGTCTAAAATTGCAAGAAAACATTGCTACAGTACCAGGGTTCATGTAGAAATTGACACAGGTATGGGGGCAGGTGTACATCCCAACGAGGCATTGTCTTTTATAAAGGAATTGTTGTTGATTGAAAATTTGGAAATTGAAGGAATATACACTCACTTCCATTCATCCGAAGAAAAGGATAAATCATTTACTAATGAGCAAAACAGGAGCTTTAAAGAGGTGCTCAAAAAACTTGAAGATGAAAAAATACATATTCCACTAATACATGCTGCCAATAGTGCTGCTGTTTTAGATATCTCAGATTCGTATTTTAATATGGTAAGACCAGGATTAATCCTTTATGGGATTTTTCCCTCTAATTATGTCTCAAAAGATATTGACTTAAAGCCGGTTATGAGTTTCAAGACAAGAATAATTAACCTTAAGCATCTCAATTCGGGACGTACTATTGGTTATGGTAGGACATTCAAGATAATGAAACAAACAACCGTGGCGACAATACCAGTTGGGTATAAAGATGGTTTTAACAGGTGTTTTTCTAATTTGGGAGAGGTGCTTATAAATGGAAGGCATGCCTCAATTATTGGTCGTGTATGTATGGATCGGTGTTTCATAGATGTAACTAATCTGCCTGGTGTTGACATCGGAAGTGAAGTTGTGCTGTATGGAAACCAGAAAAGTGAAGCAATTTCAATTGAATCAGATGCAGAATTAATAGGTACAATACCATACGAAGTTGTTTGCAACATTGGAACAAAAGTTTCAAAGAAAATGTATATAAAGTAAAAGATACCATAACATAGAAAAAAAGAACATTACTGACACCTCATAAATACAGTTGTTCTACAATAATTCACCATATAAAACACATATCATTTTATGTTTTAATCCGTTAATATATTAACAAATAAATAGTTATGACAATTTAATGAATTTATTAACATTATGAATCAAAATATAGTAGTATGGACTTGAATATCATCATATATGTTGTATAATATGTGAAAATGATTAAGAAAATTTTTTGGACAAAAAAACAGACATCTCTAGTTTTGAGTATAGTTAATAAGTATAAGTGGTTGAAAATAAAATTCTTAGAAGAAATTACAGTTTTTGTTATAAAAATCTATTAGTTCAAAATATTGACTTTTATTTTTTGTATGATATTATTAATAAATTTTGTTTAATTCTTTATTTCATCTATTATGGCGCTTTTTATACCTTCCGAAAAAATCTCTGAAATACAAAGAAATTTAAACATAATTGATATTGTTTCTAATTATGTTTCGCTTAAACAAACAGGAAAAAACTTTATAGGACTGTGCCCTTTTCATCATGAAAAAACGCCATCTTTTACTGTTAATGCGGAAAAACAAATATATAAGTGTTTTGGATGTGGAGAGGGCGGAACAATCTTTAACTTTTTGATGAAACAGGAGGGTTTGACTTTTCCAGAAGCAATAAAGATACTTGCTGAAAAAGTAAATATTAGGATTGATGATTTCAATACAAAGGAAAAATATCAAGGAACAAGTGTGTTGTATGAGGTAAATGAAAATGCGTCATGTTTTTTCACTGATGTGTTATTGAAAAGCAGAGAAGGTAGACGTTCAAAAGATTACCTTTCAGACAGATTTATAAATGATGATTCTATCAGGAAATTTAGGTTGGGATATTCACCTAATCGTTGGGATTCAATAGTAAATAAATCAAAAGAGTGGGGTGTAAGTACACAAGTACTTGAAAAAGCAGGTCTTATTATGAGAAAACAAAATAAGACTTGTTACGACCGTTTTCGCAATAGATTGATGTTTCCAATCTTTGATTTTCAAAACAGACCTGTAGGATTTGGCGCAAGGGCTTTAGACAACTCTTTGCCTAAATATCTTAACTCTCCAGAAACCCCAATTTTTAATAAGAGCAAGACACTTTACGGTATTAATTTAGCAAAAGAGTCAATAATCAAGAATCGTAAGATATTGATTATGGAGGGTTATACAGACGTTATAATGGCCCATCAATATGGAATAGATTGGTCAATTGCGGTACTTGGCACTGCGCTAACCCGTGAGCATGTAAAATTATTAAGACGTTATGGTGACAAAGCCATTCTAGTATTTGACGCTGATACTGCAGGGCAGAAATCTTCTGAGAGAAATTTAGATATTTTTATAGAGGAAGATTTCGATGTGAGCGTTGTTCTTTTACCTGAAAATTATGATCCATATGAGTTTATTGTTAAGAGGGGTAAGCAGAGGTTTTTAGAACAGACAGAAAAGGCATACGATTTTTTCGGCTTTAAAATAAAGCTTTCTGAGACAAAGTGGGATATGTCTTCAGTTTCCGGTAGGGCATCAGCGATAGACGATGTTCTATCAACGGCCATGAAAATCCCTAATTTTGTAAAGCGTGAATTAACTATTAAGAGAGTTGCGGAAGAGATGTCTATCAATGAAAACATTTTACGTAATCATTTGGCCAAATTTAAACCTTTTAAAAATGATCAAACCAGTACAAACAAATTATATGATCAAAAATCAGGTAATTTAAACAAATCGAAATCACTTGCTTATAAGGCAGAAATGGAAATTTTGGGTATAATGATTAAAAGGAATGATTTGATTGAAAGAGTAGAAACAGACATAGGCTTCGATCACTTTACCGATGAGCGGCTTCGAGGTATCGCTGAAAAGATATCTGAAATTTATTCACATGAGGGACATGTAGAATTAGGAGACATTTTCCCAATGTTAGATTCAACAGAAATGAGTAGTGATATAGTTGATACAATTTCAAAGCAGGATTCTTTAGAAAGAAGTAGTATAGTTAGTCAAACTGATAATAATGAAAAGGCACTTGAAGATTGTATTCAGTTTATTAAGAAAAGAAAAAGTAGTAAAGGTTTAGAACAAGCAAGGAAGAAGATGTTAGATTTGGATAAAACAAAAGATTATGGGCAAGAAGTAGACCAATTACTTACTAGTTTTCACAAAGAGAGCAAAGCTTTGCATTCACTGAAACGAGTTCAGCACAGGCTTTAAAGAAACCCGTTAAAAAAACTTTAAGTTTTTATTAAATAGGAGACTCTTTAATGGAAAAAATGAGTCAAAAAATTAAGACACTTGTAAATAAGGGTAAGGAAAATGGATTTTTAACATATGAAGAATTAAATGATATCTTACCCGATGATACTTTAGTAAAGCCTGAAAAAATTGATGAAATATTAATGATGCTAGACGAGTTAGGTATTGACCTTATTGAAGAGTCAGAGATAGAGACTCGTGATATGATAGAGGCAGAAGGCGATGAATTACAAGAAGCAGAAGCGAAACTTAGAGAAGCTGTAAGTATTTCAGAGAAAATCGATGATCCTATAAGGATGTACTTAACACAGATGGGTGTGATTCCTCTATTATCACGGGAAGAAGAAATATCATTGGCTAAGAAAATTGAGATGACTAGAAAAAGTTTTCTCAGAAAAATACTTAAATCTGACTTTTCACAAGAAGTTTGTTTAAAGATTTTAGAGGATATTACTAATGGCGAGTTGCCTTTCGATCGCACTTTAGCAATTAATGTTGAGCTTGAGAATCATAAAGATAAACTTCTCAGACAATTTCCGGAAAGTGCAAAAATGTTAAGAACAATCTTAAAGAAAAACAGAGAAGATTTTTGTCATTTAAAATTGAAAAGAACTTCTGCAAAAGATAGGTTTAGACTTCTAAAAAATATTAGAAACCGCCAGAGGAAGGGTGCGGAAATTCTTGAGGGACTAAATATTCGTACCAAGAAACTGCAACCGATAATGAAACGCTTACAAGAAATATCTTATGCAATGAATAATATTGAAAAACAGATTAAAATGCACAAAAAGCGAGATAAATCGAATGGTAAATTACGAGACCTAAAATCTAGTTTTAATGAATTTGAGAATATAGTACTTGAATCCCCCGAAAGACTAAAACAACGTGTTGAATCTATTGAAAGGGTTTATAAAGCACATGAAACCGCTAAAAGGAAACTTTCTAGTGCAAACTTGAGATTAGTAGTAAGTATCGCAAAGAAATACAGAAATCGAGGTCTAAGTTTTCTTGATCTTATACAAGAGGGAAATACTGGTTTGATGAGGGCGGTTGATAAGTATGAATATAGAAGGGGTTATAAATTTAGTACTTATGCTACCTGGTGGATAAGACAAGCTATCACCCGTTCGATAGCTGATCAAGCTAGAACTATCAGGATACCTGTTCATATGATTGAGACTATGAGTAAAATAAGAAATATGTCAAAAAAGCTGTTACAAGAAGAAGGTAGAGAACCTAACATTGAAGAAATTGCAAGGGAAGTGAGGATATCTGTATCTGAAGCAAGAAGGGTATTAAAGATTTCAAGGCATCAAATTTCTCTTGATAGGACTGTTGGAGAAAGTGCTGATAGCGCCTTTGGCGATTTCATAGAAGATGATAAAGCAGAATCTCCTGTTTCTGCTGCTGCACAAGAAATGCTCAAAGAAAAGATAGAAAGTGTATTAGATACACTTACCTATCGAGAGAGGGAGATTATTAAACTTCGTTATGGTATAGGAGATGGTTATACGTATACGCTTGAAGAAGTTGGTAAAAAATTTATGGTGACCCGAGAAAGGGTGAGGCAAATAGAAGCGAAGGCAGTGAGGAAACTGCAGCATCCTGTTAGAAGCAGGAAGTTAGAAGGGTTTTTAGATAGCGTTGGAGAAAGCAAGTGAACCCCGTAGGAAAGCTCAGCAAGAGCTTTGGTCATCACATTTGTTATATGTTTTCTGACATAACCGCGGAATGGGTTTTTCTTTCTAACGGGGTGAAAGACAAAATGAAAGTATTTTATTTCTCGGAAACAGGAAATTTTAATGGTTGAAAGGATTGAAATATTAAAAAGATTACAGTCAATAAAGAATAAGATAAGTGAATTAGAAGAATTTAAGAAATGTAGGAAAAACGATATTCAAAAAAAGAAAGAACTGATAGATAATAAAAGGATTCTTTCCGAAAAGAGACACGAAGAGAAAATATCAATACAAAAAGAAATTGACAGTAAAGAACTGGAACTAAAGACTGATGAAGAGAAGGTAAATAAGTATAATGTTCAATTAAATGCGATCAAAACAAATAAAGAATATAGTGCTTTGTGTTCTGAAATAGGTTGTAAGAAAGCTGATATGTCTCTTTTGGAAGATGAGATTTTGAGTACAATGTCGAAATTGGAAGTAGTTGATAAAGAAGGTAAAGAATTGACAGAAGAATTAAAGTGCGATGAAGAAAGTTTAAAAGAGCTCATAATAAATGTAGATGCGGATGTTAAAAGGACTGATAGTGAAATTGGAAAGTTACAGAAGGATCAGGAGCAATATATAAATTTACTAGACGAAGAATCCTTACGTTATTACAAACGACTATCGAATATCAAAGGAGGTAAAGCCGTAGTTGCTATAATTGGTAATGTATGCGGTGGCTGCTATATGAATATAACTACGCAGACTCTAAATTTACTCATTAGTGGTAAAGAGTTGGTTTTTTGTCCAAGTTGTAGCCGTATACTATATCTTGATGAAAAATAGCAATTCAGAAGTGGGCGAGATGACCGCTTCAGACTGCCTGTATTAAATTTAAAATGGTAGATTTGAAGAGGAAAGTCCGAGCTCCATAGGATACAGTGCTCCGTAACGCGGAGTGGGAGTGATCCCGAGGAAAGTGCCACAGAAAATATACCGCCCCGCTTCTTGCTGTTCTCCCTGTGCTTTCTTGCCGAAAGTAGGCTCTGTAACCGAAAGTAGGCCCCTTTAGGGGGAGCGAAAGCAAGAACAGGGATGAAGCAAGAAAGCAGCGGGGTAAGGGTGAAAAGGTGGGGCCCAATTATGGGCTTAATGTAAGAGCCCACCGCTTTCTGAGTGATTAGAGAGGCATGGCAAACCCCACTGGGAGAAAGGCTAAATAAAGAGGAATAAAGTGATCCGCTTTTTAAACCTCTGGGTAGGCCGATTGATTCCGATGGCAACATCAGAACTAGATTAATGGTCATCAAGAACAGAACTCGGCTTATTGCCTGCTTCTGATCATCATTTAATTTTAAACTTTTAAGGTAATTATTTAAGGAACCATAGTGCTATGAATAACAAAGCTTTCGTATTTAGTGTGATACTTTTTATGTTTAGTGTGTTTAGTGATAATGTAATTTTTGATTCAGACGCAAAAGCAGATAATGATGTGGTTGCGGTTGTAAATGGACAAAAGTTAAGCCGTAATGAGCTTGCTGCCATACTCATAGATGTGTATGGCAGAGAGGGTATTGATCGTTTAATAAGAAGAACACTTGTAAAGCAGGAAGCAAAAAGGTTGAATGTTAGGGTAAATGAAGAGGAGATTGCAGAAAGAAAAGAATTAATAGTCAAAGCAGAGACCGAACGACAGATGAAAAAGAGTGGTCTTAAGGATGAGGAAGACCTCAAACGTGAACTCGAAAAAGTAGGCGCAACTATTGAACAATATCAGAGAAACATAATCAAGTCATACGAAACTGCCATAGGAGAAGTAGCGGCTATGTTATTAGCTGAAAAAATTATAAAAAAAACGATAAATATAACAGATGAAGAATTACATGAAGCTTACGAAGAACAATTTGGGGAAAAAATCCTCGCGCAACAAATTGTTTCGCGTACAATGAGAGATGCGGAAAAAATCCTTGAAAGGATTAATGCTGGTTCCGATTTTGAGGCATTGGCGAAAAAGGAATCTATTGATAGAAATTCTGCCTCACGTGGAGGTAGAATGCGTCCCTTTGGACCACAAGGAATTCTTGGAAAAGAAGTAGCGTATTTGAAAAAGGGTGATATAAGTGAAATAATTAAGACAGATAGTGGATACCATATATTAAATATAGTTAATCGAATACCAAGAAGCATGAAAAAATTTAGTGAAGTAAGAGATGAACTTGTAAAGTTAGTAACAGCACGGAAAATTCAAAACAGGTTAAGCCCATGGCTTTTAAACCTTGTTGAGAGTGCAGAAATCACAAAGAATTTGCCCGATTAAGGCTTCTACAGTTCGTGTCAATAAGACCTTTTAATAACAACAGGTTATACAATTCCCAAAAATTTTACCTGCCACTAATTCCATTCTTAACATTGACTGTATGTCCTTTACAGTTATAATATGAATTTTTAAAGAAAATATTATTAACATGAGAAACAAGAAAACCGTGCACTATGGAAAAACAGGGTTTGCAGTAGTAAGAACTCAATCGGATAAACAAAAAGTATGTTAAAAGCTGTAGCCATCATCCCTGCAAGGTATGCATCGGCCAGACTTCCTGGTAAATCAATTAAAAACGAAGCAAAAAAATATACTGGAAAATTTCTTATCGAGCACGTGTACAAGGGGGTAAAGGAGGCAAAAAATGTTCAGGAAGTCATTGTCGCTACGGATGATAGACGTATTTACGACGTGGTAAGTCAATTTGGCGGATGTGTTAAAATGACGTCTGTGAATCATAAATCAGGGACTGACAGGATAGCTGAAGTCGCATCTAATCTGGATGCAGATTTTATAGTAAATATTCAGGGAGATGAGCCAGACATTAGAGGGGATATGATAGATAATTTAGTTGAGGTGATGTACACGGAAAAAGAAGCTGTGGTTTGTACATTAGCAAATGAAATAAGGTCTATAGGAGAATTTAAAGATCCAAATGCAGTAAAGGTCGTTATAGACAAAGATGGTTATGCCATGTATTTTTCCAGGGCTTCTATTCCATTTATTAGGGATGGGAATAACAATTCTAAATTTCCTCCGTTAGCGAAAATAAATGATGAAATAGACTCTAGAAATAGTGTATTACACAAATTTTTGAAACATCTTGGTATATATGTGTACCGCAAGGATTTTTTACTAACATTTTCTGGCCTTCCTATACCGGATTTAGAAAGGATAGAAAAGTTGGAACAGCTTAGGGTTCTTTCAAATGGATATAAAATCAAGGTTGTTATTACGCCTCATATATGTGAGGGTGTGGATACGCCTGAAGATTTTGAACGGTTCTTGGATAAATATCGTGTTAAAAACCAGTGAGACATTGACTTGGGTTTAATGAAAGACTTGTAAAACCACAAATTTCGCAGATTTCACAGAATTTTTTCATAATGAAAGTGTATTCATTAAATTCAACTTACGAATCTTTTGCAATTATCTATCTGTGAAATCTGCGAAATTTAAAATAAAGGGTTGGGTATGACAAAACATATATTTGTTACAGGTGGTGTTGTTTCTTCACTGGGAAAAGGTTTAAACGCTGCATCTATCGGTATGCTTTTGGAAAGTCATGGTTACAAAATAAGTTTACAGAAATTTGATCCTTATGTTAATGTTGATCCTGGTACAATGGCCCCGTTTGAACATGGTGAGATTTATGTTACTGAAGACGGTGCGGAGACGGATCTTGATTTGGGCCATTATGAAAGGTTTACAAATACGGTTACGAATAAGGATTGTAATTGCACTACAGGTTCAATTTATTACTCTGTAATTACAAAGGAACGTCAGGGAAAATATCTGGGGAAAACCATACAAGTAATACCTCATATAACAAATGAGATAAAAGATTGTATAAGCAGGTTGGCAGGTACAGATACAGATGTAGTAATTTCTGAGATAGGTGGGATAGTAGGAGATATTGAAAGTCAACCGTTTGTGGAGGCTATCAGACAATATGGCCGGGAAATAGGTAGAGAGAACGTTCTGTATATACATCTAACACTTGTACCTTATCTCCGTGCCGCAGATGAAATAAAAACAAAACCAACACAGCACAGTGTTGGTATGTTACGCCAGGCAGGAATCGAACCAGACATATTGATATGTAGAACGGAGAAACCACTTTCTGCTGACATAAAAGAGAAGCTTTCTCTTTTCTGTAATGTTGATAAAGAATCAATAATAGAAGAAAAAGATGTAAAGCCTTACCTTTATGAAATACCCCTACTACTCGTAGAACAGGGACTTGACAAAATAATCCTAAAGAAACTTCAACTAAAAACTAATGGAAATTCTCTTGATAGATGGCTCAAAATGCTGGATGCGTTGAAAAATCCAAAGAAAGTTACAGAAATTGCCATTGTTGGTAAGTATATTGGACTCCAATCCGCATACGAATCGATTTACGAGGCCCTGACACATGCTGGCATCAGTAATTTGGCAAAAGTAAAAGAGAGAAGGATAGAATCCGAAGATATTGAGAAGCTGGGAGCCGAGAAACTTCTTAAAGGATGTAATGGGATTTTAATACCAGGGGGATTCGGGGAAAGAGGTATTGAGGGAAAGATAGAGGCCGTAAGATATGCAAGGGAAAATAAAATTCCATACCTTGGATTATGTTTGGGGATGCATTGCTCAACTATAGAATTTGCACGCAATGTATGTAATATGAAAGATGCAAACAGTACCGAATTTGATGTTAATACACCAGTTCCGGTTATATGTTTGTTAGAGGAACAGAAAAACATTGTGAGTAAAGGTGGTACTATGAGATTGGGTGCACAACCTTGCAGGCTTCAGACAAATAGTATTGCTTATAAATGCTATGGTCAGGAGTTGATTTCTGAACGACATAGGCATAGATATGAATTTAATAATAAATATAGAGATATTTTTGCAACTAAGGGGATGATTTGTAGTGGACTTACGTCTGATAATGAATTAGTAGAAATAATCGAGCTGAAAGATCATCCATGGTATGTAGCGGTACAATTTCATCCTGAGTTTAAGTCTAAACCAACTAATCCACATCCTCTTTTCAGAGAATTTATTAAAGCTACATTAGATGTTAATAGTTGACGTGTTATTGAAATAATTGAAATTGCTCAATTATAAAAAATCTATATATTTTAATGGAGGTTTAAAATGAGTGAAGATGAAAAAGAGAAAAAGTCTGGCCCAAAGAAAATTGTAGATGAAGATTGGAAAACGCGGGTTGAAGAAGAAAAAGAATTGGAGGGCAAAAAAGAATGTGTACAGGAAACCAAACCAAAGATTCCTGAGGCAAGCTTTTCATTGTTTGTATCAAGTCTTGCCACACAAATATTAATTAGTTTAGGGGAGTTGGAAAGTCCTTTTAGTAAAAAAACCGAACAGAATTTAGACCAGGCAAAATTCACGATTGACACACTACAAATAATTAAAGACAAAACCAAAGGAAACCTTACTGATGATGAGACGAAATTATTGGATACTGCCCTCTATGATTTAAGAATGAGGTATGTTGCAAAGTCTAAGTAAGACGTCTTGGGAATTCTATAGCCTGGAGCTTATTTCACTTCACTTTCAATTGGAATATTGACCTTTGACGTGAATTAAATACAGGACAAGAATGGAGAAAACGACTAAATTTGTTATTCCTTTATTAGTTCCATAAGACGTTTTGTAAGCTCTATGTGACCTTTTTCTTCATTACTAATTGATTGCAAGATGTCGATGGTGTTTTTATCCTCAAGTTTTTTAATACAATCGTCATATAATTGTTTTGCTTGTACCTCAAATTGTAGAACTCTTTGAAATATATCAGAAAGAGCTTCCTTAGAATACATTTTTCTCACTCTCTTGTACTTGCTGTATTAATTTTTCGATCATGTTTTTATGTCTTTGAGAATCATCCCTTAATCTCGCTATTATTTCTCTTATCTTTTCTCTTTTATCTTCACTCAACCATTTGTAATATTTAAGCAAGTTTAAAAAGAAATGAGTTATTCATTATTCGTTAAGAAAGATATAGACGGTTTTTTTGGCCTTGCCATTGATAATCTTGTTCAGTTGATACTCATTGTAAGTTTTTGCAAGACACTATGTGGTATGCCTGATGAACTTGTCTTTGGGGTGATACTTCCGGGGGCGGCTATTTCAATACTTTTGGGAAACCTTTTCTATTCATGGCAGGCAAGAAGGCTCGCAATTAAAACAAAGAGAAATGACGTTACGGCATTACCGTATGGCATTAATACGGTTAGTCTTTTTGCATTTATCTTTTTTATAATGTTTCCGGTTTATGAGGATACTGGGGATCCATACATGGTGTGGAAGGTTGGCATGATTGCCTGTTTCTTTAGTGGTGTGATAGAAATGTTGGGTGCATTGATTGGGGAGAGCTTGAGGCGTATTACCCCAAGAGCTGCCTTGCTCTCCACACTTGCAGGCATTGCAATCACGTTTATCTCTATGGATTTTGCGTTTAAGATATTTGAAAAACCGATTATAGCCCTGTTTCCACTTGCGTTTATACTTATCCAGTACTTTTCAAAAGTAAGATTCCCATTGGGACTACCAGGAGGCCTGATCGCCATTGGAGTTGGTACGGGATTAGCCTGGGTATTGGGTTACATGGATAGTGGAAGTATTGTGAATAAAGATGGAGTCTTTCATTTTTCTCCACCACATTTTAGTGGTGGAGGCATGATTGATTTGGTTCAGAGTAAATATATACTTCAATATATTTCTATTATTATTCCGATGGGAGTGTTCAATGTCGTGGGTTCATTACAAAATCTTGAGAGTGCAGAAGCGGCAGGAGATAAGTACAGTACATTTTCTTCATTATTAACTAATGGCATTGGTTCAGTCGTTGCCTCGATATTTGGCAGTTGCTTTCCTACCACCATTTATATAGGACATCCAGGTTGGAAGGCTATTGGCGCCAGGACGGGATATTCAATATTAAATGGTATATTTGTAACCCTTATCTGCTTAAGTGGACTTATAACCGTTATCCTTAATGTAGTGCCTCTTGAAGCTGGAATAGGAATTCTGTTATGGATTGGTATTGTAATAGTTGCACAGGCATTTCAAGAAACGCCAAAGCATCATGCCATGGCTGTTGCCATAGGTCTTTTCCCTGCGATTGCTGCATGGGGGTTATTGATGGTAGAGAGTACGCTCAGATCGGCAGGCACCACTCTATTCATACTTGGGAAGGATGCATTTGCCAACAATCTGGCCATTCATGGAATGATATCACTTGAAAGAGGTTTTATTTTTACGTCTATGATACTTGCTTCTATTTCAGTCTTTCTGATTGAAAGGAAATTTTTGATAGCATGTATATGGTCACTCGGAGCAGCCTTACTTTCGTATATAGGCATTATCCATGCTTATGAGCTTACGCCTAATGGTGTGGTTAGTGTATTTGGGTGTGGGGTGGCAAATGAATTTTCAATAGGCTATTGTTCATTTGCTATAGTGTTCATTGCCATGTATTTTTATATGCGTGGGAATGATGGGGAATTAAACTCTAAAAAATCCAAAAATCTTTAAAGTTTTATGGTGGGGACAGGTAGATATCTGTTGTCTGTTTCTAATTTCTTGCCCGTATTGCCGGGATTTTTATTGACATGAGTAAATAATTCGCTAAATTAAGAGATAGTCACCCACAAAGTTAGACCTTCGGCATATAAACATTCTCTATCCGCAACATCATAGTTTCTATAGATCACAGATAATTAATTCACTTATCAAACCAACATACAATTTCAGAATTCTCAGTCGATATTAAAAAAAAAATATCCGTGATGCTACCTGTTTAGATTGATGAATATGTTGGAATTTTCTTTAAGGAGAGATTTATGGTAAATGTCAAAGTAAAAAAATCACCAAAACAGAAACGTATAGTTCAGAAGAAGAAACAATCTGAAAGAAAGATAACTTCCAGTGAGAAACAACAGCGAGTAAAAAAG
This sequence comes from Candidatus Scalindua rubra, assembly GCA_001723765.1. GTDB lineage: Bacteria > Planctomycetota > Brocadiia > Brocadiales > Scalinduaceae > Scalindua_B > Scalindua_B rubra. Next base: position 16,336 of record MAYW01000037.1, read on the forward strand.
GCTGCAAATAATTCCGTCAAGAAGCCGGCTAAAGGAACAACTAATAAAAGAATAAAAACCAAAGTAACAGCACAAAAGAAACCTTTAAAAAAGAATTTAAACAAGGGAGTTTATAAAGAAAAAGATACTTTAAGGATCAGAAGAACAAATATAAGTGAACTCAAAAAAGTAGAGAATGTCATAGAGAAACTATCGAAAAAACCGGAACCAAGTGTTCGAGTAACAGTACCTGGTGTTTTAAGGATAGCATCAAGTGTTCCGAAGACAGTACCAAGCGCTCAAAAGGCAATATCAATTGTAGAAATAAAAAACTATTTAAGGAGATTATTTGGAAGCAATGCTTGATGTTCGCCACGGTGTGTGCCGCCTGAAGCGAGCCTGGAGGCTGCTCTAAGGTTCGCCGGGGCTGCCAACGCAAGATGGTCATTCGTTTAACGTGTGCCTTTACTTGCGGATTTGTCCATTACCATGCATTATTATATGCGTGACAATGATAGGGAATTAAACTTTAAAAACTCTAAAGCTCGTTTAAACTCCTGTTGGTATGTTGTGCATACGATTTGTACTACAAAATTTAGCCCTAACGACATGGGCCAGTTGCCATGACCAACAAAACTATGAAAGCTATAAGTCCATTGGATAGGAACCAAGACGAACTCCCGAAAGCAAACACGGGGCAGGGTCAACTGGACACAATTGTTTTATTTTCGTTTTAATTTGTGCCGTATCCAGGAGATTGTTTTTCGTAAAACCGGTAACCATCAACTAAATCTTGGCTCGCGGAGGATAATACTTTTATTTTCATGAAATTTTATCTTCTATTTGTTTTTTTGCTTCGCTCCAATCAATAAATTCTTCTTTGCCATTTTCTATCGCCTTCTCCCTTTCCTCCAAGATGTCTTTATGCCACGAAGGAGAAGGTATGCTTTCGGCCTTTTTGCACAAATCATCCCATATTGTTTCCATGGTTCGAATTTTATCCTCTGTTGTCATTTTTTCTAAAGGTAAAGTAATTTCCATTTTTTTCTCCTCAAAATTTATAGTAATTTTACAATTTTAGGAATAGAACGCCGGCTGTTGAGCCGCAAGACTCGCAGGGAAGAGAGTGCGACAGCGGTCTCTTTCTGAGAATCTAAGTCGGCTCCAACGCACTTGATAGGCGGAGCGTAAGCGGAGCCCTGTCAAGGGCGTTGGAGTGCGAAGCACTCAACAGCCGGCGATAAGCTGGCCGCTTGCGGTCCGCTTATCGCCGAGTTAACTTGACGAGTGCCTGTAAGAGTATAATATGCGGAAAAGATGTTTAGGCTACTAAAAACTTAAAAATGCAAAAGGCGCCCTGTGGCACTCGTTCAAGTTCAACGACTGGTTATACTTTTCTATTTTATTCTTTCTCTAATTTTTCGCTTGCCAAGTCTCTGAAAGGATTGGTTATAACCAATTTGTTTTCTACTCTCAAACCATCTTGCATATCTTCAGAATAGAGAATATCCGTATCGAAATATAATGCGCTTGCTACAACAATGCTATCCCAATAGGAAAGAGCGTTTTGTTTACGTAATTCAGACGCTTTCAATAAGATTTCTTTGCTTATCTCTACAATCGTATACTTCTCATAAAAAGATGTTATCAGTTTTTGTATATCTTCTTCAGGAAACTGTATTTTCTTGATGAGATTTACACAAACCTCACTGATTATTTGTGTGCTAATTATTATTTCTTTTTCTTGGATGATAGAACTGGCGATTACAGATTTTTTACTGTCCTGTGTTTTTACAAAAGCATACAACCAAATGTTTGTATCTATAAAACAACTTCCTTGATTATTTTCAGTTTCGCTCATGCAACTCTTCTCTTGATAGTGGCTTGAAGTTTTTCACTTGGAGAGGAGAATTAAGAAGTTTATCAATCATATTTATTTTTGTTCCTTTTTCCTCTTCTGATAGTACAATAACTTTTACTTTTTCTTTCGCTTTTAGTTTGTTCCTGTACTCTTTTGGGATTTTGATAATCCCGTTGTTTATTTTTGTTTTAAATTCAATTGCATACATATCATTATCTCCTTCATAAACATTCTAACATAAATTAGGACTGTCTCACATAAAAAGTTCAACAGTTAAATAGACAGACTCTATAATATTAGAAATATACAGCAGCTGTCTATTTCCAATATCATAGACATGATGTATATTATCTTTAAAACAATTTTTCAAGTGAAATTTCTAATAAACAACTCGATAGTAATATGGGGACAACAGGTGTCCTATTGTTTTATCTATATCATTTGTTTTAACGGTATTTACTAACGTATCTGGCCATTACCATGGACGATGTATTTGTATGATGTGAGTTCGTTCAGGCCCATTGGGCCGCGGGCATGGAGTTTGTCTGTACTAATGCCAATCTCTGCACCCATTCCAAATTCAAAACCATCTGTGAAACGAGTGGATGCATTAACATACACAGCGGCAGAATCAACTTCGTCTGTGAATTTTTTCGCATTAGATGAATTTTCAGTTATTATGGCATCTGAATGCGAAGAACCGTAAACTGAGATATGCTTAAGCGCCTCCTCTATGGAGGCGACTATCTTTACCGAAAGTATCTTTTCTAAATATTCTGTTGACCAATCTTCCTCTGTGGCTTGTTTTATTTCAGGCTGAATCTTACGACTCTTTTCACACCCCCGCAATTCGACACCTGAATCAAACATACTCTTGGAAATGTCTGGAAGGAATGTTTCTGCTATCTTTTCATGTACCAGCATGGTCTCCATAGCATTACATGTGCCCGGTCTTTGGAGCTTTGCATTCAGGCATACGTCCTTTGCCATGTCCAGATTAGCAAATTCGTCCACATAAATATGACATACACCTTTATAATGTTTTATGACTGGAATGGTTGAGTTCTCAACCACGTTTCGTATCAAACCCTCTCCACCTCTGGGAATCACTAAATCTACGTATTCATCTGCCTTGAGAAGGTAGTTAACGGCTTCTCGGTCAGTAGTTTCAATGACCTGAATGGCTTTTTTATCAAGACCGACCTTTTCAAGTGCCGAGCTTATTTGCCCGTAGATGGCAATATTGGAATTTATTGATTCTTTACCCCCACGAAGTATTGTTGCATTACCTGTCTTTAAGCAAAGAGATGCGGCATCCGCCGTGACATTTGGTCTGGATTCATAAATGATTGTTATTACGCCTATCGGTACCCTAACTTTTTGAATTTGTAAACCATTTGGACGAACACTCTCTTCTATTATCTCACCGATAGGATCACTGAGGGTTATGACTTCTTTTATGCCTTCTGCAATATCTTCTATGAGTGAATCTGTTAGCCTTAATCTGTCTATCATGACAGAAGATAGGCCAGCTTTTTCAGCGGCTTTTATGTCCTTTTCATTTTCTGCCATCAGTGTTTTTTTACAGTTCGTGAGATTATGTGCCATTTGCTCGAGTGCGGCATTCTTTATTGAAGTACTGGCAGTGGCTGTTGCGTGTGAGGCTTTTTTAGCATCACTTACGATTGTATCTATGTAAGTCTTAACGTTCATATCTATAAGAAACCAATAAAAATATTGCGGCTATTAATATTAGTCCTAAAGGTACCTGCCACGGGAAAGGACCGTCAAATAGAAATGATTCTATTTTGTTTGATTTGTTTGGTTGTTTGACTTTATCATTTTCAGGTTCTGAAATATTAAATTTATATTTCTTGTAAGTGACTTCACCTGGTTTGATATATCCGTAATTTTCTCTAGCTTCTCTCTCGATTTGTATTGGATCATTTACGAGTGCGTCATTTTCCTTTTTAAGTCTTACGTTCTTTTCCTTTAGAAAATCAACTGTTTTGGCAAGTTCATTTTTCTTTGCTTCAAGAGTTTTCCTCTCATCCCTTTTTTGTGTAACGATGACAGAAAAAACAATTATGATTGAGACTACTATGGAAAACGTAATAAGGAAACGTCTTAACATATAAATTAGTTCACTCCGTTCACTAATTTATGGAATTTTGCTCCGCAAAACAAATAAAAGTAAATTGACGAATCCCCCCTACCCCCCTTTTCTAAAGGGAGGACAAGGGGATTTATCCTTTCCCCCTTTTCTAAAGGGGGAATAAGGGGGATTTCTTTCTTTGTAAATACGATTCTTTCAATAAACCAATGTCCCAATCTCTCAAACCTACTATTCCAATATTCCAACTGGCACGTAGCGCTTATGTTCTCTTCAATAATTCTCCGCCATAGACAGCATTATCACCTAATTCTTCCTCAATCCTTAACAACTGGTTGTATTTGCATATACGATCAGTTCTGGAAAGTGATCCTGCCTTGATTTGTCCTGCATTAGTAGCTACAGCAATATCAGATATGATGGTGTCTTCCGTTTCTCCAGAGCGGTGTGAGATGACGGTGGTATAACCTTTTGATTTAGCCATTTCTATTGTCTGCATGGTTTCTGTGAGTGTGCCTATCTGGTTAATCTTGATCAATATTGAATTGGCTATGCCTAATTCAATGCCTTTTTTAAATCTATTTATATTCGTGACGAATAGATCATCACCGACGAGTTGAATCCTGTCACCTAGTTTTTCTGTTAACTTTTGCCAGCCATCCCAATCATCCTCTGCAAGACCGTCTTCTATTGAATAAATAGGATAATTAGAGATTAGGTCTTCATAAAATGAGATCATACCTTCAATAGATTTTTCTGGATATTCTTCAGCCTTTAAAATGTATTTTCCATTTTCATAAATCTCATTTGCCGCTACGTCCAGCGCCAATAACACGTCTTTACCCGGCTCGTAACCAGCCTTATTTATGGCTTCGATTATAGTTCCCAGGGCCTCTTCATTACACTTTAACTCTGGAGCAAAGCCACCTTCATCACCTACATTTGTGTTATAACCCTTAACATTAAGAATCTTTTTTAAACAATGAAATACTTCTGCCCCAACCCTTAATGCATCTTTAAAGCAGTTAGCACCAACTGGAGCGATCATAAATTCCTGTATATCGAGATTATTGTCGGCATGCTCTCCGCCATTAATTATGTTCATCATGGGGACGGGTATGATGCAGGCATCATCATTTCCCAGATACTTATATACTGGATTGTTTGATATGTTTGCGGCTGCTCTTGCTATCGCAATTGAGACTCCCAGGATGGCATTAGCGCCTAACATGCTTTTATTTTCTGTACCATCGAGTTCTATCATAAGTTTATCAATATTTTCTTGCTCGCAGGGATCCATACCCTTTATCTTTGGACCTATTATTTCTATTACGTTATTAAGGGCTTTGGTAACACCCTTTCCAAGGTATCGTTTTGGATCATCATCTCTTAGCTCACAAGCTTCATGACGGCCTGTAGATGCGCCTGACGGAACAGCCGCACGGCCAACTGTGCCGTCATCCAGTATTACGTCTACTTCGACTGTTGGGTTACCTCGTGAGTCAAGTATTTCCCTTGCAATAGTTTTTTCTATCTTTGCCATGCCTTGTCTCCCTTAAATTTATGCATAGGAATTTCCATTTTAAGTCTTTTGGAGTTAAGGCTTTAGCCTTATATTATAACTGTAGCGGAGGTCTTCAGACCTCCACATATCATGGGAATCAATACCAACCCGCCCGGCTGAATCCGTTCGGACGGGTGTAAACGTTGAATAACTATTTTTGTTTACCAAACCCCTGTCTGCGTGCGGAAATACGCACAGGCAGGCATGGAGGTGGAAACCTAAAGCTTTCCTCTACAGTTGGTAATCGTAGTCCGCCCGTAGGGCGTTAAGTTCATGTATAGGAAATTCAATGCTGCCCTATGTCATGCCCATGAAAATGGGAATCTAGTTGTCCTTGTAATGATAATTCAAGATTCCCGCTCAACAGATTGCGGGAATGACAGAGAAAGGTTAAGTTGTTTGGTTTTGTCGCAATAGCGACCTAACTCGTTAAGAGAATTTAATAATAGTCTTATATCAAAAAGGTATAAAACCTGTCAAATACAAACTGAGCATTGTGTTGACATGTAAATGGTTATATGCTAGAAACTATTGCATTGTAAGATGCTCCATGCTGCCTGCCTGTCCCCGCCTGCCCTGTCCGTCCGACAGGCAGGCGTCGGGCAGGGGTAGACGGGAATTCTCGATCCTCGATACTGGAAACTTGAAACTTGTAAATAGATTCCATATGAAATAAAAGCTCTAGCTTCAACTAAGTCTAATTAGAATTTTCAATATATTAAATATTTAAAACCTCGCTTTCGCCCGCTTGAACGATAGTGGGCAGGCAAGGATTCCAGTTATTTTATTTTGTGAAACAAAATATACAGAACTTAGCTCCCTTCGGTCGCTAACTTCTTGTTTTGCTTCGCAAAATGGTTTAACACCAAAATTGTATACTAAATCTTTTAATAAAATCAATAAACTTTATAAGTTGAAATATTTCAATAGATTGCAGAGCTAAGCTCAGCTTTGTAGAATTTCCGATATATTTAATTAGCGAGAGAAAGGAGCTAATTTTTATGCGGTTTCCTGTTGCTGAATATGGTTCTAAAGAGGTTTCGTTTTTTGGAATGCTCTTATTTGTGTTTCTAATATTAAGCCTCTTTTTTTATCCATGGGTAAGCATACTCGTATGTCTTTGTATGTTCTTTGTCCTATGTTTTTTTAGAGATCCCACCAGAATCCCCCCTGAAGGAGAAGAAAAAGTACTTGCCCCGGCTGACGGTACAGTAATTGAAATTTCACATGAGCAGGAGGAAAACTATTTAAAGTGTAAGGCTATTAAGATTGCAATATTTATGTCTTTATTCAGTGTTCACGTAAATAGGATATCGTATGGTGGGAAGGTTGAATTTATAAAACACATAGCTGGAAGATTCTTAGATGCACGCTCTCCAAAATCTTCTAGTCAAAATGAGCATAACATGATAGGAATTCTGACCAATGATGGACAAACAAGGATTCTGATAAAACAAATTGCCGGAAAGGTAGCAAGAAGGATTGTATGTGATTGCACAGTTGGAGATAATGTTGAACGTGGCCAGAGATTTGGTATGATCAAGTTCGGTTCTAGATTAGAAGTCTTTATTCCAGAAGATGCAGACTTTAAGTTAGCTGTAAAAGAAGGGGAAAAGGTTCATGCTGGAACTACTGTGCTGGGTGTGTTGAAAATAGGAAGTAAAGAGTAGAGAGATGGAAAGCAAAAAGATAAAGAGCATTGAAGATTTCGAAGTATATCAAAAAAACTATTAGATTAGATGCTGAATCAAGTTCAGCATGACACCTAATATTATTCTGTCATTCCGAACCATGCCCTGAAATAAATTCAGGGTCTACGATTTCGGAATCTCTTTTAAAATGAAAATACTCTCTCTACTATCTACTTGCCACTCTCTACTTTTTTTACGATGGGTTGAACTTTTGGAGGTTGAGATGTTTACGGGCATAATTGAACATTTAGGTAAAGTAAAGCAAACAAAACGACAGGCAAATTCGGCGACTATTGTTGTTGATATAGGGCAATTGTCAAATGGTGTGAATCATGGTGATAGTATTGCCATAAATGGAGCCTGCCTTACTGTAACACAGGTAAATGGTTCAGAGGTAAGTTTTGACGTTTCAGCAGAGACGTTAAGTAAAACAACTATTGGCGAACTAAGAGTTTCTAATAATGTGAACATAGAAAGATCACTGAAAATAGGGGATAAACTGGGAGGACATTTTGTAACAGGACATGTGGATGGTGTTGGTCTGATTAATAAAGTAGAAAATGAAATAGGCCAATGTACCATGTGGTTTTCTGTGAGTGAGGAACTTACAAATATGATGATTAAAAAGGGTTCCGTAGCCATAGATGGGATTAGCCTAACAATTGTGGAACTTGTAGATAGATTATTTTCTGTTGCACTTATTCCGTATACGCTTGAAGTGACCACATTAGGTTTCAAGAAGGTAGGTCAGAAGGTTAATATAGAAACAGATATGCTGGGTAAATGGGTAAAAAGGATATTAGCGACTAATGATGGTACTACCTCTAGAATAACAGAAGAAATGTTGAAAGAAAAAGGATTTATGTGATCTATGAAATCTAAGAATAGAGAAAAAGTTTTAATAGGAATTACTATGGGTGATCCTTGCGGGATAGGGCCAGAGGTAATCCTTAAGGCGTTGTCATCACAAGAAATAAGGGCCACGGCTGATTTTGTCATAATTGGTTGTGAAAAGATTTTTCGTGATGTTTCTGACAATCTTGGAATAAAAGAAGAAATTCAACTTTTACGACTTGATGATACTTCTTTAAATACGGTTATAGAATCAGCAAATGGTATAAATTTGTTAGACCTTGATAACGTCTCAGTTCAAGATACCCGGTTTCACAAACCTTTAGCAAGCAATGGTAGAGCGTCTGTTGAATATATAATGAAAGGGCTTGATCTTGCAATGGGAGGGAAAATCGATGCAGTTGTAACAGCGCCCATAAGCAAAGAGGCTATCAAGCTAGCGGGTTTTGAATTTGCAGGCCATACAGAGTTGTTAAAGGAAAAAACCGGTGCTGAAAATACCGTAATGTTGATGGTCGGAAATGAACTCAGGGTCTCATTTGTTACCACCCATCTTGCAATCAAAGATGTTTTCAGTTTTATAAATCAAGAGAGTGTATTCTCTACCATAAAAACAACTGAAACAGGGTTAAGACAGTTTTTTGGTATTGAAATGCCAAAGATAGCTGTTTGTGGTTTAAACCCACACTGTGGTGATGGCAATCGCTTTGGTACAGAAGAAAGTGATATTATCATACCAGCAATAAAGCATGCTCAGGAGATAGGGATTGATTGTGTTGGACCAATATCGTCCGACGTTGTCTTTAATAAGGCAATCGATGGAGAGTTTGATGTTGTAGTGGCGCAATATCACGATCAGGGAACCATTCCAATAAAAATGCATGCCTTCGATTCCGGAGTGAATATTACACTTGGCATACCCATTATCAGGACTTCACCTATGCATGGTACTGCCTATAATATTGCCGGTAAGGGTATTGCAAACCCGGGTTCAATGATTGAAGCGATAAGAATGGCAATCATGATGATTAAATTACAAATTACTCTGAGGTGTATAAGATGAAAAGATTGTGTGTATATTGTGGATCAAATTCAGGTGGTCAGCCTGATTACGCAATAGCCGCCAGGCAACTAGCACATGCCATGATCAGCAAAAATTATGGCCTGGTCTATGGTGGAGCGAGTGTGGGCATAATGGGTGAGATTGCTGACACTTTTCTTGAAGAAGGCGGTGAAGTAATTGGCATAATCCCTAAAGGACTTTTTGTTAAGGAAGTTGCTCATACAGGTCTTACCGAATTGCGGGAGGTTAATTCCATGCATGAACGAAAATCATTGATGGCTGAACTGTCCGATGGTTTTATCGCTTTACCCGGTGGTTTCGGCACGATAGAAGAATTCCTTGAAATTATAACCTGGTCACAGTTGGGAATGCACCAAAAGCCGTGTGGTCTGCTGAACGTGTGCCACTATTATGACAAAATAATCGAGTTTCTTAATCATGCTGTTTCTGAACATTTCATAAAAAAGATTCATCGTTCCATGGTGCTTATAGAAGAGTGTCCAGATGCATTGCTAGAGAAGTTCGAGACATACAAGGCTCCCGAAGTGGCGAAATGGATTGATCAAAAAAGTATTTAGGCGCTTAAAGCGCCAAAACGACCAACATGCTGTCGATGTTTTGTAAGTTCTTGAAGTTTCAATAGTTAAAGCCTGTCCTGACGACAGGTCAGGATTCGAAATATTCACCCTGTTAAATAAGCTTAAAAACTATTTCAAATTTATCTCATGGACTTTTCACTATTATAATGTTAAAAGAGTAATTATCATCATATAATATTTAACAGGGTAGGTATCGAAATACTTTACCCTGTTAGATATGTTTTATTCTTAACACTTATAAAGTTTATTTGAGAAATAGACACAATATGAAGATATTTATACTTATTTTTATTATCTTTTTCGTTTCCATTATCGTGACATTAAAATTGATCAGGTCACCAGAACCTAATCGGGACTCGGAACGTCTTATCGAAAGATCAGATTCAGGGAAATACGAAACAGGAAACTATATGTACAAAGATGATGGTGAAACGAATGATGGACAAGTCAAAGAAGTGGGAATAGATAATCGCAAATTAATGGCTTTTGCAAAGGCATTTGTTGAAGTCCAATCATATATGAATAGAGTTGGTAGCGGAGCAAGTTATAAAGAAACAAAGAAGATTGTCAAAAAGCACGGTTTGAGTGTGGAAGACTATACCAGGATAGCGACACTAATGAATGAAAATCCTAATTTTCGAAATAAAGTTCAAAAAATGATTGATGAAATAATCCCCCATATCCCCCTTTAGAAAAGGGGGAAACCCGCCTGCCATTTGTCGGGCAGGGAGGGGGATTGTACTCTTTATCAAAAGAGGGTAGGATTCATTAAGAATCTTACCCTCTTTTTTTTATTGGGTAAAAAAGCATTTCGATTCAGGCGACAAGCTTGAACTTGCATGGATTCTACTTTTTAAATGTATGAATTAAAAAAATTACAAACGACACTTGACACGTTGCGAGTTACAGGCCATAATATAATAATGTTAACAGGAGTGTTCAATGATCAAATCTTTCAAGCATAGAGGTTTGGGAAAATTATTTCATAACGATGACCAAAGTCGGATTAAACCTGAACATGCATCCAAGCTTGCAAGAATTTTAGATCGTTTAGATGCATCGTCAAGACCTCAAGATATGAATTTACCTAATTATAAGTTACATAAACTTTCCGGGAAGGATAAAGGTACCCGGTCAGTTTGGGTCACTGGCAATTGGAGAGTCACATTTAAATTTGACGGAAATAATGCAGTGGCTGTCGATTATCGAGATTATCATTAAAGATTGGAGGGATTAAAATGCACAGGCGCAGAAAGCCTACACATCCTGGAGAAGTCTTGAGGGAAGATGTTATTAAACCTCTTGGTTTAACAGTAACTGAAGCAGCAAAAAGGCTAGGGGTTACGCGAAAGACCTTATCGGAATTAATTAATTGTAAATCATCAATGAGTCCTGAAATGGCCGTAAGGATAGGTAAAGCAACAAAAACATCCCCTGATAGCTGGCTATATATGCAAGCAAAACTAGATCTTTGGCTTGCTGATCAAAAACCTACTGAGGTGGAAGGATTTGGAAATGTTGCATTAGCCTAATTTTGATGTATAATAAAGTTTTACTTCTATTACCAAACAAGCCGAGAGGGAAATGATAAAGGGTGATCATGAAAGGCCTTATTTACCCTTAATGTGAGATTTATGAATACTATACTTACGGTAAGTGATTATCTCATTCAACAGTTATACGATCATGGTGTGCGGCATATATTCGGGGTTCCCGGAGACTATGCATTGAGTTTGTTTCATAAATTGCACTGTAGCTCATTACAGATAGTAAATACTTGTGATGAGCAGGGAGCGGGTTTTGCTGCTGATGCATATGCCAGGATTAAAGGTATGGGAGTGGTTTGTATTACTTATTGTGTGGGTGGTCTTAAGGTAGCCAACACGACTGCACAAGCTTTTGCCGAAAAATCTCCCGTTGTCGTGATCAGTGGGGCACCGGGTACGAACGAGCGCTTAAGGTCACCTCTATTGCATCACAAGGTTCACGATTTTGATACACAGTTGAAGGTCTATGAACAGCTCACTGTAGCTTCAACGGTCATCGATAACCCACAAACCGCGTGTCGTGAAATCGATCGTGTATTGAATACAGCAATGCGTTATAAAAGGCCAGTATATATAGAACTACCACGAGACATGATTTCCGTTCCAGTGTCTCCAGGCTATTTACCTCAGAGAGCACCTGAACCGAGTAACATCAATGCGCTTAATGAAGCTCTTCGTGAAGCGAAAGCTATCATCAACGCAGCAAAAAAACCCGTGATTATTGCTGGTATAGAGTTGCATCGTTTTGGGCTTCAGGATGACTTACTCCAACTCATCGAGAATACCCGCATACCAGTAGCTTCCACACTCCTAAGCAAGTCTGTCATTAGTGAGCATCACCCTCGATATCTTGGGGTTTATGGAGGGGCAATAGGTCGTGAAGATGTCATGAAATACGTAGAATCAAGCGATTGCTTGATTCTTCTTGGCACCTTCATGACAGATATTAATCTTGGAATCTTCACCGCCCATCTTGATCAGGGGCGCTCAATTTATGTTACCAGTGAGAAGATTTCCATTCGCTATCACACTTACGAAGACATACACATGGAGGATTTCATCAGAGGCCTCTTAAAGATGAATATCTGCTGCCGGGAAGTGACCGATATTCCTCATCCGCCTCCTCTTCAACCAATCCATCCTGTTTCTGGAAAAGGAATTACGGTACAGTATTTGTACCAACGTCTTAACTCGTTCATAGACAAAAACACGGTAGTCATTGCGGATATAGGGGATGCGATGTTTTCTGCCATTGATATGACAATTCACAGCAAGACAGAGTTTCTATCGCCCGCATACTATGCATCGCTGGGATTTGCTGTACCAGCAAGTCTCGGAGTACAAATGGCAAATTCTGAACTGCGTCCTCTGGTGTTAGTAGGTGACGGTGCCTTTCAAATGTCAGGTATGGAACTATCAACGATCGCCAGATTTCATCTTAATCCGATAATTGTCGTCCTGAACAATCTCGGTTATGGAACGGAGCGATCGATGCTGGACGGACCATTCAACGATGTTCATTTATGGAAATACAGCCGAATACCTGAAATTCTTGGGATGGGTAAAGGGTTTGACATCAGTACCGAAGATCAGTTAGAGGAAGTTTTGCAGGCCGTACACGAATACACGGAAGGTTTCTGTATTTTGGACGTTCATTTGGATCCTGAAGACAGATCTCTGGCCATGCGACGTATGACAAGCGTTTTGGGAAAACGAGTTAAATCCAAACCAGACAAATAGAGGCTAAATCTTTGGTATTGGTAGGTATGATTAGAACAAACTATCAAGGCAAAAGCAAAAACTATTTTCTTGCAACATCAATTATCTTCGAAGTAGATGACAATACGTTTTCCTCTTTAATTTTCTTAAAGACCTCTTCTCTGTTGATAGTTATGTTCTTTGGTGCACTAATCCCTAGTTTGATTTGATGTTTACCTATATCTACAACAGTTATTTTTATGTCATCTTCGATTATTATGCTTTCGCCCAACTTCCTGGTTAGTATAAGCATTGTTACCGTCCTGGTTTTAAAACGGATTTCTCTGTTAAGAATAAACTCACATCATCCGTTATGTTTTTATCCAATTTTTCTCGTAAGTTAACTCATAAACTATATATTTCGAAAAATAAAGTCAAGAGATTTTCTCCAAATTCATTTTAAAACATAAGGAGCGTTTATGATAACTGTACAGACAATTGATAGTACTACTTTCAAAGTTACCGTGGAAAAGGGTACTACTACAACCCACACGGTAACGGTTACACCGTCTTATTATGAAAGGTTGACAGATAAACTAGTAAAGCCTGAAGAACTCGTGGAAAAGTCTTTTGAGTTTCTTCTAGAACGAGAAGGTAACACAAGTATATTGCGGAGTTTCAATCTTTCTGTGATTAGCCAATACTTCCCGGAATACGAAAGAACTATTAAAGATATGCTGAAGTAACTAGGGATATATGGCTTATTTTGAGTGGAAAGAAGAATATAGCGTGAATATAAAGCATATAGATGAACAACATAAGATATTCGCTATGTGTAATTTTACTGTTTTTCTTTCCGACACTTACACTGATTTGTGGATATATTGTAATGAGAATAAAAATGTTAAATCTCTGGTTAACCGATTCAGAGGGTACTCATTGGTATAATCTACTAACGAAAAAACTCGCTAAACCTGTAGATAAAACTTTAAAATTCTTATTGAAAATGATAATATAACACATATGTTTTGGTTAAACGGTTTACCCCGTAGGAATGCCCCGTGCGCCCGCCCGAACGTACCATTCGGTACGGGCGGGAAATTCCAACGGGGTTTACTATTACTATTTGGAGAAATCATGAAATGAAAATTATGCAAAGAATTATGCTATGTAAGTCTTTTTTCGTACTGGTCTTGTTATTTGCCATTTATGGTTGTCAAACTGCAAGTAATACCATTACTTCTGATAAAGTAACAGGAAAGCCTTACGAGATAGGAAAAGGATCTTTTGTAGAGTTAGAGAAAAAGGTGATTGGCAAGTGGATGAATCTTAAGGAAACAGAAGCAATCGAGTTTTTTGATGATGGAACTATGTTGATTGGTGCAGAAGACAATTTTCATCCAGAAGTAAGGGGTTATTATAAGTTTGTTGACAATGATCGCCTGAAAGTGCATTTTGGAAAAGGGTTTTATGATAAATTAATACCGCCAATGTCCTTTAAGATTGCTGTTTCTGAAAATGAGATTACGTTGACAGATGAGCCGGATGGAGCAGCTACAAGATATAAACGAATAAAATAACCTATTTTAATGAGGAATTTCCATTTTAACTACTTATGATGCAATAAGATACATCCTTGTCATTCTGAGCCCTTCGCTTGTGTCATTCTGAGTGACCAACGGGAACGAAGAATCTATTTATGATAAATTCAGCAAAGAATCTACAAATGATACTCAGGATAAACTCCGTGAAGAATCTAATGCTTTCGGCTCAGAGCTTGCCCTTGACCCTGTGGAGTAAAACAGATCAAAACTACTCCACAGGGGAAGGGATAAATTCCGCGAAGAATCTCTCATTAGTAAGCCAATGATGTTTTGTGAGGTTAGTGAAGTCTCCATAAAGAGATTCTTCGGTCGTTCCTCCCTCAGAATGACATGTTAGCGTTATGCAAAAAAGTCCGCCCATAGGGCGTTAAGTTCACTCATTTTATTCGTACGGTGTAAAGGCTACCCTTAAATACTCATCATTCATTGTTTCAACTGATTTCTTAACTCTAGATAATGGATATATTTTTTTAAATCTAGATGATGGTTTTCTTTTTTGTTTGGGGCTCATCTTAATTCTAGATAGCGGATTTATTTTTTGTCTGGGATTTAGTTCTAGAATTTCTCCTGTGACATTTGCTTCGAGATTTGCTGATGAACTTGCTTTTGTTATTCTTGACATTTGTTCAAAGGAATTATTAGTATTAAAGTATGTCCTTCCCTCTTCAGTTAAATAGTATTCGGTAATGCCATAATATGAACCTATTTTGAATGTGATATTTCCATTAGGATTTTTTTCAAAAAACTCTATTGAGTTTCCTATCATATTCATTAAGTCTGATTTTGAAGGATAAGCACTTTTGATTAAAAATTTTATTTTTTCTTTTTCTATTTCTTGATCATTCATAGTCAAGCCTTTTTCATTTCGTTCTTTGATTTCATCTTCTAAATGAAGGCTATGGGATGGATGAAAATGGTAAACGACCATGTCTTTGTTTCCTATTATTAGTTCATCCAAAAGCTGAACATCAAGTCCAGTTTTAGTGATATAATTTCCATTTATTTTTCTTTCTGATTCTTCATTGATTCCGATTTCAATCCATTTTTCCTGGTGAGGCAAAAAAGTCCAGCTTTCTTCTATTTCTGAAGTGTTTATGAGTTTCCTCATTTCCAATATTCCTTCTTCCTCATTTTTGTAGATTATGGTTCTGAATTTATTCTTATTGTTAACAACTAAATTGTTAATAACTACATATTTTTCCTTATGATTTTCTTTTTCAGATGCTATAGAAATTTGATTAAGACAAACTATAAAAGCGAATATACCCGTCCATATTAAAGTTAGATAATTTAGCATAATTGAACGATTTTTTATAAATGTAAAATAGATGATGTTCTTATTATACTGTAAAGCAATATTTAAAGTAATAATTTTTATTTGATCCGAAAATAGATTCCCGATCGTGGTCGAATGACAACTTGTGACGCTCTAACTTATTTACACAATTCAATCCCCATTTACATGAGGACATGTTTTTCTGTCATTCCCGAGGAATAACTACTTGGGAAGCAGACAGGGAATCTAGATTTTTCATATATTCGTGATGAATCTGATAGTCATGAGCGTTTAACATGAAAACAAACTCTGGATTCCTCCCGAAAGGGAGGAAATACCCCCGCTTTCGCAGGGATTCCAGTAGTTAGCGCTGGAATCCCGCCAGGGCGGACGAGGACGCCTTTCAAAAGGAAGGGTACATAACTTCACTTGATATTGAGCAATTACAAAAAATTTACAAAAATGAATTTTTACAAGACAGTACTTTAAATGACTTATAAATCTGCAATCTGAAATCCCTGGCCCAGACCGCAAGGCGGATCGCACCAGGCAGGCCGAAATCTAAAATCCTTAAATGATTATGACTGAGGTAATAA
>MAYW01000038.1 GCA_001723765.1 Candidatus Scalindua rubra
AAAAAATAAAACAAAAGATAATAGTTTTTACCCTTTGCCTCCGGCTCAGTAGAGCCTCTGGCTCGGAGAGTGGTTCCCCTGTTAGATAATGTAAAATAACCGTTATTTGTACGATAAGCACACATTAATCACGATAAACGTAGTTGACCGTTGGATAAGCCCTATCTAACAGGGTGAATTCGCGTCTTGGCGTGAGGCCAAAGAAATAATCTCACGCAAAGCCGCAAAGATCGCCAAGTCTGGATTAAGCCCTGTGGAGTAGAGCTACTATATTACTCCACAGGGCGAATCCATCTTTATTTTCACGGTTTTAATGTACGGCCATTTTCGGTGGATTCGTCTCTCCGAGGCGTAGGCTCTACGAGCCAGAGGCCTTCGTCCTTAATCCACAGAGGTTCGAGTTCGTAAGTTTCAAGTTTCAATCCCTCAAAGACACGAATTTCACGAATTAACACGAAACAATTAGTGTTTAATTTGTGAATTCGTGTCATTTTTCAATCTTTTCCTCAATCCCTTAATCCCTCAATTCTTTAATTCCTTTGTGCCTTCGTGTCTCTGTGTGATTACTTTTTTTACCTGTTATCCTTCTGTCGAATATTCACTTCTAGTGAACGCTTACTTCCTTTCGAACGTTATCATTTTGATTCGCTAATGCATTAAAAACTGTGGCAGCATGCCTTTCTATATCACAAATAATTCCGTCTGCCTTTGTTGATAGAAAATTGTGCGCAAGGAGAACGGGGATTGCAATTACGAGACCTGTAGCAGTCGTAATCAGCGCCTCAGATATACCTCCCGCCATCAGTCCAGGGTTACCACTGCCAAAGATCGCAATCATATGGAATGTATTAATCATACCGGTGACCGTACCCAGGAGACCTAATAAGGGGGCGACTGCCGCCAGTACGCCAATTGCAGGCAGGAAGTGTTCCAGCCGCGGTATTTCATGCATGATCGATTCCTGGACGCTGTCTTCCATAGCGCTGACACCTTGCTCTCTCCTTGATATGCAAGCGGCTAATGTTCTGGCAATTGGTCCTTCGTGTTGTCTGCAAATGTCCTCTGCCTCATCATGCCTTCCTTCTGCACACAGCGAAATGATATCTCCCATCAAATGGTCGTGCATTGACCTCTCCTTTCTGAAGAAGAATAACCGTTCAATTATCAGAATCAGCGCTGCAAGGGTAACGATAGCTAATGGAATCATGACAGGTCCTCCCGATAATAAGAAACCGAATACGCCGGAACTACCGGATTTCTCCTGTGGCTGAATCTCCTGAGTCACATCTACAGGAAACATAAAAATGCCTTCCATGCTGTTTTTTATTGCGTTAAATGCATGCGTGATCTTTTTTCGTTGGTTACGTGGAAGATCCTCCTTCCACCTGAAACCTTCCCGTCCTTCAAAACTCTTAATTAGCAGGCCAATCCTCTCACTATTACTAGATTGATAAGCAGTGGCAATATGACCTATACGCATAATATCTGATTTCTCAAGAGTGCCATATTCAGTCTTGACATGGTCGGCATACAATTCAATATCCTGTCCCTCCTTGATAACCCCAAGAATAGCTTTGAATAGTTCCTTTGTATCTTTTACAGATATCTCCTCACTATCTGACGCAGAATTGTCAATTAATTTGTTTAATGTCTTAATTTGTTGTTGTCTGCTGCTGGAAGGAGGGAGTATCCTTACCAGCCCGTTCAATTCTCCCGCTGCCCCACTTAATAAAGTTTTGACCTGATTCAGGATTTCCTCTTTGCCTCTCGCATCATCTTTGAGGTTGTCGACGTTTTTTCCTAAATCAGAAAGAGATTCTTTTTGTCTTTTTGCAGAAATCTTTAAATCAATAACGTCATCAGAGAGTTTATCCCGTTCTGAATGGAGTTATAAACAAGCCCCTTTAGTCTTTCTTCCTCTTTTGCGATTCTGATTCTCTCCTGCTCGAGTTCTTCTTTCGCCTGGGTAATAGCCTTTGTCAATTGTCCCAATGTTGAATTTCCCTCATCTGCCTGGAGTTTAAATGGGAAAGTCATGCTAAAGACCAATGCAAAAATCATGATAATATTTTTAGGAATTTTCATTTTAATATTTGATTAAATTGCTAATCCTCACACAAAGGGTAAATATCTCTCCGAATCGGAGACAACTCTGATTTCGTTCTCTTGGCGTTCTTAGCGTCCCCGCCTGCCGGACGGGTAGGTTGGCGAGAGGAAAAAAGAAGTTCTCACACAGAGACCCCCAGTACAGTCGTTCCTCCCTACGGGGCAGGCACAGAGATCACTAAGAAAACGAAATTTAAAAAAATAAAACAGAAAATAATAGTTTTTTCCTTTGCCTGCCTGTGCATGCCCGCACGCAGACAGGTGTTCTTCGTGTAAGGAATAAAGTCCAGCTACAACTTTCCCAATCTCATTTTCCGTCATTATCCTTTGTGCCTCTGTGTCTCTGTGTGATTATTGTTTTTATTCAAATCCTTGGTTAATCCTTACCTGTGAAAAGCTGATAGGGAAATTTATAATCTCCGGAGGATGCTGCCTCATGAGGATCTTGATTGACTTCTCAATGGTATGACTGGATACGGAAGAAGAATCCTTGACCCATCCGGTAGTGGCGCCTTTAGGACTATCATCCTTTTGTTCCAGCCAGATGCCCCAATCTGCACCGTCTTCAGTCATAAAAGCAAGGATAACCCTCCCCACTCGCACAAATTCCGCATGCGGCTCTCTACCGTCTGCAAGGCGTATATTGTCCCGGTATATCTCACTTGTAACAGCCAGGCGCAGTTCTTCCTTGCAGAAACTCCATAGCTGATTACACGCCTCTGCTATATCCATTGGCTTTTGTGCGCCAATGCCGTTTGATATTGTATCAAGCTTTGCCGTTCTCTCTTCGAGTCGAAACGGGATTCCATTGTTAACTTGTTCTCGTAAAAGTCTCACATGAGAAATAACATAGTTTGACAGTTCGTCTTCCTTATTCTGATAACTCAAAATGGATGATTTAAATTTACTCTCCTCGTTATTAAGAGTATCCATTTCGTTTTCAATATCCTCTACTTCACTTACCAGGTCTTCATGTGTTTCCCTTAGTGATTGAATCTGTATTCTCAGATCCTGAACTTCCTGGTCCTTTTCCTGCTTTCTGCTATAGTAGGCCTGTCGTTCTTTGCGAAGTGTTATAACCGTATTCTGTAACTCATTCATTAACTCTCGGAGTCTGGCGTTATTATCAATTTGTTCTTTTCTTGACCCTTCATTCGAAGATTGTGCAAGGGTACAAGACTGATCATTTAACATAACAGCAGAAAAAATTATCAGCGCCAGAATCAATACAAGAGAAGATTTCATAAAATCACCTTTCCATTCCCGAATCTTTTTGCTGTTGACTTCCCACAGCGCCTTTGATAAATTAAAGCCATGAAAAGGATTGTTATAATATTGAGCTTAGCTATTACATTATCAATGCCTTCTCTCACCATTGCCTTTGAGACTGCTCCAAGGATTACGGACAGGGAGATTGTGGAAAGGCTTACGAGGCTTGAAGAAAGACTTACAAAGCTTGAAGAAGGCCAAAAAGCAATATTAAGAGAGATTGACAAGCGGTTTGAAGGAATAGACAAACGTTTTGAAGATATGAATATGCGATTCGATGCTATGAGCAAAGCAATTGATAATCGATTTGAGGATATTAACAAACAGTTTGACAGGTTAGTCAATATATTCTTTGTCATACTGGGAGCGTTCGTTGCCATGTTCGGCGGAACCATATGGTTCGCCCTCTGGGACAGGCGGACGATGATCAGACCCTTTGAGGACAAGGTCAGAAATATAGAAGGGGAGATTGCTGAGAACCGCGGTAAACTCCACTCCCTTATTGATGCCTTCCGTACCCTTAGCAAGACAGATGATAAGGTTGCTGAGGTTCTTAAGAAATTTAACCTGCTATAAATAATATATCTGTCCATTCCTTTCATTATAAAAAGATTAAGCTAGTTATATTCCCGTCAGAAGAAGATATTCCAAGCCTTGTAATATCCCAAAAAAAGATCCTTTCTCGGCTATGTGGCATAGGGAGAAGTAAGCTTGGTGATCTTAGTCGGAATCATGATAAATACCAGTTTTATTGTAATGGGACATTTTTAATAGGATTTTTAATAGGGACAGTGACTATTTAATCTAAGCCAATTAACAGTCGCTGTCCCTATTTATTTACTTTAGATTCCTGTAAATCCTGTCTGATAAATTGTCTGCAAAATAGAAATATTCCTGAGACAGACAAAGACACAAAACTGAACCCCAGTATGCATAGCAAAGTTCTCTTTAAATTAAGAAAGTTAAAGTCATGTAAGTTAACAACAAAATGTGCAAACCTGCGTAGGTCATACACTTCTTCAACAATATCTCCACTATGTTTATTAAATGAATATTTGAGTGTTGCCATTGCCATCAAAGTTGACCCTGTATACCTGATGAGGATCACGCCCCTTGAATGGGACATAATCCCTTAAATCAGTAATGTTCTTTACCGGAAAAGACCCACTCACATATTGGGTTGCTATTTCTATAGCAAAATCTTCACTAATAGGTGTTAACAGCTCACCTGTCATTGCATCTACCATAAGCACATTATTATCTACATAAGCTTTGCAAAGCAGTCTTCCACAAAGGTTAAAAAACTCAAGTTTTTTAACCTTTGTATTCCCACCTCTTTGTGCAATTATGTTCTCAAGCTCTGAAATACCGATTCCGGGCGCTTGAATGTATTTGGAGTCTTCAGTTATCGGATGTTTATGTTGTTTATAACCTGGTTTCCAGTACCAAACGTAGTTAGCCCTGAGAAAACCCGTAACCGCAGATATAAGTAAAAAAACTGCAACTGAAATACCCAGGTATTTGTGAATTTGACGAATAACAAACATTCTAATTAACGAAGTCTCTCTCTGGAATTTTAGTCATGTATTCTCACATTAATCGTCAGGGTTGCCCTGTGCCGAACCCCCTCATACTCCTTGCCGTTGAACTTACCTGAGACCTTTTCAAGATAGACACAGTCAATGACGTACGTGCCGGGCCAGAGTGGAGTAAAACGTGTGATTCCCTTGGAATTTGTACGCTACCCCTTTATCCAACCAATCGGTGAATAAGCAAATGGCTTAGCCTTCTCCAACGGCTGTCCCCTAAAGAGTACCTGAAGAACCACTTCATTACCTACCTTAGGAGAAATCGTCCCATTTAAAGGATCTAGATGGCTCGTGATAGGAATAATGTCCAGATCAAGCATTTCCGTGATTTCAGTCTCTCTCTCAGATATACGCCCTTGCTCGAATGCAAGGAACTGCGTGCGTGCATAGAACATGGGCTTATACATGATGCCAATGGTGGGATACTTGGTTCCATCCTTAACCTCGGTCTTTAGATCGCTGGCGATCATATTGTAACGCCCGGGCTTTTCCGGCTTCACTAACGCCTGAAAGAAATTGGTTTTCTTTTCAAGCTCCACTACATGTTTTTTCCCATCTGAATTAATGATCCATGCCTTTAAACCTTCCCGGTCATCGAGTCTTCCACCTGCCTCCTCCCGCAGAAACTGATGAAATTCACCGAAATAGAACCTCACCGTTTCTTCCTTCCTGGTCTGTACCGATGGCGAGCCTTCTATCCAGACGAAGTGAGCAAAGGCCGAGGAGCCAGATATGCCCGTAATGATAAGGCTTACAAAAAATATTTTTATCCGAAAAACTAGTTGTGTTTTCATCTTTTTTATCTCACTCTTTAAGTCAAGACCGCAGATCATACATGGTTTATTTGTTTACAATTTCCACATCCTTCACCGTGTATGATGTGTCAAAAACCGATTCAAATTCAAATCCTTTAATGTTGGGCTGACATGCGGCACTTAATACATCATGAGAGATAAAGGCGATCGGTGTGTCATTCATAATAATTTGTTGGACATCATAATAGACGGAGTAACGTTCTTTGCTATCCAGGGTTGTCCTTGCGGCTTCGAGGAGAAGATCTACCTCTGCGCTCCCGTAACCTGATCTGTTATTTCTGCCCATAGAAGAAAAATCAGATACCAGGTATTCATAAGGGTCGGGCATCGATCCTACAGCACGTCCACTAAGAACCATTTCGTGTTCATTTTTTCTGATTATAGAATTCAGTTGTTCCATTTCGAGGATTTGGACGTTTACACTGATCCCAACCTCCTTCAATTGTTCTTTTAAAACCATTGCCATAAGCGGTAGCTCGGCCCTATAACTGTAAACTAATAAAGACACCTTAAATCTTTCCCCATCCTTTTCTAGAATTCCATCATTGTCTATATCTTTCCATCCTACGTTAGTTAGGAGTGATTTCGCCTTTTTCGGGCTGTAAAGGTATCTTTTTAAGCCTTGGGAAATTCCTGGAAATGTTAAAGGAAAGGGTCCAGAAGCCGCTGTACCTAAATCCTCTAAGACATTTGTAACAATATAGTCTCTATCAATAGCGTGATTAATAGCCCGCCTTACACTTAAATCATCAAAAGGATATTTTTTCGTGTTGAAAAGTAATTGATGGGTATAAGGAAATTGATTCAGAATCACGTTTATTTTACCATCATCCCGCAATCTTATTATGTCTTTCGGATGAATCTCCGTTATCACATCAACATCTCCGTTTTCCAGCATCTGAATACGTTCCTTGTGATCTTTAACTCCTTTAACAATGACCTTTTCAAGTTTCGGCACACCATCCCAGTAGTTTTTATTCCTCTCCAATAGCATATATTTTCTCTCAATTCCCTCTTTGAACATGAAAGGACCCGTCCCAACGGGTCTAGCAAAATGGCCCCCTTCGTCTAACGAGGAGGGAGCCATCATATCGATTCTTGATAAATAATATGGAAGTAAGACCGTCGCGTATTTCGACCGAATTATGAATGTATAATCATCCTCTATGATTATGGAGTCGAATGGAGGATTTACCCATCCCTTGTTTTTACTATCTAACAGCCTCTCAATCGAAAACTTAACTGTGTGGCTATTAAACACAGAACCATCATGGCAAAGTACTCCTTTTCTGAGATGAAATTTCCACTCATTATCATTCATCTTTTCCCATTCAATCGCTAGTTTAGGAATCAAGTTCCCATTGTCATCAACGCCCAGCAATGATTCTACTGTTCCGAATGCCCCCACATGAAAACCTTTCAGTGGGTTAAAAGGTCTGAGATAAGAAACCGCAACATTCAGTGCTCTTTCATGCTCGGCGTTTAAGTTAGTCTCTTTTGAACATCCTATTAAAAAAATCAATATAACTACAAAACTCACGATTAACGAAAACTCTTTTCTTTTAACCATATTTTTTTGTCCTTTTCAAACTCGCCCAATGCAGCTTCCTTTTCAGACCCGTTTTTTCAGCGATTTCACCTGTTTCATGGCCGATGTAAATTTTCATGTTCCTGGGGTTAGAAATCTTGTTTACATAGACCAGATTTTTTTACCTTGTTTATCCTGTTATCCTGTCTTAAATTCTTTCAATTTGTTACCGTACCTCGAACGTTAAGGAGCTGATATATCGGAGTGTTTCACTTTCTGGGTCTGTCTCCTTTTGGGTATCAGGTATTTCATGTTTCAATTCAATCTTCCAGTCCCCATCTTTAATAAGGCGAATTTTAGCAATCCCTTCCTTATCAGCGTGGACTACGTATGCAGAGGCACGGTCAGTTGAAAACCCGGCGTATGTCGCCAAAACTTCAGCGTAAGGAAGAGGTTCGCCATTAAAAAGAACCTTAACGGGAACATATTCTCCCATTCTTAACAAACCTGGATTTTTCAACGGGACAATCTCCAATTCCTGACCTACCGGTTTTGAAACATCTCCTGTGCTTTGGTCTACGTTAATAATTGCCTTGGCAAAAGCTATCCTGGTTACCTTGCCTCTTGTATAAGCCTTTTTGTTGGCTATGACGAGGTGAGACCCTTCTTTTGTGTATTCCATTTTGGTTTCCAAAAACCCTTCCTGAGCCATAGGTGTAAGGTCCTTTTTTCCCCCTTCCGGAGTTACAAAATAATAATCTTTCATGTCAGATGTTTTTAGAAAGTCTTGTACTGGAAAATCATGTCCCCATCCCAGGAAAATGTTAGTGCTTTTTGACCTTTCGCTTAAAGCCGGTGTGAAGTCTGTGGCATTTACCCATAACGTATGAGCCTGAACTTCAGTAAGCATACTCAAAAGTGCGGCTAACATCCCGTAAAACATGAATACTCGTAATCCTTTTAGCACATTAACTTTTTTAATACTCAACATTTCCTTTTTTCCTCCTTCTTCCAAAAAAATTTATAATTTAATTCTCAAAACGACCATGATATCCCACCCGTAATCGTCCTGGGAAGGCCAGGTGTGATTCTGCTCAGTCGCGTCTCAATGTACTTTCTATCAAATATATTCCTGACAGATATATATACATTCCTTTTTTGACCTCCCTTCTTCCGCCAGGGAAGATCTTGTTCCAGAGTTAAGTTCCACACAGTTCTGTCGGGAATAATACCCCTTCTTCCGTCTGCAGTTCCTTCGCGCGTATTCTCGGCATCCGAGAACTGATCGTCGGTAAACAGTCCCTCAATGTTGGCCGAGAAGCCTCTCGGATGTGCGTAGACCATCCCCCACCCGGCAACCACATCTGGAGAATAGGGCACATCATTACCACTGAGATTGTCCTTGAACTTCCTGATCTCTGCATCGAGTAAGGCAAGGTTGGTGAACATACCCAGTCCACTGAGACCGGGAAGGGATCTTCCCGTAAATTTCTCTAACATCATCCCAATGCCCAAATCAATCCGCGCCTCGACTCCCTGATGGCGGGTCTCACCGATGTTTACTAGATCGTTGATACCATCACCGTCAACATCTGTAGTAGTTGCGCGATCATCGTAATCAATCCGGAACACCGTAAGGTCGAGCGATAACCATTCCGCCGGACTCGCTCTGAGCCCCACGTCATACTGAATGGCTGTCTGCGCATCAGTATCCTCCTGCCCAAAGGTGATTCCAACAAAGTTTCCTCCAGTTGTGAATGACTGCCGGGTAGGGACCTGAAATGTACGCTGAACATTGCCGAAAAAGGTGAGGTGTTCAATCGGTCGATAAGTCGCACCGACACTCCAGAGGATCTCATCGAAGGTTTTATCAGCTTCTTTAGTGTTGAATTTGTCTCTGAATTGAGTGTCCAACGTTACATATCTGACACCACCTGTTAGGGTAAGGGGTTCGGCAATTTTAAGCTTGTTCAGGAAGTAAGGGGCAATGAGCAAATCATCGACCGTATTGTGACCTATGGTGGTTCCAATCTTCCCTCCAGGTGCAGAGAGAGAAGTCCGCAGGCTGTCCCGCCGATCTACCTCAATAGCCAAACCTGTAACCAGTGTATTGTCCATCCTATATAGTTGGGTTGTCAGCGTATGGGCAAGGTCTGCTCCAATAAGCTTCGAATCGAGTCTCGTAGCATTGGTTCCATAGAAAGTCCTGTCTAAATTGTTGCCGATTATGTTTGCCTCAACCATGCTGACCTCAGAGAGGGTCCTCTTGAGGCTAAGCGTACCGGAAAACCTGTTAATTTCCCAATTGTCATCAAGATTCCTTGCCTGCGTCTCGTCCTCATGAAATTGATCCTTAGTGAGGCCGCCCGGCACCTCGGCGTCAAGCCGATAGTAGTTGAGTGTTAGCGCCACGTTGGTCTTCAGGTCGGGATCAAAGGCGAGCCTCAGCGAGCCTGTATCTTCGGTATAGTTGTCGTGTTCCCGGAAGTGGTCACCAACGGTTCTGTGATAGCCCAGGCGGTAACCCATGGTTCCGTGACGCCTACCGTACGACACAGACGAATCCGATGTTCCACGGCTATTAAAGGAACTGTTCATCCGTAGTTCCGGGACCTCTGGAATAGGCCTCGTGATCATATTAACCACCCCGCCAATAGCCTGCTCTCCGTAGCGGATGGTGTTCGCTCCTTTGATTACTTCAATCTTCTCCATCTCCTCGGTAGTGGGGACAAAATATCGCACACCGGGGTCGCTCAGATTAGCGCCGATAGGGGCGCCGTCAACAAGAACCTTGACGCTGCCGCTACCGAACGGGTCTGTCCCGCGGGCTGAAAAAGCGGGGAAAAGCCCTCGGGTATCTCTGACCTGCGGGTTGAATCCTGGGATTCTCTTAAGTATCTGGTCCAAAGATGTATAATGGAAGCGTTCGATTTCCTCTCTGGGTACGACCGTTACTGAAGCCGGATGATCCTTATATTTATCCGGAAGAGGCCGCGCGGTAGGAGGAACTTTTGCCTTTACAATGACCTCTTCAAGCTCAACCTTCTCTTCTTTTTTCTTATCCTTTTCTTCACTTTCAGTATCGCTGCTAGAATCTGATGCAGTAGTCGTCTCGTTCTTTGCAAGGAGTAATCTCGCACGAGCTAGTTCACGCTTCAATGCCTCATTTTCTTTCTTCAGATCTTCCTGAGAATCGGCAAAAATAAGATTGCCTGACATCCCGAATATGAGGAAAATCAATAAAACAATTAATCCTGTTCGTTTAATCACGTTATCCTCCTTCCGAAAGTCATTAAATTTTTGATTAACAGGATAAAAAAATTATCCTTATCATCTTCTAATCCCGTAAAGGGACGTTGTCCACTCGGGACTTTACGTCCTATCTAAAAGATGAACATTCCTATGCGACAAATTTGTATTGACTTTCGAGAATGCTAAGATAAAATTACAAAATATAAAGAGGGTGAAAAATCCTCTTGTACCAATGGGGGGCGGTCAGTTTTTTATCTTTCAAGGGATAAGCTGACAGCCCCTTTTGATTTGACTCAAATTAAAGCCTTCGGCAACTACTATTCCCCACGAAAATCACGAAATATCACGAAAGTTTTTTTTGTGTCTTTTCGTGGGCTTTTTTGAAATTCCTATACATGGACTTAGAATCAACAACCTCCTTTCTTCTGTTTAAATAGACAATCCTATTAGATATTAACTAAGTTGAGCGATTTATGTAGCCGCAACCTTCAGGTTGCGTAACTTACGTGAAATTGTAACAAACCCATCAAATGATGAAGAACGCAGGCTAAAGCCTGCGGCTACGACAATTTCACCAAATAAATCGCTCAATTTAGGTATTAAATTCAATTCCTATTCCCTGACATCTTTTACAATAGCCTTTTATCTTCAGTTGACTGTGGTCAATCTCGAATTGATGTTCGCTGTATATTTCCTTATGCAATTCGGTTATAATTTCCTTATCAATTGAGCATGTTGCTCCACAGGCCAGACATTGGATTAAATATGCCTTAGATTTATCTTTAATTTTAGCCATAGAATTACCTTAATACTCCACCACGGATTTTCACTGAGACACACAGAATTATTAGAATATTTTTCTCAACCATAATAAGCCAGAATTTTGGTGGGCAATGCCCACATTCCTGAACCAGCACTAATTCCTTAGCTAATACAAAATCGGGCATTTTTAAATTGACAGTTACTTTCACGTGTGATAAATTGTTTATGTTTATACGGAGAAAAATGACTCATGTCTGTTTATGAACAAGTAAAGTCTGCATTACAGGATATCGTTGCCCCTGAGATACGAGCTCTCCAGATAGAAATCAAACGACTTGATGAAAAGATCGATACAAAGCTTGAATCTCTTGATACGAAAATTGATTCCCTGGAATCCAGGGTAGATTCCCTGGACAAATCGCTTAATGGCAGAATCGACTCTCTTGACAAATCGCTTAATAGCAGGATTGACTCTCTTGAGCGGGAACTTAAGATTGCCATTGATATTCGAGAACGCCTTGCTGCCCTTGAGGCCAAATTTGGTACATAACTAATCATAATAATTTCCTACCTCTCGATCTCCATACCTGAAATAAACCACTACATCATTCAATATTCACAATTCCTAAATGAACATATTGACTTACACACCGCACAAGAGGGAAGTTAGAAAGGAGTGTGTGAAACACAATCCCTCTTGCGGGCGTGTATAATCTGAATTTTCCGTAACAGTTTAGCTCACCGCAGAGACGCAGAGGGCGCAAAGTAAGGGCGAAAGGCCATTTGCCCCTACAGTACTTCTACTACAAAATTCCAAAGTTTTTCAGACCTGCTTGTGCGATGCCCGCAGACAGGAATTTACATCATTTACTTTCTAAAAAATAATAACTTTGCGTTCTTTGCGTCTGGTGACAGGAATTGGCGCAAAATCCGGGTTAATTTGTCATTTGACAAAAAGAAAGCAGTAGTTATAATAAAAAAAGCCAGATGCAAAAGGGAGACATACAAAAACCCCTTCTGCATTTTGGCGCGGGGCTATCAGTTAGAGCTTGCCGAGCGAGGCTGATAGTCCTTTTTTATAAAATTTGTGAATTAATTAGGACACTGATTTCCGCAGATACACGCCGATAAAAACAGAAGACAGAAATCAGATCCTGATTGAATTCTGTCGTCTATTTTCAGTCATCTATATTCTGTCAATAAATCAACATAATCTGTGCCCAAAAAGGAAATTCCTATATTAACTAGTTGTGGTTTATTTTGAGACTCAGTCTCAGTCATATCTTAAAAAAATTCAAAGGCTTAGTGTAGAATTTTGGACTTGATTAACAGGATAAACTAGATTTATTACCTTGTTAATCAAAATTCTTAGTTCGTATACCAATTTTAATTTCATTATTTCCTTTTACAGGTAGAACACACACCTGTTGCCTTGAAGTCATAAGATAAGTCTTCAAAGGCTTTTGTTACCCTGATTTTATCTACGATGTTTTCCAGTTGACTACTGGTAAATTCCGTTACCTTTCCACAGCGCTTGCAAACGAGGTGTGCATGTGATGCACGATTAAGAGAACGTTCGTAATACTTACAGCCCTTGTTAAAATCTATTTCGTTTAACAATCCTGCATCCACAAGAAGTGAAATTGTACGGTATATCGTAACTCTTCCTAATGCACCGCCATTCTTTTTGAATACATCAACCATATCCTCGACTGAAAAATGCTTTTTTGTGGTAAACACTTTTTGGCTGATAACTTCCCTTTGCCTTGTAAGCCTTAAGCCTTTCTTTTCTAGAAACATCATAAAAATTGAAAGTTCTTTGGTCATATCAATAAACCGGTTTTATATGGAACCGTCAAAATAGGACACCAATTTGCAATTTGCTAAATTACCTTAATAATTATATTGAAATTGAAACTCAATTTCAATAGTATTTTAGAAAAAATTGTATTATTGTCAAGATAAAATTTTAGAATCTTTTTCCTGTTGACTTGCCACAGCGCCTTTGATACATTGAAGCCATGAAAAGGATTGTCATAATATTAAACTTAGCTATTGTATTATCCATTCCTTCCATCGCTTTCGCCTTTGAGACAGCCCCAAGGATTACGGACAGAGAGATTGTGGAAAGACTTACAAGGCTTGAAGAGAGACTTACAAAGCTTGGAGAAGGCCAAAAAGCAATATTGAGAGAGATTGACAAGCGGTTTGAAGGAATTGACAAGCGGTTTGAAGGAATTGACAAGCGGTTTGAAGGAATTGACAAACGGTTTGAAGATATGAATAGGCGATTCGATGCTATGAGCAAAGCAATTGATAATAGATTTGAGGCAATGGACAATCGATTTGAGGATATTAACAAACAGTTTGACAGGTTAGTCAATATATTCTTTGTCATACTGGGCGCGTTCGTTGCCATGTTCGGCGGAACCATATGGTTTGCCCTCTGGGACAGGCGGACGATGATCAGACCCTTTGAGGACAAGGTCAGAGATATAGAGGGGGAGATTGCTGAGAACCGCGGTAAACTCCACTCCCTTATTGATGCCTTCCGTACCCTTAGCAAGACAGATGATAAGGTTGCTGAGGTTCTTAAGAAATTTAACCTACTATAATTTATGTGTATAAGAGGACATCATTTCTTTGCTTTTTACGCGGGTCTATAGGCCCTAAAAAGTATATAAACTCTTTAAGCAGTTCCTTATCAAAACAATCAGCCATCGTTTTATGCATCTCTGCAAGAGCAGAAAACGGTCTGCATATATCTGCATAAGGTCTTTTTGTAGTCATTGCATCATACACATCAATTATTCTGGAAATCCTTCCAAACAAATGGATATCCTTTTCCCCAATCCCATTAGGATAGCCAGTACCGTCATAGTTCTCATGATGTTGAATGACTACTTTTAAAGGTTTTTCTCCTATTTTTTCATCTTCTAACAATTTTATTCCAGTTTCAGGATGTTTCTTTATTGTCTCAAACTCGTCTTTTGTCAACCGGCCAGGTTTATTAAGAATTTCTAATGGAATTTCAATCTTGCCCAGATCATGCAATAACATACCTATACCAAGGCAATTTAGGTCATGTGGATTTAAAGAAAGATGTTTACCAAAAAGCAACCCAAGCACTGATAAATTTACAGAATGCGTATAGGTATAGTAATCATGTGAAGTTACCTTTAGCAAGCTGGAGAATGCATTTTCATCACGAAGGATATAACCAATTGTATTATCTACCCACTTTTTAACCCTTCCTAAATTAATGCCTGATCTAGGGTTATCTATAAGATCTGTGGCCAAATATTTTGCGACATAATAAACCGCTTGAGATTTTTCCTCAGAACTTCTTTGCCTATCTGCAAGAATGTCTTTTAGATTTTTTTCCTGATACCTGAAATACCTTGTAAATTCTATTGCATTAACAAAAAGTTTTTTTTTTGTTTTGTTCTATTAATTCTTTTCTCCTCTCACTAGAGAATAGTTCGTCTCCACGACAAAATAAAACGTATTTAGGACTTCCATTAACGTAGGTTTTTAAATACAAATCACAACCTACTTTTGTATTGTCTATTAAAATATCCCGGTTTATGGCAACATAATTAATCATTTTGTAATCGTCCACCGCAAACATAGAGGCATTTTTATGTGTACGGTTGTGCCCTTACCCCAATGGCTATCTATACTAATCTCGCCACCATACCTTTTTACTATGCCGTATACCACACTCATACCAAGTCCCGATCCATTTACACCCTTTGTTGTAAAAAATGGGTCAAAAATCTTATCCTTAATATCTTCTTTTACTCCTATTCCATTGTCTGATA
Organism: Candidatus Scalindua rubra; assembly: GCA_001723765.1. Classification (GTDB taxonomy): domain Bacteria; phylum Planctomycetota; class Brocadiia; order Brocadiales; family Scalinduaceae; genus Scalindua_B; species Scalindua_B rubra. The sequence continues at coordinate 15,146 of MAYW01000038.1, forward strand.
TAGAAAGGACAACATTTCCAGCATCAGTTTTTGCAGAAAATTCTATTTTTCCTCCATTTGGCATTGCATCAATGCTATTATTAATAATGTTTACGATTACCTCTCGCAATTCTGTAGGATTACATCTGACATACAGCACTGAACGATTCAGGTTATCATTGATAATCTTATATTCGAGTCCCTTAGTTTGCGCTTCACCTTTCCACCTGGGCATAGTAAATTCTATCGCTTCTTTAACAACATCAATCAGGTTAACGTGTATTACACCGGAATTACCTGGTTTAGACTTTGAGAATTGCAGAATTTTACCTACGATTGCTGCTCCATCTCTTACCGCCCTCTCAATTACATTTATCGTATCTGAAATCTGCCCTGTACCAACCATGTACCATGACGGTTCATGGCAAGAACGGTTCAGTGTCCGCACGTTTGTATCTCTAAGTTTCAATTTTAAAATGTCTAAATATCCAAGTATTATCCCCAATATATTATTAAGTTCATGAGCTATACCGCTCGCCTGCAATCCCAGGGTATTTAGATTATCTATTTGAGACAATTTTTGTTCGAGTTTTCTCCTTTCTGTAATATCTCTTATAACGCCTTCAATTTGTACTAAATCATCGTTTTCACCATAGTTTGCCCTTGCATTTAATGCCAGATGCTTGATATTCCCATTCATTGTCTTTGTCCTGAACTCAATGCCCTCTATATATTCTCCCTTAATCGAGAAAAATACTTTAAGACAATCAACAATTTTCCCTCTGTCATCCTCATATATCAGATTACACAGGTTTATGTTCGTAACATCTTCTCTCGAATATTCGAAGACTCTTTGACCGGCCGGGTCAATTGAGGTAAAGTTTAATTCCTTGTCAGCAGTAAAGACTATGTCTATAATATTTTTAATCAATGTTCTATATCTATCCTTCATAGTTTCTTCTATTGACTCTTTCATTAGATGTGAATGGTCCTTGTTATCATCAGCAATTATTATTCTGAAGCCATCGAGTGGTCAGAGTCAGCTATAGTTTGCGCCGCATCAGTAAGTACCTGTAAAATCTTTAAATCTTTCATCATCTTTCTTAGTTCAAAATAAGGTATTTTTAAATTGACAGTTACTCCTGCGTGTGATACGTTGTTTACATTAAATGGAGAAAATAACTCATGTCTGTTTATGAAGAAGTAAAATCTGCCCTGCAAGATATAGTTGCCCCTGAGATACGTGCTCTCCAGGTAGAAATAAAACGACTTGATGAAAAGATCGACTCTCTTGACAAATCGCTTAATGGCAGAATCGATTCCCTGGAAATGAAGGTAGACTCCCTGGACAAATCGCTTAATGGCAGAATCGACTCCTTGGACAAATCTCTTAGCGGCAGAATCGATTCCCTGGAAATGAAGGTAGACTCCCTGGACAAATCGCTTAATGGCAGAATCGACTCTCTTGACAAATCGCTTAATAGCAGGATTGACTCCCTTGAGCGGGAACTTAAGATTGCCATTGATATTCGAGAACGCCTTGCTGCCCTTGAGGCCAAACTCGGTACATAACCAAAAATAATAATCCACAAACCGTCTCCGCACTTGACACAAAATTCATAAACCGTTTCACACATCAGGATATAATCCTGTCTTTAATCATCACAAATCCTCACCTGATTTCTGCCATTATCCTTTGCCATATAGAGGGCTTTATCGGCTGTCTCAATGAGAAGTTGTATTGGTCTGTCGGGCGGAAGTCCGCAGCCGCCTATACTTGCCGTTACAGAACCACTATTTTTAAATGGCGGAAACACATATGCCTCGATACTCTGTCTAAGCCGTTCTGCTACTTGGACAGTATTATTGACCGGCGTGCCTCTCAGCAGTATCAAAAACTCCTCACCACCCCATCTACAAAGAATATCTGACCGTTTCATGTTCTGCCTCAATAGGCCGGCAAAGGTTCTGAGTACTTCATCCCCTGCATTATGTCCATGTACATCATTAATCTTCTTAAAAAAATCTATGTCTGCTATAAGTAAAGATAGAGGAGACCCTTTAGTTATGAACTTTTCGTATTCACTTTTGAGGATACGATTAGCCTCATGTCTGTTAAAGCAACCTGTGAGGTTGTCATATTGAGCTTGTGTTTTAACTGTCTCAAAGTAGCTTTTGAGAGGTCTCACCTTAATATTGTAAGCAAGCTCAACATCAAAGGCTACCCTCGTGCTGTCAACACCAATAACAACCTTTTTAGTTGCTAAAGGATCATGGTGCAAGAGGTCTATAATCTTGCCTTCTCTAATGCCCATATTTCTGAGCCTTTTGATTTCAGGAATATCTCCATTAATAGAGACTATCTCGGCAACTTCTCCTATATACATCTCATGCACACAAATTAAAGTCATGCTACACCTTGAGCGGTAGATGAACTTAGTTCGCTCCGCTCACAATTGTAAAGTAGCAAGTAGAGAGTAGAAAGATTTTTATTCTTACTCTCTACTTTTTTAGATGTGATTCTGGATCACATTTTGCACACTGTCCTTTTTTCTTCCATGCAGAGCGATATAAAATATATACCGCCCACTAATGATTAATACCATCAATAATACATCCACAAATCCCATTTCCCCTTCTTATCCCGTAATTGTAATTATTAGTATCAGTTTAGTTTTTAACTTTAGGCACTTTAGTTCACTTTAGACACTTCAAACTTGGTAGCGGCTTCGCCGCACTATGGCATTCATGCAATGATTCGCACGCTATCACTGCATTCCCAATAAACTCCCGCCTTGATAGATTGCAAATGCCACAACCCATGCCAGAATAAACTCATAGACAAAGGCAACGCCAAACCACTTCCATGTGCCAAACTCCTGTCTAAATGCTATGGCAGTCACCATGCACGGAGCGTAAAGAAGTACAAATGCCATGAAGGCGTAGGATCTAAGGGGGGTAAATGCCTCGTGAATTACAGACCTCAGTCGTGATTGACCTTCATCTTCCTCAGTAGAGATGCTTGCAATTCTAAAGGTTGAAAAGACATTTAATGCCGATGTCTCTACAGCGCCTGCAAAGGATAACCCAATTTCTTTTAAATCCTCTGTCAATGTGGGAGAGTCCTCTTTCTGTTCTTCTTTTCTTTCAGTGACATATATTTCACCCATTGTGCCTACAACTATCTCTTTAGCGATTATGCCCGTAACTAGCGACGATGCAGCCTCCCATCCTCCAAACCCAAGAGGCTCAAACACAGGAGCTATTGTCTGCCCTGCCATGCCGAGAAGGGAGTCTTTCTTATGCTCTACTCCCCAGGGAATATTCAGGAGAAACCACACGAGTACTGAGATTGCAAATATGTATGTGCCAGCCTTTATGAGAAAGTGTTTCCCCTTTTCCCATGTATGTATCATGAGGTTTCTGAAAGACGGCATCCTGTAAGGTGGAAGTTCCATAATAAACATGGTCGCTTCCCCTTTAAAAAGTGTCTTTCTAAATATAACTCCTACACCTACAGCCAGAACTATACCCATTACATACAACGACCAGAGGACTGTGCCTGAATGTACAGGAAAAAAGACTCCCGTAAATAGCACGTACACAGGAAGCCTTGCGCCGCACGACATGAGGGGAATAATGAGCGCCGTAAGCGCTTTGTCAGTTGGATTTTCAAGTGTTCTGGTTGCATAAATTGCAGGCACATTACAACCAAATCCTAAAAGCATAGGTATAAAGGATTTCCCATGAAGCCCCATTGCATGCATTGCCCTGTCCATCACGAAGGCAGCCCTTGCCATGTATCCGCTACCCTCAAGGAAGGTAATGAAGAACATCATGGCGAATATGACAGGGACAAAGACCAGCACAAAGCCAACCCCTGCAATAATACCATCCGTACATAGAGAGACCACCCAGTCAGGGGCAAAAATAAAACCCAAAATAGCCTCTGCCCATCTCGTAAACGGACCAGCAGTCATAGCATCCACCCAGTCAACAAAGGGTGTTGATACATCAAACGTAAGCTTGAATACCAGCCACATGGCAGCAAGGAAGATGGGTATGCCGCAGAATCTGTTAAGGACGACCCTGTCTATCTTTTCTGTTAGCTCCGTCCTTCTGATTTCAGGTTTTTTCAATACTTCCTGGGTGAGCCCTACGGTCTGCGCATATCTTGCATCAGCCATTATGGATTCAATATCCTCACCGTGCGCACTCGTGAGTTGACTGACGGTCTCATTCACGAGGTTGCCATTGTCACTGATGTCTACTCCCTTCAAGATATGTTTGTCACCTTCCATAAGTTTAATGGCAAGCCATCTCGGCGGATATTTTTCAACAAGGGATGGATAAATGCTTTTTACATGCTCCTCAACCGACCTGACAGCAGACTCAATGTCTTCGCCATAGTTTAGTTCTCTCAATCGGTGAACAGATTGATTCTCTGCTGCCTCCACCACTGCATTAAGCAGATCACTCAATCCTTTTTTTCTTGTCGCCACCGTAGGAATCACCAGAATTCCCAGCATTTTCTTCATTGCCTTTATGTCAATTTTATAACCTTTCTTTCCTGCCTCGTCGTAGATGTTCAGGGCAACTACAACGGGTATGCCAAGTTCCATTAATTGAACTGTTAGATATAGGTTTCTCTCAAGGTTTGTTGAATCAACCACATCCACAATTACATCCGGCTTTTCATGTGCGAGATAATCCCTTGCGATGATTTCCTCCTGTGTATAGGGACTCAGGCTATATGTGCCTGGCAAATCTACCAGCTTAATCCTTTTGCCTTCGTGATTAAAGACAGCCTCTCTTTTTTCTACTGTCACACCAGGCCAGTTACCCACCTGTAGTTTCGTGCCCGCAATGGCATTTATCAAGGTTGATTTGCCCGAGTTTGGATTGCCCGCAACTGCTACAGATATTGTCTTTTTTTCAGACTGCTGACTCCCAACCACTGATTTGTGGTTGCCGGTTGTTTGCCGGCCATTCATGGCTTCCACCAAAATGCCCTTAGCCTCCCTTTTCCTGAGGGAGAGGCTATAGTCTTTGATGGTGACCTCAATAGGGTCTCCGAGTGGTGCGACTTTTTCTACCTTTACCTCTTCACCAACAAGAAGACCCATGTCCATCAGTCTTCTCTTCAGTGAACCTCTTACGCCTATTTTTACTATTTTTCTTTTTTCACCTGGCTTTAGCATTGCTAAATTCATCAACCCTTACCCCTTACATCAAAATTTTTATGAAGACACATTAACACTTGAAGTAGTCAAAAAAGGCGAAAAAATCACCAAGCAATTCATTAAACGAATGACAAACAAATTCAATCTCGATTGATAAAATAAATTATGTAACCGTTAGTCACGAATAAACACGAATCTTTTTCCTGTTGACTTCCCACAGCGCCTTTGATACATTGAAGCCATGAAAAGGATTGTCATAATATTAAACTTAGCTATTGTATTATCCATTCCTTCCATCGCTTTCGCCTTTGAGACAGCCCCAAGGATTACGGATAGAGAGATTGTGGAAAGGCTTACGAGGCTTGAAGAAAGACTTACAAAGCTTGAAGAAGGCCAAAAAGCAATATTGAGAGAGATTGACAAACGGTTTGAAGGAATGGACAAGCGTTTTGAGGATATTAACAAACAGTTTGACAGGTTAGTCAATATATTCTTTGTCATACTTGGCGCATTCGTTGCCATGTTCGGTGGAACCATATGGTTCGCCCTCTGGGACAGGCGGACGATGATCAGACCCTTTGAGGACAAGGTCAGAAATATAGAGGGGGAGATTGCGGAGAACCGCAGTAAACTCCATTCCCTTATTGACGCATTACGTACCCTTAGCAAGACAGATGATAAGGTTGCCGAGGTTTTGAAAAGATTTAATCTATTGTAAATAATATATCTGTCCATTCCTTCCATTTTGCATTACCATGAGTATTTGGTCTCATCTTATCAGGCTGTCCGAGAATTGGGAAAAGCGTCAATTTGTCATTCTGAATTTATTTCAGAATCCCTAAATTTAAGGGTTTCCGATGGGATAAGATTCCGGATCAAGTCCGAAATGACAATTCTCGGACAGCCTATTATAAAATAAACAATAGCCAATTATTTAAGGTGCAATTCTAATTATCCTTTTTAATTCATGGCTTCTAAAGTGAAATTTAGTGTAAATTCGCGGCTAATTTAACCTTGTAAATCCTGTCTAAATTAAACTAAAACCACCCAACGAACACATTCAGAATGAAAATAGTTACACCCGCAACCCAGCTCGGCCAGATAACGGCCTGAGATCCGCTCAGAAACCATTCGGCCTTTTCCCTCCAACGCCTTACCGAGAGGAGTGCCAGGTTCACCATGTAGCCGAGCATTCCCAACGTGGCCAGCACGACGGCAATCGAAAAAAGGGGATGGCGCCACGGCATTCCCTCCGGGTTATCTCCCAGGTCGCTGGTTGCTCCAAAGACCGCCAGCGAGACATCCAACACGACTCCAAGCATTATGCATCCCAGAGTAAACCGGCCGAACCGTTTTCCGAAGAGGCGATAGCTTCCCATCGTGTATGAGCAACAAGCAAGAATCTGTCCAATAATCAATAATTCATGGGTTACAAAGTTCACTCGCTTACTCTCCCCTCTCCCTGAAGCTTGCCTCCAGTGAAAAGATTCTGACAAGCAATGCCGCCTTGACTCCCCGTTTTTCTAACCTGCGCACGGCCCGCTCCACAACAAACGGATCTACCATGCTGAAGGCGTCCTCGGTAATGTACTCATCCCGAAGCGTCGCTATTCCCTGACGCATCCCCTCGTTCCAGTTATAGTTCGAACCGTGCTAGCTTAAGCTTAATTGGGACAGCGACTATTTAATCTAAGCCAATTAACGGTCGCTATCCCTTTTTATTACCGAACAATTTATGCAATTAAGACTCAGTCTCAATATACTATCAAAAAATTTTGTTCTCATATACCTTGTCTTCCAGGCAGCACTTGATTAATTCACAAAAGTCATAATCATTAATTGTCTTTGATATTATTGCGTTCACGCCTAACCTTTTCACATCATCCGGGCCAAACGGTAAATAATCAGAACTCATTAATATGATAGGTACCATAATAATGTTATTTATCCTTTTTATAACATCAAAACCGCTCATTCCGGGCATATTGATGTCTGTTATTACAAGGTCAAAGCTGTCTCTTTTAAATAGTTCTATGCCTGTGACACCATTTTTTGCCGTGGATACACTAAATCCTTCATCCACTAATAGTTGTTTAAAGATATCAAGGATATCTTTATTATCGTCAATAATCAGTATTTTTTTAATCATATTTTTTCCTTTCATTCATGTTGATCAGTTTTGATTCGGTTTAATTTTAGATTAGACAATGAGGTAGCTTGCTGTATATCGATGACCATGAACGCCTTGCAAAGATAACGGGAATATTAAGTTCCCTTGCTGATTTCTTTACTACATCTGTTAGATTGTGATTTACATAGTCATATAATACAATAATCAGGTCCGTAGACATCGGCATTCCTTTCTTAATGACGCTTCTATTCCTGCCGTTCACGTGCCTTATATCGTCTATCCCAAGTTTCTTAAGCTCTTTTGGAATACTGCCAAGGTGGTCTCCACCGACTATTAATACAGACATGTTGTTTTTCCTCCTATATAAAAAAAGTGAAAGGTTATAGGTTTTAAGATCATATCATGCCAAAACAGACTAGCCTTTTATTCAATGTCTGACCCTTCTTATGCCAAAATAGTGGTACAGGCATCTTGCCTGTGATTGACAGACTAGAAGTCTGTCCCACTGTGAAGGTAATTACCTTCACTTCTTAATTTAAATATTGTGTGGACATGCAAATATTAAATTTCCGCTAGGGCGGGCAAAATCTGCAATCTCCAATTCTTCATTTGATGAGGCTTATCCTTGTTCTCCATCCATCCTTGGTTACGGATATTTTGCCTTCTCTTGCGAGCCAACCGATACCCTGGTAAAAGAGAGACTTCTCCATCCTTAGAATAGATCTTAGACTGCGTAGCATCATCTCCCCATTTACATTGAGACGGATCCAGTTAATATCAGCCGCTACTTTGGTTTTTTTTGCAATATCCATCTAAAACCTCCTTATAAAAAATTAGGCCTTCGGCAACTACTATTCCCCACGAAAATCACGAAATATCACGAAAGTATGTTCTCACGCAGCTTCCAGCTCGTAGAGCATACAGCTCGGAGAGATCCGCTAAGTTCGCTAAGAAAAAGAAATATTCCTAAAGCAAAACCCCTTTGCGGAGTTCGGCTGAGGCTCACTCGAAGCCTTCTTGGCGTCCCCGCCTGCCGGACGGGCAGGTTGGCGTGAGGAAAAAAGAAGTTTTGTGTCTTCTTGCCCTGTGGAGTAATACAATTGTTCTATTCCACAGGGTGAATGTGTTTCGTAGGCTTTTTTGAAATTCCTATGCATAAATTTAATGCCCTTCGGGCAGGAAGCCTTAACTCCAAAAGATTTAAAATGCAAAGTGATAAGCGCCGATTAACTATAACCGGTGCTTAATCACAGGCTCTACATATTCTGTTAGTATCCCATCGTGTCCATGTTGTGTACATATATGGTTTATACGGTACTTAATTAAATTAAGCCTTTGGGGCGAATCCTCCTCAGTCTGTCTAAGGATGGAAAACTCATACATTGATTTGACAAAACCATTTGGGAAGTATGCAATAAATGTCGCATGGCTTATCTTAGAAAAGAAATTGTCTCCATTAAGCTCTATTGCCCTTTCAATGCAATCCAATCCCTCTTGCAATACCATTTGTCCTCTCCAACCATACGTTACTGTTCCCAAGGCAGCAAGTGCATTTGGAGATTGGGAGTGCCGCTTTGCAAGGACTTCAAAGAAATTGATTGCACGTTTAGTTTCTCCATATTGCCATACAAGAAGGGTATATCGTGTATAAATATCCCCAAAGATTGCATCATCAATCTTTCTTTTCATGTTTCTCTCAAGGATTGCAAGATGTTCATTTAAATGCCTATCTTTTGCAGACGTCCCTTTTTTTGTATTAGTATTATTCATAATAGGATAAAGCCTGCCTGCCATTTGCCCCCACGGATAGGCTAGTCGCCAGCCTGCTATAGTCTTTCTGGCGGGGACGGGTCGGGCAGGTAACTGAATAATTTCATTATAGTTTTTATTCTTATCAAGCGATGTTTCGTCTGCGTGTGTGTAATCAATTTTTTTATTAATCTGATTCTGTACCTCTTGAAGTTTTTCATTGATATACACAACCATATCATAATGACCATGTTCTCCATAAATCCTGGCAAGATTCGAATAAACATCATAGAGGTTTGAAGGGTTATCTCTTTCAGTCTCTATAAGGATGCTGAATTCTTTTATGGCAGCCATAAATTCCTCCGGCAGGTATGAGAGATAGGTTGCGCGGCACAATCTGGGGAAAAAGGCCTTTTTATCTAATGAGATTGCCTTATCAATCTTTTTTAGACCGTTTCTCATGACCCTCTCAGCCCGCCAGCCATATGTTATGATGCCTTTTGCCGTCAGGGCATGAGGTGATGTTTGGTTTCCACCGGCAAGCGTAAGAAAGAACTCTTTCCCTCGCTTATGTTCTTTGAGCTGCATGCATGCAGTTACATATCTTGAGAAGAGCGCCTGGAATGAAGCTCCATCAAGCTCAAGTCTCATGCCTTTTTCAAGCTCACGTAAATGTTCTTTTGTAAATTCCTTATTTGCATGAAATTTTTTTATGCGCTCACCAGTAAGGTTATCAATGTTTTCTCCATTATGAATAGTTTCATTTAAACATTTAGATTCTTTAGGGATATGTTCATTTGCATGAGAGACTTTGCAAAAAATAAAAATGGATGAATATAAAAGCAAAAAAATCGTGAATGTCTTTAAAAACATTTTTCCTCCTTCTTTAGAAATAATATTGTTTAAATTTAAACCATAAAATAATTATCTAACGGGGAGAATCTGAGTTTCATCTCGTATTGGCGCAAAGAGTCTAAATATGCAAAATACAAGGACGACTACTGCACACCATAACACCATTTCCATGTCAATGTCCATACGGGTTTTTCTCCTAAGAACTCACCACAGATTTTAATTTTGGACACAGATGAACACAGATTCTTAAGTTTTTATATACATAAATTTTATCTGTGTGTATCTGCGAAAATCTGCGTCCTGCTTAATTTAACACCTAACATTGTCATTTCCTTAATCGCAGCCTCTATCATCTCTTCCATCCACATCGTAGCGCTTGGGTGAGGGAGCGCGCCGTTAGGATTCATTACATATTCCAGTCCATCAAGATATTTCCTGTATGGTCCAACGCCTGCAACTCTCGCAGGTATTATCAGAGTATGACCATCTCTGTTGCCCGCATTTATAATCTCTTTGATCTCTTTCAAGGCATTGTCTCTCTTCTCAGGCCAATCTTCACGAATGGTTGCAACCTTTATTGCCTTGAATGTCACTTTATGCCTTTCCCTGGTCATCTTATTGATCTTATCTGCCAGCGATCTTAGTAGATTAAGCCAATTATTATTGTCCTCTTCATCTGATGCGCCATGCGCAAGGAGTAAGACCGTTTCAGTTGATGGGTCCTTGCTTATCTCTATGGCCCTATCCATATAAGCCTCTGCAATTAGCGAATGGTCGTCAAATCCGCCCGTGGTAATAAAGGTTGAGCAGCTTCTAACCGGACTGCAATACCTTGCCATGTATTCACTTTCGTTTAATCCAAGGATGTATTCAGTCTTTTCCTTGAGACTCTTAGACATAGTAAAGAGTCTTAATAATACAATCTTCTTTACACCTCTTTCTTCAAGTTTAGAAACCTTTTCCTGTATTATCTTCTCATCTGCCATTCCCCATGCAATCTCAACGTTGTACCTTTCTTTTAAGGGTTCAATGCCCTTTCTTATAATCTCGTTCACAAAATATCGTGAACCATGCGGCATTATGATGACCCCAATTTCATTTCGTGGAACATTAATATAACTGTTAGCCGTCTTCTTTAGCCACAAGGCTACATTTTGATGAGGGAGCAATTCCTTTTTCTGGCAAGTAAGGCCATGTTCATTTAAGGAGTTGCAGAGGGAATTCCATGTGGACATATGATGGTCTGCCTTGAGCCAACTGAGGAAGAATGGGACTACAATTGTCTTATTCCCTTTTGCAGCCGTTGCAACTATCTCATTAAGCGCTTCCTTATAGCCTTGCTCCTGTAACTTTTCACCACTGTTCCAATCGGGGAATACAACTACCTTCGTTTCCCTGAATTTCTTTCTCTCATTGACATATTTGAGCAATTTATTTAAACCGTCTCTTATGCCATTATGTTCTTCCTCATTCGTATACCCAAATCCAACCACTATTAATCTTTCGTTATTACTGTTTTTACTTAACTCATTTACCCTATCATATAGAATCTGGCTGATTAGATAGCTTTCAGACATATGATGGCTGAACTCTAAGTCATTAACATCTTTGCCAAGAGCTGCCACTGCCTTTTTAAAAACTGGGTCTGAAGAAGAAACAAAGAGAGGTACAACAATTATTCTTTTCACATTTCTTGCCTTTATTTCTTCCAGCGCTGACTTCAATGGGTTTTGGATCTCTTCCTTTTCGTTGCGGATTCCAAGTCCAACAAATGTAAGAGTAGAAACGTATTCGGATTGAAAATCATTAAAGACATCTCTTACTTCTTCGTTGCCAAGATAACCCCTGTCAGGAGCAACCACGATAAAACCTGTCTCCTGCCGAATATCTGCAGTGCCTCTTTGGGGCTGATGTAAGGCAAAGACTACAAACATCATTGACACAAATAAAATTACTCTTTTCATTTCTTCGCTCCTTTCCAATTAAAAAAGTGTAGTTACCTGCCCACCTCGTAGGTGGTATTGGGTGGTATTGGGTTGTTTAAACTATGCATTTTTGCCGAGTAGTTCTTTTGCCTTATTCTTTAATTCACTTAAATCAGATGACTTAATAATGCAGGCATCGGCAATCATGGTCATAAAGTTGTCTTTATAATCGCCATAAGCCGTATTAATGATGATAGGTATTTTGCTGAGCTTAAAGAGTTTTCTGCTCATATTTATGACCTTGATGCTGTCCATAATGGGCATGGTAATTTCCGTTATCATAATGTCAGGAATTTGTTCATCGATCTTTTCAATTGCCTCTCTGCCATTTCTTGCGAGTATTACGTTGTAACCTTCAAACTTAAACTCTTGTTCGTAGAGTAAGGCCTGGTTTTTATTATTCTCTACAACTAGAACAGTTTTCATGAATATAACCTCCATTTTAATTACTTTATAAAGTAATTTGTAATTAGTATCTGTTGCGGAAAGTCATTTTCCGCTGTAGGAGCAGCATCTTGCTGCGATATTTCGCGGTTACCTGCCCGACTACTTCGTTCAGGCGGGGAAGCCGCACTTACAAATAGGTATAAGCTTTCCGCAATAGATATTAATTAAGGATGGGCGCACTGTGAAAGGAGTAGGGATAAAGGCAGTGCACCCACCATGAGGCTCTTGTAAATAACCAGCTTAATTGTAATTAAGACTCAGTCTCAATCATATATCAAAAAATTTTGCTCTCATATACCTTATCTTCCAGGCAACATCTGATTACTTCACAAAAGTCATTATCATCAATTGTCTTTGATATTATCGCGTTCACGCCTAACTTTTTCACATTATCCGGCTCTACTGGCAGATAGTCAGCACTCATTAATATAATGGGAACTGTCATAAAACCGTTCTTTATGTTCTCCACAACATCGAAACCAATTATCCCCGGCATGTTGATGTCTGTTATCACAAGGTCAAAGCTTTCTCTCTTAAACAGTTCAATACCTGTGATACCATTAATTGCCGTAGACACATTAAAACCTTGATCCAATAATAATTGTTCAAACATAACAAGGATATCTTCGTTATCATCAATAATTAGTATCTTTTTCATTAATTCCATTATTCCAAGTTAGAGTAAGTAAACAATATACTACAACTACCGTTTAACTTCAACTATCCGCCTTTGGATAAGCTATAAAAATTACCAGGTGTATTAATAGCCAGATACCCAAAGGTGTCCCATTGCGCCCTTGGCTATGCGGAATACTGAATGGTCTATTAAGAGATAAGATCCTGCCTCAGTTGATGACTTCTCGCTTTTTAAATGCAAGACTGCAGCCCCCCCAGCAGGCACTGCCGTGGTCTGTACATATCTGAATGGTGGAGAAGCCAAGACACCCTCACGCCAGACCTTATCAAATATCTCCCCCACTATATGGAAAGACGAGATTTTATTTGGGCCTGCATTTCCAAAGTAAATGATTACGTTATCACCAATGGTAGACCTGAGCGGATAATCTGATAGGGCATTTACTCTGCCATTAAATACTACATAGTCAGGGTCTTCCCTTAGCCCTTTTTCGTGATCCATATTCCCTGGAACTTCATCATTAATGTGGAATTCACCTTGCATAACGTAAAATTCTTTAAGGTTGGGACTACGAAGGAGTTTTTGGAATTCGTTATCCAAATCTCGCGGCTCTACCAGTATCAGACCATACATCCCGTTATTTATGTGATGGAGTACGTCATGTACAGAGCCATTACCTACACAATGATATACGTATAAGCCTGGTCTTGTAATTTGAAAGGAACTCCTCCTGGATTGACCAGGAGGGGCCATCATCCTGGTAGCTCCTCCTCTAAAACCCTTTATGGCGTGAAAATCTACTGTATGCGTCTCTGTATTTGTCTTAGGGTTCACAAGGGTAACCTCGAGGGTATCTCCCTCCATTACTCTAATAAAAGGTCCAGGGACACGGCCATTAAAGGTAAAATAACGAAAACTTACGTTAGCCTTAGAATCAATAGTTGCCGTAATCTCCTGAGCTGTGAGGGTTACTCTCACAGTTTTAGGAATGTTACCCATCAATGGGCCGAGAAGGTCGTCTGGTCTTCTGGAGATTTCCACCGAAAAGCCCCTTCCACCTGCAAGGCAGATAAATGCAACTATGGCACATAGGCTCAACCTAAATAAAGCCGATAAATCCTTCTTCATGTTTTTTTTCCATCTGCGATATAAAAAAACTTATAGTGGACGTTATAAATAAGTAGATATAAAATAACGTAATACACTAGTCTATCATTTTGTATAATTGGTTTTAGGATTATTTCCTTAAATTTTTAACCCATCTATAGATGTTTAAGTTTTTGATAGATTAGCAACAACAAACGCAAATTATCACAAAAAATAAGAACTTTCCTAAAGAGTAAATCCCTTTTATACAATTTATTTGTACCACTTAGTGTCAAATCGTAGCTGAATAATTATGCCCACTTATCTTACAGCAAGTATACCGAACATCCCCATCATCATATGGGAGCCGAAGTGACAATGGACCATCCAGTTTCCCTGCCCGACATCTTCACCTGCAATTATATCCAAGGTATACATTGTAAAAGGTCCCAGTGAAACGTTATCAATTAATTCTCCACCACGTTGATTCTTCCATCGATGTCCATGGATATGGAATGTATGCATTTCTTCAGAATCGGCATTAACCAGGTGGAAACGGACCTTTTCTCCAACCTTTGCATGAAAGACCTCACCCGGGAAGGCGGTTGTGTCGCCCTGGAAGAATGCTGCCTCTCCAGATTTATCATTAAATGCCTCGAATGTTTTATCACCAATTTTATAAGTAGTAAGGAATACGATGAATTCTTTATCTGGAGGTGATTGGGTTCCTTTCGGATCAACTATAATTGGTCCGAAGAGTCCCTTCTCCAGTCCCTTCTCACCTCCGAATTCAAAGGCATGTGTATGATACACCCATGTGCCCGGCGTACCATCAGTATCCCATTCATACGTACGGCTTTCACCTGGTAATACAATGGTGTTGGGATTACCTGCCAGATGTGCACCATCATGCTTGATGGTATATTTTACTCCATGTGGATGAATAGAGGCTGGTACAGAAAGCTTGTTTGTAAAGTGAATCTTTACCTTTGTCCCCTCCTTAACATGGATCGTAGGACCTGGTACAGTAGGAGGTTGGTCCTTCAATCCGTAAGCCCAGGCATCAAAGAAGATTCCTGGTCTAATCTCCAGTGGAATTTGCTTTGCTTCTATCTCAAATTTGACTTCCTCTTTTGATTCGATTTCAGGTGTTTTTACCTGTAAACCTAATTCCCACTCCTCATTACTCTTTGCGATATTGCGTAGAAGAAGCAATGTTAATACAACAAGCACTGTTGGTAAAGCTATATGTTTCAATTTAGTATGCCATTTGAATATGGATATTGTCATTTTCATTAATCTTGGTTCCTTGTTACGGTTCTATAGTACAAATAGCCTGAGGGCACTTAATCCTTAATACGGCGCTTTCCCAAACTCTAAAGCGATGGTTGAGGTTTTCAGGGCCCCAATAAGATACCCTCATATCCTGACCTATAACCAGGTCCATATTGCTCTGATCCATAGCTACAACTATTGCCACGTCACTTTTCAGGACACTGGACTGAAATACTCCTCCTTTGATAAGTGCTTTAATGCTCTTTATCTCCAGAACACCTGTCTTTTCATATACTCTATGAAGAAGAGCATATAGGTGTGGACTCATCACCATGGCATAAGGGCCATAAAATCCAACATCGGTTAACTTTTGTGCGGCCTCTACCACATCCTGGAAGCCGTTACCCAATATTGACCAATCCTTCATGGGCTGGATATTACGCCCTTCCACATTTGTGAGTCCAGGTATGCCCATCTCGGGTAAACCACTAAATATCATATCGTCTTCCTTCTTTGCACATTGTACAACGGCGTTAACCAGGGCGCTGAGGTCTAAGGGCATACAAATGCATCCATGGTGATTATGATTATGGCCTCTATCGTGACTGGGGTAATTATGGTTTTCGCTACTATCGTGATCGTGACTGGCAGCTATATCTCTACCATACAGGATAAAATCCTTGTATATCTGGGGTATGTTCAGGATAGCCCTTCTTTGTGTATGGACTGGTTGCTGTTCTGCTTCTCCCAGCAAATCTATGTTTGCCATGACAGGGGGAAGAAATGTATCCCATGTTACAGATTGAGCACCAGCGCCTATAGGCCCATAAACTTTTATGAATTTTCTTCCTACGAGATGCCCCCTTGCCGATCTGGATACGGTACGCTTCATGAGTTCAAGCTGTTCATGCGTTAGAGGAACCTCAAGGAAGAAGCTGCTCGCATCATTGCTCCCCACATGAATAACATGACCGATACCTTCCGGAGCTACAAAGACCTGAGCCTCATCGGCTTCTAATGCCCCTTCTGTTTCAGGGACTTCCGCTGCTTCTACCTCGCAGCCTCAGCTTCCCCGACTGAACCGACTACACCATTGCCAAAGGCATAATTCCCTATTCCACCAATAAACACTAAACAAGAAACAATAAACGCAAAAACGATGGTTGTCCCCTTAACTACATCTAAAATCTTCTCATTTCTCACAATAATCATAATCTTGCCTCCCATATAAAAAGGTTAGAAATACTTGAGAGAGATTAAGTATATTTATGTAGGATTCGTCACGGGTTGTTCTGAACGAATCACTTTTATATGTTTGTTAGCTTGACTATCCTTGTAATGAGAAAACTCCCTGCAATTCGCTTATATAATGTTTTTTTCAATAAGAAGTCAAATAAAAAATTGTACCAAATGCCTAAGTTGAGAGATTTATTTGAGGGTTTGTTGTAGCCGAAGGCTTTAGCCTGCGTTTATTATCATCTGGTTGGTTTAATAAAAATCCTTTTAAAAGTACGCAACCTAAAGGTTGCGCCTACCCGCCTGAAAGTACCGTTCGGTACGGGCGGGCATAAATCTCTCAACTTAGGTAAGATACTTTTAAAAAGAGAAACCATAAACACCCCTTTACTTAACTTCAGCCATCAAACTTATGGTAAGTTCTATAGAGGGACCCCGAAAAACGCCCGCCTTGCTGTAAGTTCCTTCCACGTGACGTTCTGCCCAATGGCCAGAACCTTCAATGTAAGTAAAGCTTCCC
>MAYW01000039.1 GCA_001723765.1 Candidatus Scalindua rubra
GTATCCGAGGCGCTTAAAGCTTCTGGATACGTTTTTAAGCCTGATGGCTACCTGCAGGAAGCAAGGAATTACTTTTTGGGATTATGTTCAGGACCGTGTTTATAATCTGCAAAAAATACCACCCCTCGCTGAAATAATTGAAAATGGACAATCGGTGCTTGACCCTCCTTAAACTTCCCTCTATAATAAAATGGAAATCCCACAAGATATTGGGTAATTACCAATTAAATATTGTTGGCCTATGAATTTGAGGTGGGGATAATATTGTTTCTTCACACACTGAATACATAATCACTTATAAATAACCTGTCGCAAGCTAATTGTGAACAAGGGAGGAACATTTAGCGAAAGAGTCAATATGCTGAATGCAGAATCAAACTGACCATGATAGGTAGATAGTGGGTACTACAGATGATGGAACAGGTAAGTGGTTGTCTGGGTTCCGCTTGATCTTGGTAGGATTGAACGTTCGGTCATTAATACCCTTGTTTAGCAAATGCCTTGAAGCATATCATTCAACTTTTTTCCTATCTCATCAGCTTATCAACCAAAAAGTCATTGTCACAATTTATGAATTTTAATTTTATTTCTCTCCTTCCCAAAACTGTTTCTGTTTTACATAAATATTAGCTTCTTTATATTGGCAGGTTTGGAGGTGTTCCTCAGCTATTTCTTTGTACTTGTATTTCAGTTTTTTCCAGTCTTCTGTAGTAAGCCTGTACACACTACCTACATCACCTGATGTTGTTCCCGTGACAACATTTACTAGCAATGATAAATAATCTTTTGGAAAATCATAATCGGGTCGAAACTGTCAACTGTCTGTCAACTGTCGGGTCGGACCAAGCTAACCTATAGAATTAATTGTATAATACCTCCCAATAATAGGAGTTTTCAGGTCTTAAAAGACCCTTTTTAGGGCTGTGATGAGTATTGTAAGGAACAGTTAGTTCCCTGAGCACAAACTTATCATTGCACTCAACGACCTTACGTCCCTGTGCTTTATACCCCAACTTTAACTTCGTTTCTTCTACAAACGACATACTCCCCACTGCTATACTTTCCGTCCAGCAAGACTCTCGAGTGCAGTCATTATTCCTGATGATGTCTTCAGTCCATTGTTTGTATTCATTCCTCAGTTGCTCTTTATCAGACATCCCGCATAATTCCATCAAGCCTTTCAGGTCGATCAAAGTATATCTGTCAGGTGGATCTTGTATTTCATTGTATCCACTCATTGGCCATTCCGACGGATGTTTAACGACACCTGCTCTTACCATGTTTAAATCTATATAAACCAAACATCTTATCAGATGCTTATCGGTTTCTATTGCCGTTGCATGGTACCTGTCTTCCCAGAAAGCTCCTTTCCGGTTTTTCCTTTGATTAAATTCCTGTGCCGTTCTTCCTGCTACCAGTTGGATACTTTTGGGAATTACCTCACGATCACTGTCAATAACCAATAGATGAATATGATTTGATGTGACAGCGTAGTTTAATATTCGTAATCCAAACCTCTTCTTTGCTTCAAATAACCAATGTATCCAACGCTTGCGATCTTTAGAAAATTTTAAAAGAAATTCTTTCTTATGGCATCTATGTGTAATATGCCAAACATAGTTTGGGATATAATGTCTGTTTGCACGTGCCAAAACTTTAAAACCTCATACCTGTTTTTCTAATACGAAAAAAGTGATGTTTTAGACCCAAAACAACGTCATTATTAGAGCTTTTCTCATTTATATTAATAACTTAGCTTGGTCCGACCCCAGATGATTAATCCGCTTTATTATCATGCTAGCAAACGTTTGATAACGGCACGGCTCCTTGATGAATGTCCCTTAAAGGGCATATTTTTTCACCTTGAAATCTATAATTGGCGCTTCTCCAACATTGGTTAATACGACATAAGCAAAGAAATTTCGATCCAAACAACATACTAGAGTCCCGACGTCCACGTCGAATCATTTCAATATCCCTCTTTGCAAGGGATACTGCTTGATTATACGGTGTATCTTCAAAACTCACTCTCATACCAACAGCAACCTGATCAAGCTCCTGAGCACGGCAATGATGACCTTCAAGCCTCTTAAAACCATATTTTTCATACATGACAGCGTGTACTGGAATGCATTCCAACAGGAGGTATTTCTTACGAAGATCCACTGCCGTTGCAAAAGCAGCACGCAAAAGTAAGCGTGAAATGCCTAACCCACGGTATTGTGGCAATACTACAATACGGCTTACTTCTCCGCCATATTTTTGATTATAATTATGCAAGAATTCCGGCCATTTTTCCCCAAAGTCGCTATTCGCAAGAATTGGAAATGGCAAAAAATATTGTTCACTTAACTTTTTGCTGAATATAGCACCTGCTCGGTTGGCAATCTCATATGTCCATTTGTTGTGCGTATTTCTAAGATTATATGGTATACCAACGATAGAATTTCTCCTAAAACGTGGCATGCGCATTACCAAGCGCATAGTTCCAACAACTTTATTAGAAGCAAAATCTTTCGCAGAAAAATGTATCGATTGGCTATCGAAAGAGTCGATCTCTGTTTGTGAAGTATTCGAAGACACAGCTTCTTCCAAATATCCAAGCGCATTATATACTTTGTACCTTAGCTCAAAACATTCTTTCAATTCTTCTGGGGATCTTACTAACTGGACTAATATTGCATCATCTCTTCCCTGGACATGTGGATTGTGAATCGGACTTTTCAACCAAAGTCCATCTGCTACTTGAATTATAAATTTTCTCAGCATTTGTGGCTCGAGGTTTCTGGCATCAACAACAGCATCAATATCACTCGTACGGTGAGGCTCACCATTCACCAGGGCAACTATTCCACAAAGATGGTTAGGCGTAGTACTAAAGAGTTTTCGAATGTGAGCTGTCAGTTGATTTGGGAGGTAGCCATTCCCATTTTTTTTACCGAGCAACCCATCGGAAACAAGAACTACTCGACGAGGCTGATCGTCATTCACTAACTCTTCCATAAGCTTAATTAATTCCTTCTCACCGCTAACATATCTTACCGTAAATCCCAATAGTTCGTTCGTATCAAATACAGGTTCCTCACTCTTTAAGTGAGAAATACATTCTTCAAAAAGCAGTCGGATCTTTGGGGAAGATGCCCAAAATATTAATGAGACCTGAAATAATCCATTTTTAGACATATATCTATCATCCTTTATTAAATGTATGACAAGGTAAGTTAAATAAGGATAATATTTTTAGTGCAACCAACTAATTACTTCTTTCTAATACTAAAAACCCCTATTTTTTCAACGCTAACTGTAATTCCTTTTTTTGAACCAGTACCTATTTTTATATCAGCTAAACTTGTGTCATTCAAGGCAGCTATTATGTCTCAGTTGACTTTTTCGGTACATTGCCGGATCCTCTAAGTCTTGAAAACTTGTTCAACAAATCGAACCAAAACGGGGAAGCCATACGGTCACCTCTTTTTAATTTGTTCGAAGTAATTTCGAGCATACTTTCTAATATTCTTGTTACTTACAAAATGAAAAATCCTTAATTTAGAGTATTACTTAATACCTGTTTACATATTATTTTGATAGATGGAAATAGGGTTTTAAGTACTTTTCCCCTTAGCTTTATCCTTAGCTATATCTGCAGTAGCTTTCATATAATTTGTGTAAACTTTCATTATTTTATTGATTGCTTCACTACCACCTGCTAATACACTACCCGTCAAGATAATATCAACTATTTTGAATGTTGTTTTTTGTGGAATATTGTCAACTTTGTCTAAGTTTACAATAGCTCCTAGCGTATGAATTCCAATTGCGCCAACTATGATACCAAATATTAACCCCGTCCAGAGTGCTATCTCCCTTGATTTAATTCGGTACTCTGTTCGTTTCTTATTTAGCGATTTAAGTTCTTTCTTTATTTTATTAATTTCATTACTCTTTTTATTTGCATTAGTAAGTTCATTAAGTTGTACCGTTAACCTATTTATTTCTAAATCTTTTAAATCTGCCTCTCCACCCCTCCATGTTGAAAGAAATACTTCAATAGCTCGCTCCATTATTAAGGAAATAACAAATAGATAACCTATAATTTTTAGTGCTTCTTTCAATGCATCGTCTTTAAAATCGATTGATTGCAATGAAAAACAAATTGACAATAATAAAATAGTCGAAATTACTATTATTCCAATTATTTGTTAGGGAGTAACTGTTATTGTAGCAGTATCAGTACCGCTTCTTTCAATACCATCATCTACTATCAGCTTTACTGTGTAGGTTCCTGTACCATAGGCATCAAATGCTGCAATAGAAGAATTGTCATTAATCAAATTTGCCTTTTTACCGATTACTAGAGACTGATCTAATTCCCAAGAGTAAAGCAATATGTCTCCATCTGGATCGAAACTACCTTTTCCATTCAGTGTGACTGTTTTACCATCATTTAGGATGCTAATTGACTTATCAACACCCGCATCTGCTACGGGAGGACGATTGCCTACTTTTACTTTAACCTTTGCTTCTCCACCACGTGCATTAAATAATTTAACTGTAGCCGTACCTGTTCCAACAGCTTCTATTTCAATTATGTCCAATTTTTCTTTTAAAAATTTATCGTAATCCTTAATCTTTACAACACCTGTATTTTCCGATGAAGCATTTACAGCATAATCATTTATAACTCTAATAATAGCCGTTTCTGTACCCCCAGGCGGTGGCACAGGCATATTCACCTTTGTTGGGACAACTTTCATGGCCAACTTTTCGTCAATTCTTCCTGTTGCAGTTTCTAATTCTTCTATAGTTGGAATATAGCCTGCGATTGTTTTTAAAACTACACCTAGTGCTGCTGTTACTTCATCAAACAGCTTTGCACCTTCCTTTGAAAGACTCGTATTGTTCACACCTTTATTATTGTTTGAAATACTAGCATAATACCTTTTCTCTGCCTGCATGACCATGTTAATGCCTTGCTGAAAAGCCACCGCTCTTTCTCCCTCTTTCCATATTTTTTGGAGTGGAGTAACAATTGCACTTGCTCCTGAAAGACCAGCTATTAACTCAGTCTCTTCATGTGGAGATATACCAATCAAACCAGCAGCAGCAGCAGTTATGACTTGTATTGTGCCGGATACCTTTCTTATAATCCCAGCTTGTTGAAAACGATCTCCCAAAACAACTATGATATCATTTGAAAGCGCCAGAACATCAACATCGGTAACTTGAATATTTAATGGTATCTCCTTTTTTCCTGACCTTTCTGCCTTTCTTTCATTTTCTGCCCTTTCTTTTGCTCTTTGATAAACAGTTTTAATTCTAGTAGATGCACATGAGGCTGAAAATATTATTACAATGGCAGTAAATAATAATATGATTCTCGTTTTCATCATTTTTCTCCTAATAGGTTATAAGAATATTCATTTTGATTATGTGTCAACATTATAACAAAACTGTTTTAGTTACAATAAAATGGAAGCCGCGTTATATAAAACACCTCTTTCGCGTTTATAAAAGGAAATTATAGGGTCATAGGGTCACATCTCACCTTTATTTTTTCTTGTTGTTTTGGATTCTTTAGTTTTCTTACGTGTAAGATTAATGATTGGTATACCACAAATAAACCCTCCTGGTTCTTCACTTGTGTATTACAAAGTGGACGACTTCTTGACAGTCCATAAATCAGGTAAGAAATTGAATTTTGCCAAAGTAATCTTTTCAGCACTCCCATCATGCCAGACTGTCATTAATTGAATCTATCAGGCCCTCAAATTTACCTTTTGTATCTTCCTCCATCTTTGCAGGAATCCAATCATAGATTTTCTCTTTCTTGTCTCCATTTACCCATTTATCTATGTTTAGTTCACGTTCGGTATATGGAGGAAATTTTGCATTTTTGATTCCCAATATATCTACAATATAGCCGCTATAGGCTAAGATACTGTTCCAAGAATTACTGATGATAGTGCCTAATTCGAGGTCTTTCAGCTTATAATGATAAATTTTTTTTGAATTCTTTCTTTATGTCATCATTAAAATTAAATTCTTGAGGGATAAGAACTTTACCAGTCCCTGCTGGTTCTACTAATACAGTTTTACCTAAGAAATATACAGCATAATGGCCGGGAGCCGGATAGGGAGCATGAGAACCTTTTGCGACAGCAACGCTGGGATGATTCTGATTTATTTTGTCAACATTTTCCCACATGACTTTTACCCGTCCACATGTCCATTTTTGTAAATCATGCCATTTGTCGGAATCATCTTCATCCTGTTTCACTGCACCCATGGTTTGTCCCTCTAAATGTGCTCCATAAATCATGTATTCCGGTTTTGGTTCCTCGCCCGGATTGTTTCTGTCCCAATTAAAAACAATATTGATGCTTTCACGGTCAAAAATGTGAGAGGCAAACTTTATATCACCTTCCTCTTCCTGCTTAGAATCATACGCATAGAGGAAGTGATAACTAATAATAACCTGCTGCTGTTTCTCAGGATTTGGAATATATGAGTAATAAATGGTTATATTATCAGGGTCTTTCTTTCTCTTTTCGAGTATGTCTCTTTTTGTGTCCCCGCCCATTAATCCAAAAATATTGAATCCAATAGTATCCAGTACACTGTTTTTCTCACCGTTATATGGAAGTACTTCGGATAAGTCATTATATGGAAAGCTAATATTTTCAGTATTTTTAAACTTCAAGGTGAGAAGAACTTTTAAATTTTCGTCTTTTGTCTTTCCGGTTTCATCCTTGTTTAACAAATATTCCAGAGAGGCAGGCAGGTAGCGTTCGTCTTCATGTAAGAAAACAAAGGGTGCATGTTTCTGTGCTAGCTTTTCTATCCTCTCTTTTGACAATCCACCCGGATCATGTTTTATGACAAATACATCCTGCTCCCATACAGGTGAATTATCCTCATAAAATTCTATACCATCCGGAAGAGTGTCGAAGTTTTCACCCGGATCATTTTCATAAAATGAAAAAGTATGCTTTCCTGATTCTGCAATAGTATATTGCAGTATCTCAGATTTAGAAATTTCCCTGGTATCTTCTTGAACTTTATCATTAACGCAATACTTTACAAAATATTTGTCCAGACCTTCGGCCAACTCTCCAACACGAATTCTCAGGGTTTCACCGTCATTCTGCAGGATTTCAAACCGCTTTGGATAATTATTGCCACTCATGCCTTTACCTCCTCCTCATTTTGTTCCGTTAATTAGTATCTGTTGCGGAAAGCCCAAATATCCAAAAGTGTCATTCTGGATAGATCCTGAACTAAATTCAGGACCTTCGGTTTCAGAATCTATATATATCAATATGTTATAAGACCCTGAAACGAGTTCAGGGAGACAAAACCGTGTTTCCGCAACAGATACTAATTACAGGTTAGATTACCACACTCAAGGTTTCTAATACCGGTTTCTTTTTATTGCTCTAATCAAAATTCAATCTCACCTTAGTCGCTCCTTCAGGTATATTAACCGGAACGACTGAATCCGATACTGGTGGAGCCACATTAATCCCGTCATCCCTGTAAACCATTCTAAACACAATAGGCACATGGTCGGCAAAATCTCTTACAGATCGATCCAACCGAAGTATGGCAGCATCATCACCGGAGATATTTCCTATCTGAGCATCTCTGCTCACAATTATATGGTCAATCAGTGAACGATAGCGGCCTCCGACATAGGAAAGAGCATCCGTTGACGCATCATCCAATGTAAGGCTAAAGAGATCGGGTGAGGTCTTCAACGCTGAAAGTACCTGGTTGTCCAGATTTTCATTGAAATCTCCACCAAGAACTATTGGAATATCTTCCCGATCACGGATGTCATCAATAATTTCATCCAAAATGTCCGAAGCCAGATGGCGTCTGGCACGGCTCTGTGCATCACCGAAGGCCTTCATATGGACAACAATTATTATGAATTTTGTTTCCTGATTGTTTTCGTCTTCTATGTGACATTCCACAAATAAGGGATGTCTGGGAAAAGCTGCGAATTATTTTTCAATTTACTTTTCTTTTTCCCTTTCATGTTCCCTCCATTTCCTGGCTTAGGTTCTAAATCTTTTCTACCTTAAAAACTGTAATTCCCTTATCCGTATCTAAAACTACTTTTCTATAATATGGCGGGTATTTATCATTTCTTCCGGCAATACTACATGATGCGGTTTGTACCATTAAAGGACTACCTTTCCCCCACCATTCATAAGGATTGTCAGGATTGTAATTTTCGCTGTATTTATCGTGAAATATCCTGATTTCATTCTTCTTGTCCTTTTCTATCCTGAATTCGATATTTCTGTGGGCGTGTCCTGAAAAAACAATATCTACCGGTTTGAGATTACGATCTACATCAGGTTTTACCAATTCACTCTCTCTATAACCTGAGCAAAGATAAAAGAACTGGCTAAGATAGTGGTTTATGGTTCCAAAAGTCAGATAGCATTCTCCTTTTGAAATCCATGCATGTTCAAAATCAGGTTTATTTCTTTTACTCTCTATAAGTTCATCCTTTTTTTCATCAAATTTCTTATCATCAGGAGAATTAATTGGTGGCGAATGTAAAAAGACAAATATTTTACTATTGTCATTCGGATTTTTACTAACAAAAGCCAAGACCTTCTCAAGCCATACTATTTGTTCCCAATTATAGTAAATCTGCTCATCATCAAATGCCCTTGTGTCGGGAGAGCCTCCAAGAATATTATCCTGCAAACTCATCCTTTTGATATGCTTAATTTGCTTTCCATCCAGAAGCTGACCGATGAAAACATCTGCCCCTGTATCCATAACAATGAAGCTATGCTTCCCATACTGAAAGGCATAATCAAAATATGGGTTTATGTGTTTAAAGTAGTAATGGAGTGCACACGCCTCGGCGTGTATAGGACTATCTACCATCATGTCTACCAGCTTATGCGTTTTCCATTCTATTAACTTCTTAACACCCCATATGACAAGAGCTACTACCGCAAAGAAAACAATTGGTAAAATGCTATGCCACACTTTCCCTATTGTTCCAGCTCCTGCTCCTGTTCCAACTGCCGCTACCCCCAAAGACGCTGGTAAAATTTTTAAGACTCTTGTTACGATAGAACTATAAAAGGTTTTTGCTAATTTTAGAGTCCACTTATCAGAGAAGGCATCAAGATTCATTTTATTAAAAGCCTTGTCTGCTACCATCTTTGACAATTTTGCTCTGTTATCCTCCGGATATTCTGATGAATCAAAGGATTTGTAATTGTAGTGTTCTAGCTCATCCTTCTTCAAGCCGTAACTATCTCTATTGTACGCACTAAGGTTTGGATCATAAGGGTGAAGGCGCCAGTCATGGTTGCCGGTGGATGTAAACACCGCTACTTTTAAGCCAATATTGTTTTTCTCTTTCTCATTACCTGCGCCAGTAATAATATTAATGAAAGTCCGCCAATTGTTCTCATCCGGATTTGATTCATCATCCCAACCGTGAAAGGCAAAATCTACCAGATCACCCGTTAAAACAACAAAATCTAACTCTCCTTTATCAGCCATGTCGTTGGCATGTTCGATAAACTTCCTCAGATTTTCATTAAAATTAATGTATCCCTTTATAATATCCTCCCTACTTCTTTTGCTCTTTACCTTTAGAACCTCATCCAGGATTTCATCATTACGTGTTGCTATATGGGGATCGGTAATTTGAATAAACCTGCAACTTGCTACAGTACTTTCAACAAACTGTATCGAATGGTAATTGACTCTCTCCCATCCTCTGGATTTATCTATATAGACAAGATCATAAAGACAGGGTATGTTTTTCCCATCCTTCTGCTGCAGCAGAGAATCAGGATCCTCTATATTTTTAGAGTCTAAACTAACCCTTACCCTCCAATATCTGGTGTTTTCCCCCAAAACGTTATAATGGTATTCGCTGTTGATCAGGTCTCTGGTATCTTCTACATCGTTAATGTCAGAAAGTTTATTCCACTCGACAATCTCCTCAAGTTCACCTTTAATAGATAACTGAATATCTTTTGATGCTTTGCCTGATGAATAAGAAGTCCGTAAAAACAAAGTTCCTTTAAAGCCATCTTTCAAAGGAGTAGTTAATTCTCCATAACAACCGGCTATAATAAGTGTGAAGGTATTTCCCTGTTTAAGTTCATCTGTAGAGATTATGTGAGGGCAGCCAAGATTAGGACTAATTATTAATGGGAATTCATCATGATTTGTCATTTGAGACCACACCTTTCCTTAATTATTGCTGAAGAGATTTTCCATTTTGTTCAATCCACTCTAATATTTCTTTACATATTTTCTGCCAGCCATCTTCTCTTATAAGCCAGTGAGAATTGTCATTAAAGACTAGCAATTCGGTATTGTATTTTTTTGCCAGATTCTTACTGGCCCTGGGGTTTATTACTCTATCCTTGCCGCCTCCCACTACTAAAACCGGGCAATTGACCTTACTGTTGTCTACGGAAACAGAGCTAGTAATCAACTGCCAAAATGCACGCCCGGATTCCGGGACGTACCGCTCAAGCGCCCATCTTAGTTCCTCATCTTTAACATTGTGGAAGACCATATATTTTACTTCTTTTTCATCAGGCATGATTGCCCGGTTGAAAAGGGCCGGTATAGAATATTTTAAGAAGATTAAGGCCGTTCGAAAAGTAGGAATAACCGTAATACCTTTGGGAACTGCACTTGCGATAAGCACTATACCACTAATACCAATGCTTTCGACAGCTTTTTGAACAAGCAGCCCACCCATAGAGTGGCCTATAAGTATGGGAGGTCTATCTTTTTCAGAGATAATGTTAATCGCACTCTTTATTTCTTCTACATACTTTCCCAGAGATACATTTCCTTGAATCGGTGATTTCCATGCGGTACCGTGCCCTTGAACGTCTATGGCATAACATTCATATCCGGAAGATGCAAAAACATTAATAAAATTCGACCAGTACCAATGCCAGCCCCACATGCCATGAACAAATAAGACAGGTATTGATTTCCTTTGGGATGCAGTTTCACAATGCCATAAAACCGGCTGTTTTGAAATTTGCTTCATTGCCTATTGCAGTCCAAAGAGACGTCCTGCCTTTTTTATAAGGTTCGTAAACCAATTCTGATAAGCAGGATCCAACCCTAATATTTTTCTCGTATATCTGAAAAACCCTGCGTTTTTTTCCTTAAAAATCGGTTCAGGCTCAAACATTATCAAGTGAGTAAGGAAACTGTGAACACAGTATGACTCTTCTATCGCATCATCAAATTTGTCAAACAATGGAGGAATATTGTCCCAATCTTCGTAAAGTTCATCAGTTCCATATAGCTTAAATCCTGGCTTTCCAAACTCCTTTACGAGTTTATCCATAAGCACACTTTCCATAGGATCCAACCCCATCTTTTCAGCACCAACCCAATCAATCGCCAACATGTCTTTGCCACCGAGGATGGTCCTGGTATATTTGGGTTTATCATCTCCTCTAAAACCAAACGCACCATCAGCGCTATAGAATGCATCTATAAAACCGAAATGGACAGGAAACGCCTTTATCATATCAACAGTTGCAGTATCCCATTCCTTAAGCTTATGATACTCGTAGTACTTGTTCTCACATGTAGTTACGCCAAAGATGTTTTTTGCGACAAGCGTATATTTATTTGCACCATGACACTTATTCTTTGCAAACGATATCCTGTAATCAGCATCTTTCCATGTCTTGCCCACAAAATGATTACCCAATACACCGTCGAATTTGTGAGGAACCGCATCCAGGGTAAGATCGACAAGTTTGTAATTCTTGTTATTATATCCGCAAGCAGAGGCCACAGTCGCCACATCTCTATTCTCATACCACTTTCCAAGCACATTTTGAGATTCAACCATATAAATATCACTAAAGCCATTTTCTAATAATTTTTCTACCAGGAAATCTACCATTTGCGGGTCTGTGTAATTCGAAGGATCTTTCTTGGTGAGGAAGACCATAAAATTAGGCTTAATAACTATCTTGAATTTGTCCTTATCTTTTCCTGATTTCTTGAAGCATTCCTCTATATCATTAAAAAAATTTGAATGTTCGATAACCTCTTTCAGGACTTTAAACTTATTATCACCTTTTATACAAGCCACAACACTTTCAGTCTTGTTCCCCGGATCAATTTGATTATCTGACTTCATAGTATTTCTACTCCTTTTCGTATAAATGGGTGGAGGACTACATTTATACCTCCTATTTTATTTCACTACATACTGTTTGCGATTCAGGCTTTTCTGCATCAAAGAAGCAATTAATACAGGCGTCTTCTTCCTCCTTTGTCATGAATGAATTCCGTTTGTATCTTGCTTTAAGACCCAAACACTTCAGTTTATCCACCCATAATGGATTATATGGCATAAGCGAACAATTAGAGACTCCGTTCATTTTCAAAAACTCAGCTATACCCCTTAAATTTTCGAACGTATTAGTAATCTCAGGAATCAAAGGAATACGCGGAATAACGGGGATATTGCTCTCCTTAATTAAACGTGAGAAATTTTCGATAATGAGTCTGTTTGAACGTCCCGTATACCTGAGGCTTTCGCTATCACTTATTAATTTGATATCAAAATAGATTAGGTCAAGAAATGGAAGAACCTGGGTGCGGAAATATTCATAATTAAAGAATCCGCAGGTTTCAATTGCAGTATCAATATTCTCTTCTTTTAGCGCCCTCAAAAAGCATTCTATAAAACCCATCTGCTGAGTGGGTTCTCCACCAGAGAGTGTCACTCCTCCACCAGTTGACGAAAAGAATGGTTTGTCTACATAAACCTCGTAAAGAAGTTCTTCTACAGTTATCCAACGGCCTATAGGTTCTAAGGCTTTTGTCGGGCATGGTGAAAAACAGCGATTACATCTATTACAGAGTTTATGCTCAACCTGAAGTGGGTGATCTTGTAGAAGAGCACCGATCTGACAAACAGAGACGCAGGGATAGCCACAAACAGGTGCACAGCACGACTTTTTGTTAAAAGAGATGCCAGGCTTTGGATCTATACCTTCCGGATTCTGGCACCATATACAGGATAATGGACAACCTTTAAAGAATACAGTGGTACGTATCCCAGGCCCGTCCTCACTGCAATCCCGCTTTACATCAAATATTAAGGCTTTTTCTTTCAAGAGAAGCACCTCTTCAAATAATCTTATATTAGTTCTACACCCCTCACCTTCACCCTGTTAAATAATTTAGTAATTTAACAGGGCAAGCCCTCTCCCCATCAACAGACTGTGTCACAATTGTCATCCCGAACTTGTTTCGGGATCTCTTAGGTTGCTAATTTATTGAAATCATTAGATTCTGAAATCGGAGATCCTGAATTAATTTCAGGACATGGTTCAGAATGACACATTATGTGTTTTCTCTATTGTGACACAGCCTGATCAAGGGGAGAGGGAATATTTTATTATGTCGCTCTTTCCTTCAATCCTTAATTAAGGTTTGTCAGGCAGGCTAAACTTATACTTCGTTTTTCAAAGCTCAAAGGCTAATTTAATATTTGTTGCAATAGAGCCAAACTTGAAAAGATGTCCAACATTCCCTCTCACGTGCATGAGATTGTCTAAAAGCAAGTTCACCAGATCAACATCAGGTTTGCCGATCATGCCGATGATGGCTTTAACATCTTTAAATAAGATTACAACGTCCACTTTGTCAGGGTCGTTCTCAATACGTTCCGCTTCTTCTTCTTCTAACACACTCGTTGAAACTATAGCGTCAGGGTCAGGAAATTTACCAAAGATAGTATTTTTATAAAGATTCTCAGGTTCAGGACAGAATTTCAGCAGGACATTCATATCATCACCTTTCTTATCCGTACGAAAAAGAATCTTACCCTGATAGTAACGCTTGCCGCCTTCAACACCCGGGTCAAATATCTCAAAATTATCCGCAAGGAAATCCCTATCTTTTTTGTATAGCCTCCCAAGTGAAATATAATTCAAGATGGATTTCCATGTAGAAGTTATCATAGTAAAGCCAAAAGCAAGCTTAAGCGCCAGGGCCATGCCATTAGCCAGGGCCGTTCCTGCAATCCTGTCTAAGCGCTTATCTAACTTTGCCTTTCTAAATCCTTCACATATTACACTTAGAATTTCACTATTAATTTGTGGAAATGCTGCATGCATAATAATCCTCCTTAAAATAATATTTACTGTATTGGATGTTGTTCTTCACCATTTTTCAGAGCAAAATTAGAACGGGCGATAATCTCCTGCCTCATTTGTGAATTTAAGGTCACAAAATATGCAGAATAACCGGCCACCCTGATCATCAAGTCTTTAAATGGTTCAATAGCAGCAGCACGCTCTGCCGCACTGATTTCCGATTTAGCAGCTAAATTAGCAGCATTATGAGCAGCCTCAAGATCCTTAATGGAAGCAACGCAGAGCTGTACCAGTACTCCATCTTCGTCCATAAATGACTTCATATATCCGGCAAATTTCTCTGTATCTTCCTTAAAATGTGATTTATCTTGTGTCGTCAAACTAAGATTGTACGTATAACCATTTTGCACAGTATTGGCGTCCACTGATGCTACAGAACGAATATGGTCCAGGGCATGAACCTTGCTTCCGTCTCTTTTCACTATACCGGAACAAGGCGTAATCCCGCTTGCAAAGGCAATTCCGCTTTTTCTCCCGTTGGGAGTTGCTTGTGCGAGCATTCCAAACCCAGCATGGTTAGTCATACTCCAATACCCAACCAGGTAACGTCCACCCCGGTGATTTCTGTATTTGTAGAATACTTCCTGGATCATCTTTGTCAGTTCATTTGTATAATTAACTGCCATTTTGTTGTTGTACTTTCCATTCGACTCAACTCCTGCCCCGTATTTTGGAGCCAACCTAATTTTCTCCTTGATTTCCTTCAGTCGATCAGCGGTTAATGTTACTTTACCAGACACGCTTGAAAGGTTCTTCTCTTCAAAATTGGCCTCCATGGCAGCTATGAGTTCTTCTTTTGTAACTTGACCTCCAAAAACAAGAGAATCTATCACACAAAATGAATCAATAACATCTGCAAGACCTATAACGGCTACCCCTGAGGAATTATATTTTGCGCCCCCAGAAGATACGTCTCTGAGAGAGGCCCCATTTGACTCTGATGTGTTTATAGGACCAACATAGAGCCCTGATAGAAATGGAGAAGGGCGGACTTTCTCCATTGATCTCCCATAATAGTTATTGTTTTGAACTGCATGGCGGGCCATTTCATCCAATTGGAAACGAAAGGCATCAATAAACTCCTTCATTGACTTCATTTTTGTAAGCGGATTTGTTGTATATTTTGTCTCTCCAGTAAACAGATTTGGCCCGTTATCATCAACACCTGAACTTCTATGTTTACCACCAAAGAGAGCCAACTCAAGTACAGCAGGTATGACAAATAATGTCGATCCGGAATTTCCGTAATGTTTTCCAGTGGAATTCTGCTCAATACAACCAATTGATGAATAATCGTAAGCGTCAGCCAGCGCCTCCTCTTCACTCACACCTTCATGTTGCCTGTAATAGTCAGCCATTGATTTGATGACCGGCACATCACCATGAATTGCGGGAGTAGCTCTGGTCAATATATTAACCTGTGATATACGCATGAGATATGGGCTGTATTTCAGATTACCGTGTCCGTTACCGTTATGTATCTCCTTGTGGTAGCGAACGTGAACATTAGGATCACGGACGGAAAGGAGTTCCGTAGCCTTTAAAATGATATAGGTCATGTCATTAACCGCATCAACTACTTCACCATTTTCCAAACGGGTACCACCCACCGTCAATGCCTGATTAGACCCGCTTCCAGCGAATAATGTTTCTGCACCTTCTGTTGAAAGCGGCACGTGATCGCAGCTATGCAGGAAAAAATGGCAGACCAGTTCTACAGCCTTAGTGGTATAGTCAGACTTTTCCTGAGCAGTTGAAAGCTTCTTCCAATCTCTCAGGTAATATGGATTAAGCAGTTGGTCTAATCTTCCAAATGACAATCCAAAGTTTGTGTTTTCCTGTAAAAGCAAATGATAACATATCCATATTGCCGCTAATGCTTCGTGCATTGTTTCAGCCGGTTTGGATGGAACCTTACGGCAGATTCTTTCTAAATCTTTATTCCCTGCTTTTGCGGCAGCCTCAGCAAGATGTTCAGCATATTTATTGGCTCCCTCAAAGACTGCAATAACACCTTCCAGAAATATTTTCTGCTCATCGGTTTTTGCTTTGCCACTGCTAATATCCTGCTGCATGCGTTCAATCAAACCATTCAGTCCATATTTAAGCATATTCTCAAAATCAGGAGTCGTATGTGAGACACAGGTTGCTTTATCAGAAAGGTAAAAAGCTACTCTTTCTAAAAGCTCCTGGCATCTTGGAGTTTCACCAGCTTTTTTCTTTAACGGTGGATCGATAGACGGAGTACCATCAGGTAATTTACCACCATTAACCTTATCATTATTCTTATATTTAGCAGTATCATAATCACTGTATCGCGCTACTTCCTGAACGACCTTGCGATTAAGCCAATAAGGAAAGATCTCCTTATTTAAGCGTTCAGCTACTTCCGGACGTATCTTAAATGGATTTGCAAGTCTGTCATTCAATGTCTTCAATTCCGGCCAGATACAATACCCTATAGTATCAGGATAAACCACAGGTCCTACAAAACTGGTGGTAGTTTGCCCCGGCAATAAATCAGTTTCCTTCACAATCGCCTTTTTGTTTGAAAAGATATGGTTCAACGCTTTTGCGCGCCGGGTATATGGATGCAGATTTGCCGATTCTGTTTTAACCATGTATTCGGTTAAAAGCCCGGGAAGTTCGTCACATACTTCAGGGACAAAATCCGGATCGAAAAGTTTCCTGCGCCACTCTTTGACAACAGGGAATTGATCAATGGTTAGATTACATAAAGCAAGATCGCTTAAGGTCCTAATCTTTTCCGGTGTTTCATTAATAATTGGGAGTGGTCCGTTACCCGTCACATGATTTGCAGAATTACTTGATGTATTATCTTCAAGATTTACATGAATGCCGCCTGATGATGGCTGTTGGTCAGTCATTTTAAACTCCTTTCATTATTGAATGCTGACAAATTACTCTTAAACTATTTCCGTACCTAATAAGTTCAGAATGTTCTATTCATGGCTCCAGCCTATTCCCCCTCTTAATTAGCCAGACTACCATAGCAATAATAGTAATACACATATAGCTGATTATGACAAACCATGCAGGGAGAAAAGGAAGACTAAAAAAAGATTTGCCTCCACCACCAGTGACAACTGCATAAGTCCCAACCTTCAACCATGTTCCCCGCCACAACAAAAATGGAAGTACGGTAAGGAACGTTCCTATTACGGCGCCATAAATAACTCTCTTGTCATGACCATTCCTGTACCAATGATGAGCCAGAATAAAACCCACATTACCAATAACTACCATTGCAATTCCAAAAATTATATAAAATCCAGCTACAAATGGCCTATTAAATGGAGCTTCTACCCAACCAGTCCAATACATAACCTCCCATGCTGGCCATCCAATCAACAGAAACATACCGACAGGTGCGAAGCAGCAGGAAAGGAAAATATTTATTGGCCCCAGTAACTTATTTGTAAATTTCTGAGATTCTTTTTTTAGATAATCTTTGGAAATTATTGCGAATATTTGTCCAACCGCAAAAGCAGCCGGAAGATCAACTTGAACCATAATGCTACCCTCCTTATTTAGCGCTAATTGTTAATGTTAGACTTTAATTCTCATTTATAATCAATATCGACAATGCCTACTTATACAATAACTAACCCGAATTTATAAATATTGAGGAATTATGGTATTCCCCAATTCTTGAATTCCTAAATTACAAATTGAAATTATTTACAGAGCTAAGCTCAGCTTTGCCAAAATTGGTCAAAATATTTTTGTTAAGGTATTAATTACCTAAATCAGAATAGAAATTATGCCAACTTCAACATTGACTTCACTATCAGTTTGCCCTTTTGATCAATGGCACGAACTTCAATCCTGTTGTTTGGCAGATCAACATCTACCTGGCAGAAATTGTCTTTTTGTGTAAAATTCATAGCCGTGTAATCCATTTTAATCTTTCCCGCGTTGTCTATTACAAATGTATCATTTTGTTGCTTTGAGTCATGGACAAAATTAGAGGGTTCTCCATCTGCAAACCAGAAAGGCCAATAAAAAGCCGATGACGTAATAGAGTACGCCTTCAGTTTTTCAGCATCTTCACTGCCGGAAAAGGTTATCTTGGCCACATTTGAACAATGAACATCACCAGACAGGAAAACTACATTCTGTATTTTATTGTCAATGATATGGCTCAATAATCGCTTTCTGGTTTCCGGAAATGCCGACCATGAATCACTCTTTTCCTTTTGCTTATCGTTTTTGTGGTTACTACCGGATTAGGCACAAATACAGTTGGCGAGACAATAAATATGGGACGATCACTGTTTTTCTTCTGTTGCAAGCTTAACCAATTACAAAGATGATCCAGTTGTGTGGGCTCCTTGTCTGGAACAATGGATGGCCTGCCAAGCAAGTGGTTATCATCCAACCCTTCATCATCATCCTTGAAACGTTGAGTGCGCTCATCAAGAACGAAGAAAGGAAAACCATCACATTCAAACTTATAAAAAAGTCTTCCTTCGTAATCTCGAGGCCCATGGCTCCACTGGTAACTCATGTAAGCACCTATTGCAAGATGAAAAAGCTCTCGCTTTTTATCTTCGTTAATCCTGTCCTGTTGCCAATTATCCTCTATTTCATGGTCATCAAGGATCATATAGTTAGACACACTTCGCAGGAGTTTGCGCATATTCTTAGACCCGAAAGCTCCGAGATAGCGGTCCTGAAACTCTTTATAGGTGTCAGCCAACCCAATAGGAATAGTGCGATGCAATGTATCCGCATATATCTGATCACCCATCATGAGTAGAAATCTGGGTTCCTTTTTGTAAGGATTATTTTTCATATGGTCTAGTATGGGTTCAAATATCCTGTCAGAGTTCTTTTTCTTCCAAAGAAGACCTGGGTAGCGACACGAACCAAGTATGAAGCTCAGGGTATCGGACGTGCTTTTAGAAAACGTCTTAAATTCAGCTTCAGATGATTCCTCTGGCAACTTCATAAGTTCCTCTACCCATACTCCTGGATTTGGCAAACGGCTTGCAATATCTTCGTCGCTTATTGTGTCATCTTCGGCCAGAACATCATCTAAAGCCAGAGTACCCATTCGAACTCGATATGAGGTATTCGGAGCAAGAGCAAATGGTTTACCGCTTCCATTTAAGCCTTTGTCTACACCTAAATTAAAAGTGCCTGTCCGGTCGTACTCCCGATGCAAACGGAAATAATTGGTACGCCCAGGATCTTTCGGATCAGCTTCACCGTTACTTTTCAAGACTGTAATAACGCCAATGGTCCTGCGGTTTCCTGTAAGTGTCCTGCCATCATCTCCAGAATCTTCCGCTTTTATCCAAAGACGACAAGTGTTAAAAGTAGTATGTCCTACAGTTGGCCCTAAACGGGGTGCTCTGATACTGCTCATTTTCTTCCTCCTTTCATTAATGAAATAAATTATACTTCCTCAAGATTAAATAAACACGGTCTTGAAAAATACCTGCCTTGTTCTTTTAGATCTTTTCTGAAGTAGTGGGTAAGATTAATGATTGGTATAGCACAAATAACCCCCCCCTAGTTCTTCACTAGTGTATATGTGAATAGGACGTCTTCTTGACAGCCCCTAAATCAGGTAAGAAATTAAATTTTGCCAAAGTAATCTTTTGGTTAGTGCAGGTCTGTGGCAAAAGTAAAGAATAGTTAAGTCATTGAACGATCGTACTTTTCTTTAATCTTTAGTTTTACTGCCGTAGTTTATTAAAACGTTTCGGTTCAATCTTCCCGCCCTCACCCGCCCGTCTGAATGACGTTAGCAGGTACCGGCACGGTCGTTCGGGAAAGCAAGATTGAACCAACAAACACAACTTAATTAGTATCTGTTGCGGAAAGACGGTTTTGTCACCCTGAACTCGTTTCAGGGTCTCTTAACATATTGATACATATAGATTCTGAAACCGAAGGTCCTGAATTTAGTTCAGGATCTATCCAGAATGACACTTTTGGACATTTGGGCTTTCCGCAACAGATACTAATTAACAGTTACGATAAAAATCTAAAAAGTATTCAAATAACTTAATGCTTGTACGTGAGCGAAGCCGTAGTCCAGCTTCGTTGTGATTTAGGTATAATTACATCCAAATATAAGGTTTTTATTCTCCCAATATAATGGGAGTGCCATATATAGGAAATATTTTCCTATTTGTCAATTGTTTTTAAGCCCTTTTATGTTAGTTAAATGACTGTGAAGTTAAGTAGCATTAACCCATGATTTGAATCAAACTGTACATATTTTAAACAAAATATGTGCCAAAGGGAATGTGAAGCAGATTTTTTATATGTATTAAGCACCATGATGATCTAAGGTTATAAGAGATTTGAACTTACACTAATTTTATTTGTTCTATTTGCTGTGTTTTGGAGTAGGTGGAAAGGAATTAAAAACGAAGAAAAGCGTGCCATGTCACAAAAGTGTGACGATACGGAAGTGTGTCATGGCACACTTTCTTGGCCTCACAAGTAGACAGGATTAACAAGATAAAATATCTAGATTCCCTGTTTCCTTGCCATGAGGGCTAAAACCACGGGAATGACATAAAGAGTAACAAAGTGTCATTCCCGACTCCCGCCACTATTTGCTGTAACTACAGCATACTGTGGTATTAGGTAACAACACCAATAATATTGTAAAACTAAATAAGCTTTTTCTTAAACCAATTCTTCTAAATGATAATCTTTTCTATTCATGTTTCGTACAATATTGATCGCTTCAAGGACAATCCAGGCAGAAAATGAAAGTAGAATTACTGATAAAACACTTAGTATCCAGTTCCCAGACTTTATAAAATCTTTTAAGCTCAGCACCATTGCCGTTGACGTCATAATTAAGAGGAAGATCATCGGCACCAACGTATAGATAATTTTCCTTCCTTTTCTAAAAAGGTAAACACTTAGAACCAGAAGTGATAGTCCTGCAAGCATCTGATTTGTCGCGCCAAATATAGGCCACAAGCGTTTCCAGCTTAGATCTTCACCACCAAAGATGAGAATAAGAGGAGTGAATGCTGCAATAGCAGCAGCTATATACCTGTTTGTAAAAATCTTAATATTATATATTTGTCCTAACTCAGATGTTATATACCTCTGAATCCTCGTTGAGGTGTCAAGAGTGGTTGCGGCAAAGCTTATGACGATAACGGCAATTAGTGTTGTGCCGAATCCATCAGGGAGCATAAGTCCCTCTTTTAGAAAATAGGCGCCTCCATTAACAAATGCCCCTATCTTAGCATCCATACTTCCAGCAGCACTCCAGCTTGAATAATGACTTTTCCATGCAGCAAGTGTTGCAAATCCCGCTGTTGATGCAATTACAGAGATCAAGCCAAGTGAACCTTCACCTAACATTGACCCAAAACCAATCACCCTGGCATCAGAAATATTGTTAAGCTGTTTTGATGTTGTGCCGGATCCAACCAGGCCATGAAAACCTGATATCGCACCACAGGCTATCGTAATAAATAAAAACGGAAACCACGGCAAACCACCCTCAACTTCAAGATTAAGCGCTGGGGCAACCATTGGTGGATGCACTATGAAAAGACCCAAATACATAATGCCCAGTCCCACAAAAAGCTGATGTGAATTGATAAAATCCCTTGGCTGAAGTAATAACCAAACAGGAAGGACAGAAGCAATAAATGCATAAACAAAAAGTAAGATAACCCAGGACTCAACCTGCCCACCAACAAAGGCTGGTAAACTTACAGGAAAATATGTGCCAAGATATATAAAAGCGTATAAAACAATCAACGCTATTATTGATGGGATAAGTATTCCAAACCTCGTTCTGTAAATGATGATGCCTATAGTAACTGCAATTATAATCTGAATGTTAACGGGTAGTACCGTAGTCGGGAATTGTGAAAATAATGTGGCAATAATATATGCAAAGACTGCAATTACAATCCATGTAAGGAAGAAGATAATGGTAAGGAATAATGCTCGTGCTCTTTTACCAATAACTTTTCCTGTCAAATCTCCAATGGAATGACCCTTATTCTTCGCCGAGAGTACGAGACATCCAAAGTCATGCACAGCACCTATGAAGATAGTACCCAAAACCACCCATAATAGAGCGGGCAACCAACCCCATATTACGGCTATAGCCGGACCAACAATAGGCGCTGCACCTGCTATTGATGTGAAATGATGACCAAAAAGTACATGCTTGTTTGTAGGAACATAATCTATACCATCCTTGAATTCATGGGCAGGAGTTACGATGTTTGAATCTAACTTATATATCTTTTTAGCAAGAAATCTTGAATAAAAATAATAACTCAGAAAAAAACAAGAGAGAGAGGAAAAAGCTAATATAGCTGCATTCATTATCATTATTTGTCTTTAGTTAATTTAGGAATTAGGGGATTCAGGAATTCTTCAATCCTTAAATCCTTAAATTCCTCAATCCCCCTTTATCCCCCTTTTACAAAGGGGGAAACAGGGGGGTTTAAAGTTAGAATTGCAATAATATATGAAGCTCAAACTGGATACAATAACAATTTTAATATGTTTTGGATTCATCTTTAGAACTGACTCTGAGGTAATCAATGTATTAAAATTGGCGAAAGCTTATTGTAGCAAAAGGAAAGGGTTTTGGTAAGATTTATGAAATGATTAAGAACAGTCTAAGGTGACAATTTTCTGTCAAAAAAAGCAAGAAATTGTCGACTTAGAGACTAATGTTTTGAGCTCTGAGGTACTTTAAGAAATGCGGATAATTAAAAATTGATTTGATTACTTAATTATTATTTATGATGACTATTGTAACATCCTTAACAATTTGTTATTCCTTAACATCAAAATAAACCGGTATTATCGGACTCCTTGGCATCTTGGCTATTGCATAGCTTTGTTTAGTATTAGCATAATCATTAACTATAATCTGCGCATATTTCCAATCCAGTGGTTCAGTATCAAAAAGACCGCTGATTCTCATTTTAGTTTCCACAACAGAATCTTCCCATATCTCTTCAGTATCAACAACGTCTATCCCTTCAACTCGAACCCAATTAATATCATTATTTTTTGATAACGTATTCTCTAAATCGTCCTTTGTAAGTAAAATACCATTTACCTTATATGTTAAAGCATCATATAAAACATTAATGTAAACAACAAATTCATATTTAACCAATCCAATTTTCTCAGACTTCAACATGATACATGATTTATAAGCAATTATAATACCAAATTATAAGGGTGGGGTAATTGTTCGTAAGTCATTATGTCACAATAACATCTGTAATGTGATAGTTCTTTTAGGAAAAAAATAAGAGGCTGATAAAAGCAATTGTTTGTTAAACGTCGATTTCATTGATAAGAAGGGACTTTTTTGAGTAATGATTACATATATAGCGAAAGATATTGCATAAGAACTTTACAAATCGAAAGTTAAGCCAAAAATACGGTAAGACTTAAAACTACATTTGAATTTGCAACAGGGATGGTTCAACCTTCTTATAATACATGATGGCTGAATTATTATCTGAAATGTTGCATAATCAAGCAATATGGTTGGAAGTTGCCACTTGTCTTACTTCAGGTACTACATATATACAGCGCAGCGAAGCCGCAACCAAAAAATAGAACGCAGATGACGCAGATTTAACAGATTTACGCCGATTGAAAAATATTTTAATCAGGTAGGGTGGGCATTGC
Source organism: Candidatus Scalindua rubra (assembly GCA_001723765.1). Classification (GTDB taxonomy): domain Bacteria; phylum Planctomycetota; class Brocadiia; order Brocadiales; family Scalinduaceae; genus Scalindua_B; species Scalindua_B rubra. The sequence continues at coordinate 23,892 of MAYW01000039.1, forward strand.
CCACCATCTCAAATTGCGTAAATCCAATAACGGTGGGCAATGCCCACCCTACGATTAACCGATTTAGGTACATTTTGGTATCATCACAAAATCCCAGAGGTCAGGAGTTCTGAAATTAGTGTTATTTACTAATAAATACACCTTCTTAAGTGCTTATGCGGAAATCTTATTTCCTCCCGACATTTTTGAAGTGTATAAGGCCTCATCAGCCTTTCTTATTAATGAATCTTTATCATCATCTTTGCTTAACCCAGCAATACCCATGCTTATAGTATTATTAACAGAAATCGTTTTTCCACTTAATGCCTGCGGAGAAAACTTGACCTGACTAAAAGACTTTCTCAACCGTTCAGATACTATAAGCGCATCTTTTGTCGGGGTTTCTGGAAAGATAATCATAAATTCTCCACCACCATACCTATATGCAGTGTCAATATCGTCTCTAATGCTTTTTTTGATGGATAATCCCAATTCTTTAAGTACATTGTCACCTTCTCGATTACCAAATTTGTAGTTAAAGAGTTTAAACTTGTCGAGATCAATTTTTGCAATTGAAAGCGGACGCATGTATCTTTTAGATTTCCTAATCTCGTGTTCAATAAAGGCATCAAAATAAATTCTATTGTACAGACCTGTTAATTTATCGGTGATGGCCAATCCTTCCAATTCCTTATTCTTATTATATACCTCTTTTTCCAATATTTTTTTTAGTGAAACATCCTTAGCAATAGTTATTACATAGCCTGTATCACCTGCTTTTTGAAGCTCGCCAGAATTAACCACCATGTTATCTGTCTTTTTGCAAGCAGAAACGAGTTCAACATCTATATAACTATTAGCTTTAGTTGAAATTTTTGTTTCTACACAACTACTAAAGCCGTTTAAAATCTTAATGTAATGTCTTTTGATAGCATGTATATCTTTTTTAGGAATCAGATCATCTACTCTCATGTTAGTTAACTCTTGATGTGAATAACCAAGTTTTTCCAACATCAACTTGTTTATTTGGAGAAGATTTCTCTTATAGTCTGTACTGAACACCATTTCAGGTAAACTGTTAACCAGACTGTCAAATTCTATGCCCAAGTTTTTCATGATACAAATTGGTTTTATTGGTAGGTTAAATTATTTTATCTCCAACAAATTAAAATCTCTGGCTGATATCTGACAATCATTTTTAGACTATATTAACAATTTGTACTACTATAAATAAAAAAATTTTTTTAGCATATTGACTTCATATAACCCAATGCGAAAGAACCTTTCCATCTCTTTTATATAAGTCCTTTCAACACACCATCTTGAATACGTTCAATATAAGCCAATATAACTAATAAACATTTTCCATTAATATCATACAATTTATAAAATATCAACCTGTCTTATGATTTATATCTTTGGTATTAATTTTGCTCTTATATATAAAATTTGCAAAAAGTATTACTCATACATTAATAACACTACAATGTGTTTGTGCTTTCTTTAGACTATACGTCATTAAATGCCTTTTACTACACGATCAGCAAGATCAAATGGAAGTGAGGCTTTAAGGATTTTTGCCTTTACTATCTCTGTATTGTACTCTGACTTTCTAAGAGATACTTTTTGTGTGTGAGTATCATAAATCATATAAGAGGCCTTGGGAGTGCCGTCTCGTGGCTGACCGACTGAACCGGAGTTTATGTAATAACGTTGCCCAGGATTCAATGAAACATCGAATTCTTCTAACCGTTCCATTGATTCTCTTTCAACCAACATAAGTCTGTTATCGAATTGGTCAGCAGGGATAAAGACAGAAGCAGAAACGTCTCTTTTTTGTTTTGTATATAAATATGCCGCAGGTTTGTGAGTATGACCGGCAAAAGTTATGCTTGAATACAGCAATTCATATTTTAACGTTGACGCATTCTTCAAATATAAATAACCCTGGGGGTAAACGGGTGTACTGTGAACTAATTCAATACCAAATCTCCTTAGCTTTTTCCTAAGCCATAGGGAATTCAGGAATCGTGCATTAACCTTTTGGAGAACCTTAGTTGTCCACCTTGCGGCGTTGCCTGCTGAAGAGGCCATTATACTACATAGTGAAGGCTGGCCGATTACTTCTCTATCATGATTACCTGCTATTACGACGGTCTTTTTGCCCAGAGAGAAAATATAGTCGGTTATGTTTTTTTTGTCATTATCATCAATATCAATTTCTTGAACAATTGCCTGTATTTCATTTTTCAAAGAAGATTTGCCGCTCTTTAAAAATCTTACGATAGCGCAACATTCATTGGGGTTAGCGCCATAGCCAACAATATCACCTGGTATCAAAACTTTATCTATTTTTTCATTATTATTATGAAGGTCTGAAAAAACAGAGACCAGCGCCTCCAGGTTGCTGTGAATATCTGCAATAATTAAGAATCTCATTTTTACCTTATATAATGTTTTCTAACAATTGTTTTAGTTGTTTTGCTGTGGAAACCCTGTTAGCTGGATCTTCCTCCAGTGTTGCCATTATTACGTCTTCCAGTTTTTGAGGGACCGATTTATTAAGTTTTCTAGGAGGAAGTTTTGTTTCCTTCCATTTTTTATTGGTTAAGATCTCATACATAACTGCGCCTAGCGAATATATATCAGACCGATCATCCAGGGACAGGAAGAATGCAATTGCTTCCAGAGGAACACCTTCAGGTGGATTCCTTAAATCTTTTAACAATGTCATTTGTTCAGGTGACGCGTAGTCATGACTAATGCCTTTTAAAAGTCCAGCTTTTTTTATTGCAAGTTCGTAATCAATTAAATAAGCAGTGCATGTATCAGGATTCAACATCAAGTGGCCGGGTTTGATATCACAATGTAAATAATTTTTTGAGTGTAAATAATCTAAAGGCTCACAAACGCTTGTAAAACATCTAATAATATTTTCTAATTGGTCGATAGAATTCAGGTTTGTTTTTTCCTTGAAATATCCAACAAAATCTATATCGCTCATATGATCGAGTACGATAAAATGTTGTGTGAGAACAAATTCCTCCCCTTTAAAAAGGGCATCTCGCCCATAATCATAAACCTTAGGAATCTGCTTATGGTCTAATTGCAGTAATACACTAAATTCATCTTCAAAGTCATAGCTAGGGTTATATTTTATACCGAACTGAGGGTCGTTATCTAATACTGCATAGTTTGACTTGTGCATATCTGCATGTAGCTTAAATGAGCTAAATTTATAATCCTTTATTTTGTACATAGTTTATTATAAAAGGGGGGGATGCAATTTGACATAATCGATTAAGGGTGTGGATAATGCGGATTATCCTAGCAAAAATCCAAATAGATGTAAATTTGTTTTTTTATTTTAAAATAAGAAGCATCATACATATAAGAAAGGAGGTATTTGTAGAACAAATTATATAAATCTTATGTAATGATAACTTTTAAGATAAAATTGTTAAAAAAGAAAAAGGAGGAAAATCTATGGGGTATGTGTATAGTAGAACAAAAAGGATATATGTATTATTTCCTATTATATTTATATTATGCCTTTTGTGTTTTGGTTCAAACATAGCATGGGCCGGCGATCCAACTGGTGAGAGTATTTTTGCTTTGGACTTTAAGGGCATGAGCATGTCCGATAACTTTACGTGGGTTTTGTTGACTGGTTTTATGATATTGTTCATGCAGGTAGGTTTCATATTTCTAGGAGGGTTCCTACAGTCAAAGAATGTTTTGAGTTACATGACCCATTGTTTTCTTGCCACAACGCTTGGCGCACTTATATTTTTATTCGTAGGTTTCGGATTTATGTTTGGGGGATTTGAATTCTTAGGTACGCATTTGGGTGGAGGTAATTCATTCATAGGGTGGAGCGGCTTTTTGTTATTGGGTGAAGCTTATGATATAAGAATAGTAATGTTGTTCTTGTTTCAGGCCGTTATAGCGACATTTATAGGCAGCATAATCGCTGGCGCTGTTGCCGAGAGGATGAAGCTCAGCGCTTATGTAATTTCATTTTTCTTTATTTATACAATTATCTATCCACTATACGGCCATTGGATATGGGGAGAAGGATGGTTGTTCAGTCTTCCATTTGGCGCTGGCGCAAGGGATTTTGCAGGCTCGGGAGTAGTTCATGCAATTGGAGGCTCTATAGCTTTTACGGGAGCCTTGCTTCTAGGGCCAAGAATTGGTAAATATAGCAAGGATGGCACTCCAGGATTTATACCAGGTCATAATGTTGGTTATATGATTCTTGGGACAGTACTCCTGGCGTTTGGTTGGTTAGGTTATGATTCCGGTAGTACCCTGGCTGCAGGAGATTTTCGTGCCTCTGTAATAGCAGCGAATACTTTTATTGCTGGAGCAATGGGGGCTGTTACAGTACTTTATTATACTTACCTGAAAACGGGCGCTTCGGATATAGGTGAAGCGTGTAATGGCTTTCTGGCAGGCCTGGTTGCCATTTCCGCATCATGCGCTTATGTCGCACCGTGGGCTGCAGTTGCAATAGGGTTTTTGGGAGGATTAATATATGTAACAAATGTATGGTTTGTTGAACACAAACTTAAAGTTGATGATCCTCTTGGCGCAGTATCGGTTCACGGCGCTAATGGTCTCTGGGGCTTGCTTTCTATAGGCATCTTTGCTGATGGCACTTATGGAGGAGTTTCTGGCGTAATAACAGGAAATTTTGGACAGTTATTTTCGCAATTTATTGCATGTATAGTAGCAGTTACCTGGGCGGGTGGTCTAGGCTGTCTAATGTACTATGTACTTAAAATCACTATAGGTATAAGGGTATCCGAAAAGGTAGAATTAGAAGGTCTGGATGTAAACCTTCATGGTTCTCCATGTTATCGACTAATAACAGGGGTTGAAGCTCCTTTAGGCGCTGAAATAGAAGGAGAGAGAGACGTAGAAGAACAAAGGGAAACTGCAATACTGGAAGCGGCATTTGCCAAGGATGCAAAGAGAGAGAAGATTTACTCAGAAAAAATTGGCAGATGGATCTATGCCAAACCAAGAGAAGAGAAAGAGAAAAAGAAGAAAAGTAAAAGATGAGTATAAGCCAAACTAATGACTATATTTTTTAAATTAGACTTTTAATGACATGTTTTTGATCAAAGGAGGAATTATTTATGAAAAAAATAGAGGCTATTATTCGTCCTGAAAAATTTGACATCATCAAAGATGCTCTGACAGAGAAGGGTTATGGCGGAATGTCGGTTTCAGAGATAAAGGGACATGGCAATCAGAAAGGCGTCAGTGAGGTTTGGAGGGGAAAGAGGTACAAGGTAGATCTGCTCCCAAAGGTAAAGATTGAACTCGTTGTCGCTGACGAAGTCTGTGATGACGTGGTTCAGACTATTATCTCAGAAGCTCAAACCGGTAGTATTGGAGACGGCAAGATATTCGTTTCTGAGCTTTCAAACGTCTATAGAATAAGAACAGCAGAACAAGGTGATACTGCTATTTGAAACTCTATATCTTGTTAGCTCGCAATAAACAATCAGCGGCCAAACGGTTGAGTGAAATTTTATACAACCTCTGGCCGCTGATTTTCTTCCTATGTACATGTAGCGCAATACAATTATGCAAACCCAATTCTAAAGATATTTTGCAATATTTTAGTGTTCAAATAACAAAAGTAATGAAGAAAAAGCACACAGTTTGTATAGTATTTCCAATTATTATAGCTTGTGTCTTATTTGCTGTCTTCAGAACCACAGAGGCTGGTGATCCTGATAGATTCACAACCCATTCAGACATCAGAACTATTGAAAGTGTAAGGATATCTATCAATATTGCATGGACGCTTTTATGTGGATTCCTTGTCTTTAATATGCAGGCAGGTTTCGCATTTTTGGGCGCTGGATTCTTACGAAAGAAAAATACATTAAACTATCTGACGATGAGTTTTATGGATTTTTGTGTTGGCGCCTTAATCTTTTGGGCATTTGGTTTTGCGTTAATGTATGGTGGTTCATTTCTTGCTCCGGGCATTGACAAAGGAAACATCTTTATTGGCTTTAGTGGATTCTTTCTTGCCGGTAATGCCTATGATGTATCTACATCATCGGTATGGTTATTTCATATGATGTTTGTGGTAGCAACCTGTACTATTGTAGCAGGCGCTATTGCCGAACGCTTCAAGTTTCATGCTCATTTGATATACTGTATGATACTTTGCGGGTTCCTATACCCTGTTTACGGCCACTGGGTATGGGGTGGAGGCTGGCTTGCAAATCTTCCTTATGGTTCAGGGATGAAGGATTTCGCTGGAGGAGGAGTGGTGCATGGTATGGGAGGTATAATTTCATTCGTAGGGGCATGGATAGTCGGCCCGAGGTTTGGCAAATACAATCCTGATGGCACTCCAAACATCATTCACGGCCACAATATCTCTTATATTATACTTGGAACACTCTTTTTATTATTTGGTTGGTTTGGCTTTAATGCTGGAAGCACAATGGCCGCATCTGATTTCAGGATTTCAATAATTGCAACCAATATGTTTCTTTCTACAATTGCGGGAGCAATAACACTTTTATACATGACATACTTTATAACAGAGAAATCAGATATAGTCATAGCATGTAATGGCGCTCTGGCCGGTTGTGTGGCAATTACGGCTTCAGGCGCCTACGTACCCCATTGGGCCGCTGTAGTTATTGGTATAATTGCTGGCTTAATTTTTAGGACTTGCTTTTATATTATGGAATACAAATTAAGGATAGATGACCCTATTGGAGCTATTTCCGTACATGGGGCAAACGGGCTCTGGAGTTTGCTTTCCGTCGGTATCTTTGCAGACGGTTCTTATTTGGGAGTTAAGGGCTTGATAACAGGTTCCGGATGGCAATTGTTGGCACAGTTTATTGGATGTGTTACTCTTGTAGTCTGGACACTGGGAACTGGTTATTTAATCTTCCTCTTGTTAAAGAAAACAATAGGACTCAGGGTGCCCATTAAAGAAGAAAACACCGGAATTGATTTATACGAACATGGACTTTCATGTTATTCAGATTAATTTAGAATAAGCATTCAAATGAGAGTAGATTAAACCAAGCCTGTATCTTTGTTTAAAAGATACAGGCTTTTTTAGGAATTGAAATGTACTTTTTAATAATATGTATAAAACATATAAACTTCATTCATTATTTTTTTCGGTAGTAAATAAAATGTTTAAATTAGGAAAATATCAATTTGAAAGTTTTAAATACAGACCCGGTCACAGGGCAAATTATGCAGTCCTGTCTCAACCGGGAAACAGAGAATGGGGAGTGAAGTACTCACCGACCTACAGTTATGACAGTGAGTATGTTGCGCTAAAGAAATTTTCTCATCCACAGATTCCAAAACGTTATGATTGTGGAAAAGAAAAATTGTTTGAGAACGATAAATTAGTCTTGAAAGAGCACTTCATTGTCTTAAAGCATTTTGAAGGTGAGGACATAGTAGAATATTATAAGCAGAATGGTTTACCCGATTCTGGTGAAATGGAAAATGTAGTTAAATATTTTGCAAGTGTCGCTGATCCCTTACAGTATCTCCATTCAAATGGATATGCTCATACTGACATTAAGCCGGGCCATCTTATTCTGGATCCCAGCACAGGAATAGTTGGCCTAATCGACCTGGAACTGACAATTAAAATAGGAGAAATTATAAAAGGTATGACCGAAGAATATGCCTCACCGGAACAAAAACAGATGAACAGCTTATTGAAAGATGTCACAGACAGAAAAGGTGAAAGGGTCGTTTTAAAACAAGTGAAAGTTGATGGAAGAGCTGACTTATACTCGATTGGATTGTTATTGTACGAAGTATTGACAGGCAAACGAAGGACAAAAACAAACAATCATCCAATAGAAATTAACAATGCAATCCCGCAAAAATTGAACGAAATAGTTATGGGTCTCATTGATGAGGATCAATCAAACAGGATACCTTCAGCAGAAATACTCAAAGAAGAATTAGCGAGTGTGTGAAAACACATATGTGCTAATTTATCAGTCTCTAAATCGACAATTTCCAGTCAAAAAAAGCCTGCCCTTGCTGCGATCCGCCCAACAAACTGGGC